>JAKAVY010000007.1 GCA_021827405.1 Thermoplasmata archaeon
CGACCTCGTTCCTGCCGATCACAGATTCTCCGTCTATCGAAACCGGCTCCAATCGGTCAACCGTCGACAGTTCGACCCGGGCTCCAATTCGCTTCTTGGAGCTGGTGGCGACCCTGTGCAGGGAAAGGTAACGAAGCCACTCCTTCCTTCGGGTACGGGGGACCGCCAGGTAGAAGACCCGAGAGTAGAGGGAGGGAGAGATCCGGTATCGGCCCCCGGTCCAGAGTTCCAACGCGGTTGCCCCGGTCCAGGCCTTCGGTTCCGGGCCGGCCAGGACAACAGCGCGAACTCGATGCCACTCTGCCTCCCGAAGATCGGGCCGTTCGCTCGGCTTGAGACAACGGTACTTCCCTCTCGCCACCCGTTGCACGAGCCCGCGGTGCTTGAGTTCGCTCAGGACCTTTGCCGCGCGTGGGGTGCCGGCCCGTTGAGCGAACTCCCGAGTGGTGAAGCACCGTTCCCCGAACAACGTGTCCAACACGTCGATATAGGTGAACGGCATCATCCTACAAAAGCGGAATATGTATTTAAAGAATGTTACGCCTGACTGACGGACCCACGTGCCTGCCAGCGGGAAGAAAGCCAGGACGGCTCGAGGCTCGGGGACCTCAGGTCGGCGTCCGCTCCGCCGGGAGTGTGGCGGAGGTTCGGGGAGGACAGCCTATCGGAGGGGTTCAGCGGCTCAGGGCCGGCGCTTGCAGAGCCGCTCGACACACCCTTGAGTCCGTGAAGCGCCAGACCAGACAGGCCGTTCTCGGCTTTGGCAAGGCAGAATGCGGAAGGAGGGGGTCAGTAAGCGAGCTCACCGCGAGTACCTCCCGCATTCCTCCGGCCGGTAGAGGTGTGCGTCCCTGCGTGGTCCACTCCCCCCCGCAGGCTCTGGCCAGGGTTTGCGGGCATGAACACCCTGCTAGGGAGGGATCTACTGGGTCGGCTTCGAAGAGCGCGTATCCCGATCACGTCCATCCCGATCTGCCAGGTCAATGGGAAACTCGTCAACAGACTCGCCCCTCTTCCTTGGCCCAACCGCCTACCGTCCTGCCCGGGCGCGCGGCCGAGAAGCGGACAAGCCCGTGGAGCAAACTCGGAGTGTAGCCTCAGCGACCGTCCCAGCCAGGCCGCTAGCGAGCCGGGCAGCGGGCAAGAACGGACAGCGCCTCAACGGTGGCCCACCGGCTGGGTTCCCCGGGCGGCTCGAGGCGGAGCGGGAACCTCGGGAACGGTATGGTGTAACCACCCTCTCGCGGGTCCAGGTCCGGGTGGTCGGCGTCCAATGCCCAGGTCCCGTCCGGACGCCTCTTGGACACTAACCAGCGGAGCGCGGCTCGGAGCCGGGGATCAGAGCCGTAGCCGAGGCGGGTGAGCACTCGAAGCCCGACCAGGACGTCGTAGTAGTAGTGGTTGGGATAGTGGATCCGGAACCAGGGCGGGTAGCGGACCCGGCCCTCGTCCATGAGACGTCGAGAAAGGTAGAACTCCGCCCCCCGCTCGATGCTGGAGCGCATGGCCGGGGTCCGGGCCTCCTCGGGCACCTCCGCCAGGGCCGCGAGCCCCTCCCATCCGTCCAGCGTTCCGGTCTTGGAGGGGAAGCAGTGCCAGCCTCCGTCCGGCTTTTGCGTGCGGAGGATCCAGTCGATAGACCCCTGGACCACCGGATGGTCCAAGTACCCGAACCGGACGAGCGTGCGAACGGCATTGCCGGTGACGCAGATCTCCCCGCTCTGCCCGGAAAGGTCCCCTCCGGGCTGGCTCCAGCGGTTCATCAGGAGCTCCGCGGCCCGTTGGACCCTCTCATCGGCCTTGGTCATCCCGAGGTCCGCGAGGACAATGGAGATCCAGTTGGTGACGATGTACTTGGGATTGTAGAGCCACTCGCCGGAATCCCCCGGAGCCGCCCAGCGCCCGTCGGGAAACTGCCAGGAGAGGAGGCTTGCCGCCCACCCTTCGCGACCGATCGCGTCCCGGGCCCTCTTGGCACGAGGGTCCTTGGGAGCAAGCCCCTCCACTTCGGTCCAATACCGGAAACGGACGCTCGGGTCGGCCTTGGGACCTGTGACCCAGCGGTGTATCGAGGGGGAAACCTTCACTGAGGTCGTCAGCGGACCGCCCTACTTATGTGTGCGCCCGGCCGATCCGCCCCTCCGGGATACTTCCCTCCTCGAGAGCGGCCGGGGCGAACGGTGGGCACAAGATTCGTTGTGCCCGGGACCGGGGCTCCCGCACCGGAACGAGACCCCCGGAAGACTCCAGCCGGCGTGGGCGGCTCAGATCCACATCATGCCCATGCCCATCATCCCCATCCCTAACATCCCCATCATCATCGGATTGGCCATCCCCATCTGGGACTGGAGCTGCTGGGCCTCCACCTTCTGGTGTGCCTGGAGGTCCGCCGGGGATTGGAAGATCACGCCGCACTGCCCACAGATCTGGAGCTTCGGGTCGATCGAGTGAACCAAGCTCCTCCACATCTTGTCCTCGAGCAGATGTTCCTCGTGCAGGTCGATGGCAGAGGCTGCCCCGAGCGTGGCCACCCCTTCCACTACGGGAATGGCCAAGTCCTTCCCCCAGACCCCCAACTTGAACTGGACCTCGAACTTCCCTCGAGTTCCGGCGACCACGGCGTCGGCGTCGCGGACAGCTCCGAGAGCGACCCGGATGGCGTTCTTCTTGCTCGCATGTAGCTCCCAGAAGTTCGACCGGGATGACTCGTTGTTGACTTGGAAGCCATTCTCAACCATGAATTGCTTGAGATGAGCAAAGACAGCCGCGGGTTCCACATCCTTCTCGACAAATCCATAGTGCTTCATGAGACGGGTCAGACCCCCGTCTCTACTTATAGCCCCCCCGTACGATGCCTGACGGCTGTTCGCCCTAGACCTTTCATAGCGATGCAAGAGCCCCTTTCTGTGGGAAGAGGGGGGAATGGGAATCTCGGGTCGATCCAGGGTGGTGGCCCGCCCTGCCCTGGAGCGCGGAGCCTGCGGGGCCAAAGAGACCGCAAATGGCGATCCCCCGCGAGGATCGGAGACCTTCCATCGATAAGCGACAGTTAGCGAAGGGACGCTGTCGGCCGTACCCGCTGACGGGTCTGGAACAGGGCCCGTGGGTCAAGATGCCCCAAAGGCAAGCCTTGCCTTGGGGGCCCCACCCGCCAAATAACGGGAGTGAACTATAGTTCGGTCATGCCCCCGCGCTCCGTGTCCCTCCCGGAGACGGAAGAGCTTTGCCGGAGGCCCGACGGAGACGTGGGACGGCAAAAGCGGGCCGCAAGGGCCGCCTTTGTGGGAACCCTGGCCTGCGCCGTGCTGGGCCTCTGGTTGCTTCTCTTCGGGCTCTTCTACTGGCCGGCGGACCTCCTCCTTCCCGCACTTGGGGTCGAGGCCACTGGGACGCTCTTGATGGTCTTGGGTCTAGCGGCTTCCCTCTGGACCCGGGATCGGGCACAGCGGACCATCGTTTCGGTTCGAATCACGTCCAGAGGGGTCCAGGCCGGTCTCCGGGGCGGGTCAGTACTCCTCGTCGCCTGGGCGGACCCCATGTTCTCTCTCGACCTGTGGACCGTTTCCATGGGCGGGCCCCGTGCGGTCGCGCTTTATGGCCTATCTTGGAGGATGCCACCCTCCGGGGGGAGTGCCTTCCTAACGCCCCAGGGATTCGCTGAACTGGTCGACAGGGCCAAGAGCCTCGGGTTGGCAACGACCGAAAGGAGCTATGGAAAGGCTTCGAACGTCAGGACCACGTTCATGCTGAGAGGCCCGTCCGCGGAACCCTGAGGGGGACAGGAAGGTCCTTCCCCCAACCCCGAGCTCGGCCCCATGTCCTTCTGCTCGGCCTCCGCGCCCGGAGGGAGGTCCGTCCACCGCAGCTCCGTAGCGGCCCAACCTTTCGACCCGGGAGATCCCCGGTCCGCGGTCCGGTGGGGATGTGAGGTCTGGGACCCATCGCTTCTCTTGCCTCGCCCACTCCCTTGCGCTCGCTCCGCCGCTCAGGAGCAGGCCTTCATCTGAACTGGAGCCGGCGGGGAGTCCCTTACCGCCCTTCGATCGCCCCGATCATGACAGGGAGAGGTCGGGAAGGCTCTCCCACCGGACCGTTACCCTTCCCGAACCCCGCCGCCCGCTTCCGTCTGGGCACGCGGATACAAGAAGAGGAGGGCCACCGTACCTGGAGGCCAAAGGGACCCGAGCGAAAGCCCTTCAACCCCTCGACAGGACCCCCGTCCTAGGGCTTCCGCCCGAGAGCTCTTGACGAGCCGGGGAGGTTGGTGGCTGGGGCCGGGCCCATGCGCTCCGGGAAAGGAGCCGACGGTCCGGTGCGCGATGACGGGTCGTGGGGGAGGGTCCCCGAGGGTGAGTCCAGGACAGGGCCAGACCGGCCTGGGTCGTTGGCAGGAACGTCGGACGCTGTGGCTTTAGCCCGGGCGGGCAGGTCGGGCCAGGGAAGCAGCCGACGGTAGCGCTCCAAGGCATCCCGCTGTCGCCGGGGATTGGCCTCCAGGTAGCGCATGGTGGTGGCGATGTTCTCGTGCCGCAGGAAACCTTGCACCACCCGGTACACCCCGTCGACGGGTCCTTCGGGTTCGCGCAGGAGCGCCTCCTCCAGGAGGGTCGCCCCGGTGCGGCGGAACATGTGGGAACTGAGATGAAGGTCCACTCCGGCCTCCCGGAGCTTCCGCTCGATGCGGGCCACGAGGAGGTCCATTCCCTGGTCACTGTATCCTCTGAGCCCCCGCCGGTACCGGTGGAGGAAGACCTCGGGAGGGACCGGGCCTACCGGAGAGGTCCGACGGAAGCGCTCGACGATCCTCTGACGGTGTGCCAGGAATCGGAGAAAGACCTCCGGAAAGGACGGGTGGAGCGGGCTCCAGACGAGCTTGGGGGTGGATCTCCCCTTCCCCCGCACCAGCATCCGCCGCTCCTCCAGGTTGACGTCATCCACCCGGAGGCGCTTCCACTCCACCCTTCGGAGGCCTTGCCCTAGGCCCAGGAGCACGATCAGGGCCAAGGCGGGGTCATCGGCCGTGACCCGGACCACGGCCTCCGCTTCCTCGCGGGAGAGCCATCGCACCTTCTTCGGTGAACCCTTGGGGGGAATGCCCGCCTCCCGGAGGGAGGGATTCCCATAGAAGGTGGCCAGGTCCGAGAGGATGCCCAGGGTCCAGGAGTCCCGGTGGAAATGCTCCTTGAGGAAGAGCCCGTCGGAGAGGGTCCAGGACCGCGGGTTCGACGGTCGCCCACGTGCCCGTAGCGCCACGATCGCCCGTTCTCCGATGCGACGGTATCGGCGGAGGGTCTGCGGAAGGCAGTTCCGTCGGGCCTTGGTGGCGAGCCACCGGTCCAGCGGGTCAGCGTTCCGTCGCGGCATGCGCCGGACCTCCGGGGATCAAGTCATCTGCTTTCCGTTGCGCGGTGGGGCGGCCCAGCGATGCCCTTCCCTGCGCCCGGCCCCCTCCCGGGTGGGGGGCCCACCTACGTCCTGGGAGAGCTTCGCGTTCTGGGTCTTCGGGCGCCGCTCCCATGAGGGCGGGCAAGGACGGTGTTGGCCAGCCGCGCCGCGGACCGGGAAGGGGCTGGCCCCTTCCCTTCTGCGGACCTTAAGCCGATCCGGCGGGCGGGGAAGGCTTCCCCCCGGAAGCCGGCTCCCGGGTCTTCCAGTAGAGGATTACGCCAGCCAGGAACGTGCCGATGTAGACCGCCAGGAGCACGTCATAGAGGTACCGAATATTCCCGCCGTAATAGTTGATCCCGAAGAGATAGTCCGCGAAGGACGTCGCCGAACTGAAGCCGACCTGACTGTACGTGAAGATGTCCCCCACGAAGACGAGGGCCAGCAGGCCGGACCCTACCACCCCTCCCAGGATGGCCCGGCGCGTCGCCAAGGTCGCCAAGAGGATCGCTCCGGCGAGGTCCGCCAAGCCGGCGACCAGGACGACGTACCAGTGGAGGTAGTAGCCGCTGGTGACGGTCCCGAAATCGGTCCTGAGGTTGTTGTCCGTGGACAGCATGACGAGGCTGAGGGCGAAGGCAAGCAGGAAGGCGAGGCTGTAGAGCCGGGCTCCCAGGAATTTCGTCGACATGCTAGCCGGGAGGGGGAGAGCGGATCGGGCCTTCTGCCTTGCGACGAACGGGGGGAAGGGAGAATCCCTCACCCGTACGGCCGGGAATCGGCCAGAAGCGTCTCCAGACCCCGCCGGAAGCGTCCCGCGCTCGTAGGGATTAGGGCGTCGCCGGAGGGGGCGGGGGAGGCATGGCCTGGGGGGGAGGGGGTGGAGGAGGCATCGGCCCACCCGGGTACCAGCCGCCGGGTCCGGCCAGGCCCGGGGGGCGGTTGGAGCGACGCAGGATCAGGACCACCGCGACCACGGCCACAGCGACCACGACCAGGGCGATGATGCCTACATAGAGCAGGAAATTCCCCGGGGACGAAGACCCGCCTCCGGACGGCGCCGGCGTGCATCCACCCGTAGAGGAGCATCCTCCTCCCCCGGAGCCCTGGTAGGCGCTCCCCAGGAAGCTGAAGACATACGCCGAGGAGGAATGGTAGATGGCTTCGGCATTGAGGGAGAACGTGGAGGCGGGTCCCACCACCGCCTTCGCCAAAGAGAAGGTCATCGTCGATCCCCCGTTGCTCAAGACGAAGAAGAGGGCAAGGACGCCCACTCCATTCGAGCTCGAGTACAGGAGGGTCCCGGCCGTAGTGTTGTTCCCGAAGGTCACGACCGCACTGGAGTTGGACTGCGTGGTCCCCCCGAAGAAGAGCAGATAGCCATACCCGGGGTCCGAGGTCCCGTTGAGCTCTAAGGTCCCGCTTACCGTGTAGGAGATGGTGATGTTGCTTCCCCCCGGGTCCTGGCTGGAAAGGGCCACCAGGTCCACGTTGGGGTTGGAGACGCCGCCGGCCGCCTGAGAGAATGTGAGGTTGTACCCACTCCCAGAGGCGGGGATCGCCCCGACGGGGCCGAGGCTCAGAAGGACGGCGACCGCCGCGACGAGAGGCAAGCTGAACGATAGCCCCCGACGAAACCGGAAACGCATGACCCCACCCACGATGGTCCGAGACTTTAAGGGCTACGCCGACCGGGCAGCGGGCCCGGGCGTACTGCGCTCCGGAAAGAAGGGGGTCGGTCCCTAGCCATCGGCGGGCCGGCGTACCTCAGGATGACGTCCAGGGCAACTTGGGAAAGGGTCCAAGCACCGATGCGGGGCCTGGGCGGGGCCTTCGCGCGGCCCGGAGGCTCAGACGGAGGTCGGGCCCACGCGGCGTCTCCCCCGAGGGCGCATCAGCGAGGGTGGGGGGACCAGTGCACCTCGTAGATCTCCTGGTGGTTGGGGGATTGCGGGAACGACCACCGGGTGCGCAACCGGAGCGGGTAAGTGAGGGCCGCCGCCTGGATGTCCAGCTCCAATTGCCGGTGCAGGTTCTCTGGAGTGGAACCCGAAGGGAGCGGCACCACGGCCCGATAACGGATCGGGTACTCCTGGGAGGGTCGCTCCGGGGCGTCCACCTCCCACGCCAACGGCCAGCGGCGGGCCAGGAGGGACGCGATGTGCTCCCGCGCCGCCGGAGGAAGGTCCCCGTCCGAATAGAGTTCCACGCGCAGTTCAATGGGAGTGCTTTCGGTCAAGCGGGTCCACCCGGGTCCCAGGATGGGCTCGGCCTATTTCCCTCTGCCCTGGGATAGGCCCGGCGGATCCCCTTCCCAGCGCGGTGCGTTCCCCGGGCACGACGAAGGGCCGGACACGCCTGTCGGGCTCTTCGACGGCGGCCCGAACAGGTGGGAGGCCCTCGATGGCCTCTCCACTCTCCGGGAGGAAGCGCACGGTCCTGGCCGCCCGGTTGAATGGGGATAACCCACCGGGGGGTGTTCCTGAGCGGGCTTTTCGGGCTCGGTAGAGCGGCGTGAGCGTGTCAACAGTCCGGGCGCCGGGGTCGGGATGGGTGACATCCTAGTCCACGAGAAAGGGGGCCCGCCCCTTCTGGCGTGGGACCACGAGGCCCTGACGAAGGGACCCATCGCGGAACTCCCTCGGGAGCTCCGGGTGAGGAAACCCGAAGCCGGGGGGGGAAGAAGGGGCGCGCCTCGAGGCTCCAGGGGGGGGCGTCGCGCGACGAGCACCGGAGGTGAACCCCGGGGCGGTCTGAGGGGACCGGGGGGACCGAGTCACTGACGCCCACCTCTCGTACCGGGGGGGGACGACCCGTTGTACCCACATAGCGCAATCTCCCAGTGGGAAGTGTGCCAGGGCCATATACAAAACGTATAATACCACGCGAGCCGTCTACGTGCCATGGATCCGCTCTTTGGGAGCGAAACCCGAGCAAGGGTACTCGCGCAGCTGGCGACGACCCCTCGACCCCAGTCTGCGTACCGAATTGCCCGGACGGTAGGAGCGGAACCCATTCAGGTCCTCAAGATCCTCAAGGAACTGGACGGCCTGACCCAGCGATCCCCGGAGGGATGGGTGCTCGCGAGCGCGTTACTTCGCGCCTTTCTCCGGGATCGTTTGGCCCACGACGAAGCACGGATCCGCGAAGAGAAGGATGAGTTGCTCATTGAGTGCGGGATGAGACCCAGCCGGGGACATGAACGCGGAAGAGTTCGACAGGATCATCGCCTCGGCGCCTAGGCCCGAGGACCGCATCGCCTGGTTCGGCGCCCTTCTCACGAAGGAGTCCCGGGCCGAGGTGGAAATTGTCGGAGGTTCCGCCATCGAGATCTATCTCTCCTCGTCGGATTACATTTCTCAGGATGTGGACCTGGTGGGACGCAAGGAGCGAATCCCTCCGGTCCTTCGCCGTTGGAAGTTTCGACAACTGGAGGGGCGAAGTCATCGTGTGTACTGGTTCAAGGAGGCTATTGGACTGGTCGACATCGTGGGAGCGGGAGACCGTTCAGGCCTTCCCCCCCGCCGCCTCGAGACCCCCTACGGTCCGGTCCTCGTAAGCGCCGTGGAACCGCTCATGATTCGACGCTTGATCCGAGCACGTCGACAGCGATCCGACGAGTTCTTCGGACAGGCCGTCAGACTCGCGAAGCGAGGGAGGCTCGATTGGGAGTATCTCGAGACGATGGCAAGGTACGAACAAGTGGCCCCTCTGCTGAAACAGCTCCGTCACGCGGTCAAAAAGTAGTGGCGGCCGGTGGGGAGCCGGCTGCGACAGCCCTCGACCGCGAACCATTCCTTCGCATCCTCCCCGCGGGTGGAACGCCGCGGTCGCTTGCCCTAGTGAGCGTGGGAGGGGGTATTCGAACTCCCGGTAGTTCAAATGGGGGCTCGGGGGGTCGCCTTCGAACTTCTCGCGCCCTCGCCAGAACCGGGCCCCAAGGTACCGAAGAGGCGCTTTTCCGCCCCGGGATAGGCACCAGGGGAGGGGGGAGACCCTTCAGAGGATCCGGGATGGCGTGCCAGGGAAAGGTCCGTCCATCTTGGAAGAGCGACGGGACGTAGCCCTGGCCGCTCAGTCGCCGGAACTCCCTCCGGTAGTGGTACGGGGCATAGGCGCGCTGAAAGAGGATCCCCTTGAAGGCCAGCATGAGCTCGGCGGAGATACAATAGTGGCTGGGCGGGAGGCCATAGAGGCGGACGGGTTCGGACGTGCCCCCGCCAAGGGGTTAGGGGTTCGGGGCCTTTCCCTGACCTTTCAGACCCCGAGACCTCTTGGAGATCCGGGCCGCCTCCCAGGAAGCCTTGGGTCTCCCCGTCCTCAGGCAAGCCAAGGAGGGGGACCCGGACCGGGCCCCGTGGACCGCCTTCTCCTGCCGATTGGGGGGCCCGTGCTCCTTCTAGTCGTCTCCCCCGGTGGCCCCCCGGTCAGGGTGCCATTCCCCTCCCCCCGGCCCCTCCCGGAGGCGAGACATGTCGAGAGCTCAGAGAGAGCTGGGCTGTACCGGGAGGGGGGAGGAAAGGTCCCCAGCCTCAAGGGGTCCTTCGAGCTACGAGAAAGCAAACCGGAGCAGGGGTGCTCTAAAGGATGCATCGGGCACGAATCGTAATGAGTCCCGTGCGAAACGACTTATAGGGGGAAAACGTGTCTAATGACGTCGCACTATGGGTCCGATGCTAATGTAAGTGTGTGTAAGTGCGTATTAATTCCAGGCATAGAGGACTGACGATCGCGCGGGATGGGGGGAAAGTGGGGAAGGGCGAATCCGAAGCGGAGAGCCCCCTGGATTCAGGGGGTCGGCCGTCCCTTCCTCCGCCCGCGTGTGCCGGACCCAGGTTCCTCCCCGGAGCCCCCTCTCCTGCGGGCTTGTCCGGCTCGGAGCACCGGCGGGAGGCCGCGTTGAGGTTAGAGGCCCGGTCATGGCCGGAAGGGGAGCGAACATTTCTGTCGATGCCCGGAACGGAGGTCGGCCTTGGGCCATCCGCTCCCTTAGCCCACGCCCTTCTGGTGGTCTCTGAAGCGCTTCCCATCGTTTTCGATGCCGTTCTTCCGATCGAAGGGCCCGGTCCCGGCCTCGCGCTCCCGGTGGGGAAGGCACGTCCCCCCCCGGGAAACCGCGACGGTTGTAGGGCATCATTCCTTCTCGTCGATCGTCCACCGGATGGAGGGGCAGCACTCCTCGGGATAGGGTTGTCCGGGGCCGGTGTTCCAGAGAAGCATCCGTGCCAAGGCTGACCGTTAGGATGATCGAAGAGAGATAAGAACTGAGGGAACGGAAATGAGCGAAATGAAATCGGCCTGGATCAGCATACTGGTCGCGGCAATCATGATTGGGGGGGCCACCCTGGCCGTACTGCCCGGATCGGCCTTGGCCTCGCCGTCCCCGGCCCAGTCCTCCACGGCTCGCCTGGTCTCCGTCCAGGGGGCCAACACTCTCCCTGCCGTCGGAAGCAGTTCAAACAGTGTGACGGGGAGCAACGCTACCATTTCGGTCTTCCTGAACTTCAAATCGGGTATCGGCCAGTACGCCAATGACGTGCAGACGGTGGGCAGTCAATTCTTCCGACAGTACCTGACCCCGGGACAGATCGGAAGTGTCTTTGGCGTCCCCACCCAGACCTACGATCAGGTCGCGTCCTACTTCCAATCCTTCGGCCTCACCGTGCAGACCTACCCGGATCAGTTGAACCTGAATCTCCTCGGGACCCCGCTCCAGATGGAGCAGGCCTTCCACACCACCCTCCAGGCAGAGCCGCTTCAGGCGCCCGGGGGAAATGCCACCACGGTCTTCGTTAACACCGCCCCTTTGCTCCTGCCGAACTACATCAGCCAGCTCGTGAGCGGTGTCGCCGGCCTGGACGGGGCCCTGGTCCCTAACCAGATCGTGCAATACGGGGCCAATGTCACGGCCCTTGCCGCTAACGATTCCTTGAACGCGCTATCGAACTCCCCGGCCATCAGCAACCGGGCCGCGCTCAACATCAGCTACGGAAATTTCACCTGGGCTCCACTAGGCGGGGTCTTTGGGAACTTCCAGTTCCTCTTCCCAGGGACTCTCCCCTATGTGGTCGGAGCGAACAACCTTTGGAGCGGTTTGGACACCATCGCGAGCGAACCGGACCAGGGCCAGGGGATCACCATCGCCGTCACCGAGGTGGGGTGCGTGCCACAGGGGGTGATCACCACCTTCGGCCAGCAGGTCTTCAGTGACGAACCGCAGGTGACCGCCCGGTTGACCCAGATCGGGGTGAACATCCCCAACTTCCGTTCCTGCGTGAACGATGGGTTTGCGTGGGGCTGGACGACGGAGACAGAGCTGGACATCGAGTACATCGCCGCGATGGCGCCCCAGGCCCACATCGTCCTGGTCGCGACCTCCAATGACCAGCTTGCCGGTTTCGACCCCGCCTACGCAGCCATCACGAACTACCTGAGCACTGGCTCGTCCTGCCAACTCCCCTCCTACATCCAGGTCTTTACGGGACCGCAGGCGGGATCCTGTTCCATCAGCATCACTAGCAATTCTCATGGGTTCTATTCCACCCAGACCGCGTTCTCTGCCTCTCCCTTTGACGTCTTGGTCCAAGAGAATCTGGTCAGTGAGATGTCCGCTCACGGGGTCACCGAGTTCTTTGCTACCGGGGACGGGGCTGGGACCGACGGCGGATCGATCCTCCAGACGGGAAGGCCCAGCGAGGTCCCGAATGTGGTCTCGGTGGGGGGGGGACAGATCACCACCTCGTTCGGGGGCAATCCCTTTCCCATGACCGGGGTCCTTACCCACTTGGACGGGCTCACCATGGAGGTGGCCCCGGCCCAAGGGATCTACAGCTACACCTATTGGGACTGCGGGGGCCAATGCGGGGGTAGCTACGGCTCCTCCACCTTCTGGCAACAGCCGTGGTGGCAGAACGGGTTGGACGTCTACAGTTCCGGCACCGAGATCGAACCGGTGGTCTCGAACGTGGCGTCCTTCAACCTCACGGTATGGGATGGCAGCGGTTGGATCCTTTTGATCGGGGGAACTTCCTTCGCGACTCCGATCACCGCGGGAGAGTGGGCCCTGGTGGAGGAGCAAGCGGTGGTGGCCGGTCTCTCCCCCTTCATGGGGAACATCAACCCTCTCATCTATGCTCTGCACAACGCCCAGGAGGCCGGCGCCCTCTCCCAGAACGCCTTCTCCCCGATGACGAACATCGGGAGAGGCTGGGACTGGGGCCCCGCGGACTCCTATGACTGGGCGCAGTTCAACACCTCCCAGCTCTACCCTCAGGATCAGAACTTGCCGTGGTGGTTCCCCACCCTGTTCAACCCGGCAGGGGTGGGCTTTTCCTACCTCGGGGGATTCGGGGTCCCCCTCGTTACCGTGGTGACGGAGGAAGCGATCGGGCAGTTGGCGAAGAACTCGTTACTGGTCCCTTCCCTCGCGGTGCTGGAGCAGACGTCCGGAGGATTGGAACCGGTGACCACGCTCACGGCCGGGCAGGAGTACCACTTCTCCGTCCTGACCTCGAGTGGAGCTCCCGCAGATTACGTGACCGTCACGGCCTACAGTGGCGGGACCGGGGTGAACGTGTACGGGGGGGGCACCCGGACGGTCATCTCCACGTCCGATGGGGAATTCAACTACACTCCGGTCTACGCCCCCCAGGGGATCAACGCCAACGCCACCGAGTATGGTTACTTCCTGGTGAACGTCACGGGCTTCCCCTCCATCTCCGCGGAGCGCGCGTTCCAGCAGTTCGCGGTGGCGGAACCCCCCGCCTCGGGGACCCTGACGCTGGGAGTGGAGACCCCGTACGGGCTGCAAACGTCGATGGCCGAAGTGACGGCGTTCAATGACCTCAACCTCCAGGACACGTACACCTTGGGCCAGTTGGGGGTGGTGGAGCTCGACGGGGTCCCGGTGACGAACGCCTTGGTCCAGCAGGTGGCGATCAACATCAGCTACATCGTGTATTCTGGCGACCCCTTCGTCTTCCCTTCCCAGTTCGCCTCTGGGATCACCATCGGCCAATACCTGACCGATACGGCGGGGCAGTTCTACTATTGGACCAATGCCCTCAACTCCGCGAACAACGGTCCGGTCTCCACGCAGGTCTTTGAACTCCAGGCCACCTACGACGGCCTCACTTCGAACGCGGTGATCGTGTACGTGGAGCCCCAGGCAGGGTTCTTCACGGACAATTTGAACCTGAACCCGACGGGCACCGCCTTGGTGGGGAACGTGTCGTTCCACGACATGAAGTACCTCAACTCCCTGAACGTGAGCATCGGCAGCTCCCCGGGACAGTACTTCACTGAGACCTTCCTCCCCAACACCACGTTCGAGGGGACCGTCGCGGTGGACCTCACCCCGCTCCCGCCGGGTCCGGTGATCGTCACCCTCACGGCAGAGGGGCAGAACACGATCCACCTCCCGTACTCGTTCTACCTCACCTCTGCCGGTAGCTCCGCTTACGGGAATCCCATCATCTGGACAGACCCCATGGCCTATCTTCCCTCGACCTTGGTCGGTCCTAGCGGGGTGGTCTCTGGGAACCAATCGTTCACCTTCCAGGGGACGCCCTTGCAAGGCGCGAGCGCCGTGCTCCAACTGGTCTCTCCGGAAGGGGTCACGGTTCTCGAGTCCGGGTGGTCGGGAAGCTATACTCTGAACACTGCCTCCCTCCAGGACGGGTGGTACAGCGTCCAATACGTGGAGTCCTCCGATGGCGCACAGACCGTCCAGACGGTCACCTTCTACAGCGACAACCAGCAGGCCGCCTCGAACCAGCTCATTGCCACGCTCAACGGGGAACTGGCCTCGGACCAATCCCAGATCAGTTCGCTGGAGTCCCAGTTGAAGGGGGACGCTGCCTCCATCAACACCCTGCAACAGGAGGTGAGTTCGCTCGAATCTAGCCTCGCCACCGCCCGGGCCGCAGTCCAGGGACTGCAGACGGAGGTGACCCAACTCACGGGTCAGGTCTCCAGTCTGGAGACCCAGGCCGCCTCGTTACAGGCCCAGATCGCGGCCCTCCAGCAGGAGCTCTCCGGCTCCCAGAACGGGAACACAGCGCTGGAGGCGGAGCTCCAATCGGCGCAGACCGAACTCTCCCTGGACAACCAGACCATCGCCAGCGTGAACGGCCAGCTCTCCTCGGACCGGGGCACGCTCCAGAGCGACCAACAGATGATCTCCTCACAGAGCGCGACCATCACGCAGCTCCAGGCCGAATTGAGCGGCAGGTCGGCCGGCGCCCCGGCCCCGGCGTACTCCGGGAACGGTGGAATGCTTCCCTGGTTGCTCATAGGGGTGGCCCTCTTCGCCGGCCTGTTGGCTGGGGTGGCGATCGGTCGGAGGCGGAAGCCTTCCGACGGGCGAAGTGCCGGGGCCGTGGAGGGACCGGCCACGACAGGGACGGAGGCCGGGGGCTCCCCAGACCCTGCCGTCTCGGCCTCCGATCGGCCCTTCAAGGAGGAGCGATAGAGGGCACCGGCTCAACCGCGATCTCCCGTCGACCCAGGGCCCCACGTGCCCTGGGCCGCAGAGAGCGAAGGGGCTAACGGGAGAGGAGGGGCGGTCGCCATGACGTGCGCCCTTCTGTTTCGTACACCTGAGCGAGGGGTCTGAGGAGGGGCGCTCGGCCTCCCTTCGGAAAGTGCGCCAAGGCGGCGCTCCCCACCAACGAGAAGGCCTCTGCCGTTCCGCAGGAGCACAGCAGTTCGTGCCCCACCATCTCTCGCGCGCAGGCCTCCAGGACCACCATCATCGGGACCGGGCCGAGGCCGGTGGTGCCGACGTAGGTGAGGTCGGCGTACCCCCTCTGGTCCGGCTCGAGCGGGCTCAAGTTCCCGGTCTCCGGTAGGTGCGGTCGAGGGAAGTGGACCTCCTTCTGCAAGCCCTCCTCCTTCAGGGTCCGTCGCACACGCGGGCGGTCCATGAGCATCCCTTCCTGGCAACGAAGGACCGACCAGACCCGACGGTACCCGAAGCTCGGATGAGCGAGCGCCACGCGGCGAACGTGCCCCCGAGCACGGGGCTCATCGGCCTGGAGGCGCCGGTGAGGGTGGGCTCGGGGCCGGTAGTAGAGGATGGCTCGGGCCACGTGGAAGGTGCGGGCCAACGTGGTCGGGCGGATCTCCCCCTCGTTCGAGAGACGCCTCACGAGCTCCCCCGTCGTTCTTCCCCAGGGGGTGTCCCACCAGGGTCTCCAGGAGACGGTCGTTGATCAGGGCGTACTCGGCCACGAGCTTATTCAGACGAGCGTTCTCGTGACGGAGGGCGGTCCCGGCGGCACCGGGGGTGGTCTTCAGCCCCTGCTTCATCCCGGCGAGGGCCTTGGACTTCCCCTCGGAGTACGCGGTGGAACTGATGCCGCGACGACGGTAGACCTCGGAGATGTTGGCCCGAGGTGACATCCCTTCGGGCACGATCTGCGACTTCTCCTCGGCGCTCCAAGACCTGTGCGTGGTCACGTCCGCTCCCGGATCCGGTGTTTTATCGGCGGGGTGAGGTGTGCCACCGTGCCCCCCCCTGGGGCTCGCGCCCTTCGGGCGCTCGCCCTTCCCCCTGGCGGTCGTCCTCTCGGTTCCCTTCCCTGACCCCCAACCACGCAGGTGTACAAATCTTACGGGGTGCGCGTAACCATAACGGTAACTACTGTCTATAACGGAGATAACTACGCAATGCACCTCTCTCCTCGGGAGCCGACCCCCTGCGGGGAAGGTCGGGGGCCCCTCCACCCTTGGAACGGCCAAGGACCGAGTGGGGGCCCCCCAGAGAGATATGTATTAGTGCGGGGCTCCGTAACTTTTCGATGATGCGGGTTCGCTGCGGTGCTCGCCGGGGCGGGGCCTTGCTCGTCCTCTTGGCATTGGCCGGGCTCCTCGCTGCCCCTTCTCTCCCCCTTCCCTTCGGTCATCCCTCGCCCTTCTCTCTGGGGAAGGGCGAGCCCGCCGCGGTTCCGGGGTCGGGGCCGCCTTCCTGTGGCCAGGGAAACCACACGCTCCAGTTGGCGGCGCAGCCCGGGGACATGCATGACCCGATCCTCCAGGCCTATGACACCCTGGGGGCCGAAGGGGGCGGTACCCTGTCCCTCGGCCCGGGGACCTTCACCATCAACGAGACCCTCGATCTGTCCCGGTACGGCAATGTCACCATCGAGGGACAGGGAATGGGGGTCACCGTCCTGTCCCTCCCTCCGGCCCCGGTAGGGAACTTTCGGGCGGACAACGGGACCCCGGTGGGGCGCTACAACAGCACCCTGGGAGAACCGGTCAATGGCTCCACCGTGAACTTCATCCAGGTACTAGGACCGAAGCCCATAGACAATCTTCGGATCTGCGACCTCACCCTGGATGCCCAGGCCACCAGCCCGGCCGAAGATTGGTCCGGCTCTCTCTTCTTCGACAACAGCGGAGGGACGGGCCACTGGTACGTCGACGTGCAGGAGACCAACCTCTTCGGGGCGGATACCGCTCCCAACGGCCTCCACCTGGAACGCCCGCCGGGCGGAGGCTCAGCGGCCTCCGGCTACTGGGTGGACCGGCTGATGGCCGGACCGGATACCGTCCCGTACGAGCAACTTCCCGGGGACCGGGGGGGGCCGAACTTCCTCAACCTGGGAGGACTGACGGATTGCCGGATCGACAATGTGACCGGGCTCGGGATGGTGGAGTTCGACCTCTCCCCGCTTTCCGCCTGCACCCTCCAGGACTGGAACATCACCGGCCACCTCCTCCTGGACCCGGACCGGGCCGCCAGCTGGAATGGAACGATCTTCCAGAACGTGAGCGCGGACATCCAGGGGACCGCGGCGCCCAACGCCCTCGACCTCGCCCCCCCCTTCGGCACGCCGGGGGACACCTTTCATGGGCTGCTCTTCCGTTCGGACACCTTCGTGGGTCCCGTCCTAGGAGGAGGCGCCCTGTGCCAGGTGGAATCCTCCCGGTTCCTGGCGGGCTTGAACGCCACCCCCCCCATCTTCGTCAACAATACGGTGGTCTACAATGATCCGGGGCCCGACCGGATCCCGCTCCCCCTGCGGGTGGGGGGGAGTGGGGCCTTGGAGACCACCTTGAGGAACGACACCTTTCGCTTCCCAAACGGCACGAAGGGCCTGGACCCCTTCCTCCTGGAAAGTCCGGTCACCACCTGGGACCGGGTCACCCTGGAGGTCGGCGGGACCTCGGGAAGCTATCTCTTGGCGGCCCCTGGAGTGATCCTATCCGCCAACAGTTCGTTCACGGACTTGACCTACCACCCTCTGGACGGGGCATCCCCTCCCGAACTGCTCCTGGTGGATCTCCTGGCATCCCCTGGGTTCGAAGACCAGGGGGCCTCTACGGGGAACCTGACGGGCATCTTGAACGACCTCCCCACCGCCCTTCTCCCTCCCCCCTCCGGTCCCGTGCTGTCGGAAGAAGGAACGACCAGCCTGCTCGTCTCCTGGGCCGAACCGGCACCGGGGGTCACGAACTACACCCTCTACGTGGGAAGCTCCCCCGGCTCTCTAACCCCTCGCTTCTCGGTCGGGCCTGAGACCTGGTTCCGGGTGCCTTCCCTGACTCCGGGGACCCGGTACTACTTCGCCGTCCAGGCGTGGCGAGGCCCCGTCGCCTCCCCCCTGAGCAATCTCTCTTCCTTCGTGACGGCCTCCCCCTCCCCAATGGGTCCTCCTCTTCCCATGGTCTACACCGTGGTCGTAGGGCTGGGGTTGGCCGGGGTGGTCATCGGGGGTACGTCTCTCAGCCTCAGGAGGTCCCGTCGGGGACCCCGCCGTTAAGAAGCGGCCGGAGCCATTCTCGGAAACCCTCGAGCGGCTCCCCCCGGGGCGGACCTTCCGGCAAGGTCTCCGCCCCGGTCCTTCGGACCCCCTCGGTCCATCCCAGGGGGCTAGCCATACCCCCAGGAGCGGAGTCGCTCATCCACTTCGTCCGTCCCAGAGGCCACCATACCCAGCAGAGCACGGCCCGCGAAGCGGACCTGGGAGAGGGTGCCCCCAAGCCCCCGAGACTCCAGTTCCCCCGAGGGAAGCTCCTCGATCCCCCCCGGTCCGAAGTGGAAGAGATGGACCCGATCCGAGGGAAGTTCGTTCACGACCTTGTACTGTCCCACATAGCCGGCCATGGAGAGCTGGTCCAGTTGCTGGCGTCGCCCGGGGGCCAACCGCTGCAGGAAGGGCTGGTTCCACCCCAGGCCGTCACCGCACCCGATCAGCGGGCCGTCCCGCTCCTCCCCGATGAGCCTCAGCAGGGACCGGCCGGAGGGGGTCCCCTCCCAGGGGACACCCGTCACCTGCAGCACCGTGGGAAGGACATCCAGGGGGCTCCCCCACCCTTGGGCTTCGGTCCCTCCCCGGTCATCCTGAGGGAGCCGGACCCATAGCGGGACCCGGAGCAACTCCTCGTCGGTCCTTACGCCGTGCCAGACCATCCCGTGCTCGCCGAACGCCTGGCCGTGGTCACTGGTCAGGACCAGGAGGGTATCGGACCATCGGCCCGCCTCCTGGTAGATCTCGATGATCCGGCGGAGCCGATCGTCCAAGGTGCGCAGGGAACGCCGGTACAACCGGTGAAGCCTCTCCCGATCGACCGGGGAGATCGCCTCCGCTGTCCCGAGAAGGGCCAGGACATCCTGGGGGATCCGCATCGACGCCCACCAGTCCGCCCATCCGGCGCTCTCCGAAGGGTCCAGGACGTACGGTTCGTGGGCATCGAGCAGGTTGATGAAGCAGAAGGTGGGTCGATCCTTCGGCTGGACGTGCAACCACCGGGCGAGGAGGTCCTCGATCCAGGGGTTCATTCCCCCCACCGGGAAACCGGGGTCCGGACGGAGGCGACGGCCCAGCGCCTCGCCCAGGGAAAGGATGGCGGGGACCCGGGTCGCCATGGTCTTCAAGGTCCGGCCCAGCCGATCCCTCCGCCGAGGGGCCGTGGAACCGGACGGGCGCATCCCGGGGATGTCCCCCCGGACCCCACGGGGAGCGCTCCGGTGCCGATGCACCTGTTCCCACCATTCCCCCCACGCGGCCGCCTCGAACCCGTCGGTCAGGCCATATTCCGGCCCGATGATGGGATTCGCAGACAGGGAAAGGGTGGAGTACCCCGCCCGGCGGAGACCAGAGGCCAATCGCGGAAACTCACCACCGAGGTGAAGGTGACCTCGGCCGTGGCAACCGTGCTCCCAGGGGTAGAGGCCGGTGAACAGGCTTGCGTGGGAAGGCAGGGTCCAGGGAGCTACGCTGGCCGCCCGGGGGAAGACGAGGGAGTCCGCCCGAAGGCGCTCTGCGAAGGGCATGGCGACCGGGTCCCTTCCCCCCGGGAAGTCCGAGGCCCGGACGCAATCCATGACCACCACGAGGACGTTCGGGGGTCGCCGGGTTCCCGAGGGACGGAGGGCAGAAGCCGTCCGGGGTGGCTCCCGCGTCCCCTCGCTCCGAGCGGAGGGCTCGGCGAAGGGTTCAGGGACCATGGACCAACCGCTCCCCCGGGTGGATCGAGCGCTCCAGGAGCCGGCGCAGGCGGGGGAGGGGCCTCTTGAGGACCCCCTCGGCCAGGTCGCAGAGGACTAGGTCCCCTTCCTCGGCGGAGTGGGTGAGCAGGACGGCGCCCACGGTGATCCCCAGCCCGAGGAAGTATGAAGGGAAGACGCTCCAGAGCGGCAGGTGGAGGAGGGGCACGGCCAGAAAGACGGGCACCCCCACCAGGAGCGCGGAGGCCAGCGGGAGAAGGAGCGACCGACGAAAGGGATGGATGTGATAGGTGGAATAGAGCGCGTAGGCCGAGGAACCCGGGTAAAGGACCCGGGCCAGAGTCCAGGCGAGCGCCGCCCCCAGGAGCCCATAGAGGGGGATGAGGGTTACGCTCAGGATCAGATTCGCCAGGGTGGAGACCCCTGCGGCCAACAGCAGCGGCCGGGTGGCCCCTAACCCGGCCAGTGCCGCATTCACCGGACCGAAGAGGATGGAGAGGAACGACCCGGTGGTGATGACCACCAACGCGCCCGCTGCCGGGAGGTAGGCGACGCCAAAGATCTCCCGGACCGAATCGCCCGGGAGGAGGGCGAGCACCAGGAAGACCGGCAGCGTCACGATCATGATCCAGCGCGTGGCGGTGGTGAACACCCGCCCCAAGGTTTGGGCTTGTCCGAGGCCGGAAAGGCGGGAGGCCACGGGGAGAAAGATGTAGGTGACGGCGGCCCCCACTACCAAGATGAGCCGGGCGAGGGTCATCACCGCGGAGTAGAGCCCCACCTGGCTCTCCGGTCGGAGCACCCCCAGGACCAGGGTGTCTGCATAAGCGGTGGCGAAGGTCAGGGTGGAGATTCCCCAGAGCGCCAGGGAAAGGCTCCAGAGACCCTTCGGGAGCTCAGAGGAGACCGGGCCGGGGGGGAGATAGCGAGGAAGTCTCCAGACGGTGAAGGCAAGGAGGGCGAAAAAGGTGACCAGGTTGGACAGGACCCAGGCGAGAAGGACCCCGGCGAGGGAAAGGTGCAGGGCCAGGAGGACAAAGAGGAAGATCACGAACGACGCGGGCTGGACCGTCTGGTTCAACCAGGCGTTGGGGACCGTGTCCTCGAAACCCTGGAAGATGGCGGCGAGGAACGTACACAAGAGGGTCAGCCCGACCGTGACGGAGAACATCTGGAAGACCAGGGTCAGCTCCGCGCTCCCCGCGGGATCGAAGAGGGAGGCGATCGACCCGGCCAGGAGGAAGACCAGGACCGACGAGACCACCCCGGTGATCGTGGTGACGCCACCGGCCCAACGGATGAGCCTCCGGCGCACCGCGGGATCCGGGTTCCCAGCCAGGGTACGGGCCAGGGCCTGATTGAGGCCGAGAAGGGCCGTCAAGGCCAGTAGCCCGGCGAAGGCCAGGCCCAGGTTGAAGTCCCCGAACTGGGCCAGGGTGAGGTGCCGGGCGGCGTAGACCCGCCCCACAAAGTTCAGTAACAGGAGGGAGAAGGTGCCGAGGACCATCCAGGTGGTACCCCGACCCAGGGAATGGACCGCCAGCCGGTAATGGGCGGACCCCAGGGATGGTCACCTCCTCGCCGAGAGCATCCAACTTCCTAGGGTCTTAATGGCAGTGGTGCTCGCCAGGGGGGGAGGGGACCGACCCCCGGAGGGGTGAGGAGGGGTCCGGGTACGGCCTCGAGGCCCTCCCGGGCGTACCGGAGAGGCTCCCCACGGGCGTGTCCGGGGTGGCCGAGCCGGACCCTCGGTCTTCCCGTCCCGGGAACTCGTACCGATCGTCCACTTCCGCGCTCTCGGGAGAAGGCCCCGCCGGGCCCTGCGAAGGAGCCTCCACGCCTGTCCCTACCCTCGCGAACGGACCCGCGCGCTGACGTATCCCCCTACGGAACGGTCGACCCGCTCCCCGGCCCACCGCCAAGGGGCATTTCAGGGGGAGATCAGGGCGACCAGGGGGACCGCCCGTTGCCAAAGAGGGGTTGGACCACGGGAGGGGTCCTGGGAGAGGCCTCCTTCCGGCGGGCCCGGTCGGATCCGGGTCACGGGGGTATGTTGGTCGCCCTGGGGATGGGACGGGGGGGTTCCTCGGGTGGGACGACCGGGGAGCCGGTGGCCCTCGGCAGGGCAGGGGACCGGTCCGGGTCGGGAGCGCCGAAAGGGTCAACGCCCAAAGGGGGTTCCAGACCAAGGCTCCGGGGAACGGCCTGGCGCGAGGCGCCAGAACGGGCAAACGACGAGAGGCCGGGACGGGGTGGGCCCGGCGGTCGCCCCGACGAGGCGGGGGCACCGACCACGCCCGGGAGGAGGCCCCCCCCGCTCGAGGATAGCCCCATGGGAGGCTGAGGAAAGCGGAAGGGTTTGACCAGCCGCGGGAGCTGGAGGGGGAAGCGGTGCCCCCTCGAGGCCGGACGTTGGATGGGAGGTGCGACCCCGGCCTCCGCGGCGGACAGGAGGCGCCTCCAGTCAGCGGTGACCGTGTCCAGGTGGTATCTCTGGGCGCGCCGGAGGCAGTCTTGGGTCATCGCAGCCGGTACCCCTTCCCGCCAGAGGCGCTGGGCTCGCTGGACGAAATCCAGCGGGTTGGCAGTCCGCCAACCCGTCCTTCCCTCCACGACGGTCTCTGCCGGCCCCTGGAAGTCGTAGGTGAGCACCGGGGTCCCGCAAGCCATGGACTCCAAGGGGATGAGGCCGAAAGGCTCCTCGGTGAAGGGAAAGGCCGTGAACAGGGCATTGGAATAGAGCTCCCGCAGCTCCAGGTCCGTGACATGGCCCAAGAAACGGGCGTTGGGGAACCGGTCCAGCCGGAGCTTCCGGAGCACCCAACCGGCGCTCTTGGAGCCGAACATCCGGACCGGGATCCCCGTCCTCAGGAGGGCGGAGAGGGCCTCCACGTCGGTCTCCTTGCCAAGGTAGGTCAGCAGGTAGTCTCGACTGGGGTTGCTCGTGCCTCGGGAGAAGACGGGGCGATAGTACATCGGGATGACCTCTCTCACGGGGAGCCCGTGGGCCGCGAACCAATCCGCCACGTGCTGAGTGCTGGCATATCGGAGCCTGGCCCGGTGGCCGGCCGCCTGAAGATGCGCGAGGTCTAGGGGCTCCACGATCGGTTGGACCAGGCCCAGGGCGTTCCCCATCATCCCTTTCATCCCCCGGCGCATCGAGTCCAGCACGTAGCCGAGCGGGCGGGATTGGATGAACCAGACGTCGGCATCAATGGCCGTGGTCATGGAGATGTTGACGCGTAGCCCCCCCCCTCTTCCCAGGGCCCTCTCCAGGTCGCGCCGGTTCCAGGCCCAGAGGGCGTCCCGTGCCCATGAGCCCACGTAGGAGGGGATCTCGTCCCGGGGGCGCCGCAAGGGAGGAAAGAACGCTCCCCCGTCCACCGCCTGGATCCCCCGCCTCTCCAGTTCGGCCTGGACCCTGCGGGTGATCCGGGGGGCAGCCACCTGGATCTCGTAGCGACCGGTGAGCCTTTCCAAGATGGGGACTGTGACCTCGAACTGGACGAAATGGGGGTCCAGCAACGGTTCGGTGATGACCGTCAACGTCTCCATGAAGCCTCCCACGGTCCGCGGAAGGGTGGACGGGTTCGTGCGCTGGTTGGAGAGGACATGGCTGAGGGGGGAACCCACGACACCTTCCCTCCTGATAAACTATGTCGGCCGCCGGCCACAAAGGGGGGGCACGGCCTGGGGGTGGCCCACGGCGGGCCGGGAGCTTAGAGTGGTCCCTCACCCGATCCGAACGTCCCGGGGGCGAGGGGACCTGAGCGAGGCTCCCCCCCGATGAGACCCCGGAAGAGGCCCAAGGGGGTCTTGGGGTTCCCGCTCCGGACCGCTAGGCCAGGATTTCGGTCCAATGGCCTGGGACGTAGGCCCAGGTGTCGGAAAGCACGGTGGCCCCCACCACCGTGGCGTTGAGACCGCCGAAGAGGATGAGGGAACCGGAGCTGGGGTCGTAGGCGCAGCCCGCCCCGAACCGGGCCGGCGGAGCGGGGGAGGACCCGGTCAGATTGGTCCAAACCCCACCCTCGAACGCCCAGGTGGCGCTCTGGGTGCTATTGTAGGACTTGTAATGGTTCGCCTGTCCACCGAAGACGACCACAGCGTCACTGGCACAATCGAAGGACGCGGAGTCCCAGAGCCGGCCCGGGGGGGTGTCCTCCGTCGGTAGCTCGGTCCAATTTTGGTCCTCATAGATCCACGTGTCGTTGGCATAGTACCCTCCAGGGACGGCATCGGTCTCCCCCCCGTAAAGGACCAGATCTCCGTCCCGGGGATCGTTCACCAACACCGCTCCGTACCGGGGCGTGGGGGACAGCGCCGGGGACACCTCCGTCCAGACGCCATGGGCATAGGTCCAGGTATCCCCCAGATACTGCTGGCTGTTGTTGTGGGCCCCTCCGAAGAGCACCACCTCCTGGTCTCCGCTGTCATAGGCCATGCTCGCCCAATGTCGGGAGGAGGGCGAATGGGCCGGGGTCACGTTGGTCCAATTCCCGTGGGCATAGGTCCAGGTGTCGTTCAGGGTCCTTGCGGTCCCCGGCCCCCCGGTCTGCCCCCCAAAGAGAAGGAGGTAGCCCGCGGCTGGGTCGTAGACCAGGTTCCCGAAGGACCGGGGAGGGGGGGAGGTCTTCGGATGGAGTTCGGTCCAGTGTCCGCTCTGGTAGGCCCACGTCTCGTTCCCGCCCGACGACCCCCCGAAGAGCAGCACGTAACCATCCGTGGGGTCGTAGGCCATCATGGGACCCCAACGGGGCGATGGGCCGGCGTACAACGGTCCCGGCCGCCCGTCTGAGCCCATCGGCGTACGGGATCCGACGAGGGAGGTCAAGGGGGTACCGGGGCAGGCCGTTCCAGGAGGAGGGGTCACCGAAGGGGAGGGGGTGCCCACGGCGTGGATGGCGAAGGCTGCCCCCACCACGATCAAAGCGAGGAGAACGGCCCAGAACACCCACCCGGGCGAGTTCCTGTCCGGTCTTCGCGGCAGGCGGGATTCGGTCATCGCACTGGAGGTGGGGGGAGGTCCCAGACCGGGGCGACCTCGCCCGACACCCATCTGAGGGATTCCCCCGGGACCATCGGTGGGCCAGGAGACGTCTCCCCAAACAACGGGGGTGGTCCGATAAGCCTTTGTATGAGGGAGCCGTGCGTCGGCCAGTGAGCGTCTCCCCCTTTTCGGAGGGTGGTGGGGCCCCGCCTGGAGCGATGTCGTTTCCCAGCCCGAACCGGTGGATTCCAGGGCCCCGTGTGGCCCGGCCTCCATGGGCGCGTCCCCCGCTCCCCGCCCTTTGGGGGGTGGCCGCCGTTGTCGTGGCCCTCCTCATGGTGCTCCCGGTCTCCGCCGCCACGGGTGGGACGCCGGTCCATCCCCAAGGGCAAGCTCCCCCCGGTCATCCCCCGTCCTTGGCGGTCACGGGACCTTCTCACTCGGGGCGGGGGGGACCTCGGGTACCTCATCCCGCGCACAGCGTGGTCGTGGTCCCCGTCCTCGACGCGTACGTTTCCCACAACACCACGAGCTCCATCACGAACAGTTCGGTCATCTTCCCTGTGGGCCACTTCTCTCAGATCACAGTGACCTTCTTCGACCAGTACGTCTCGAACCCCTTTGACGACAGCTTCACGGTGACGGTGAGCGGCGTGGAGATCCTGGCCGGCAACACCTTGGAGAACGAGAACACCAGCGTTACCCTGCCCGTGACCCAGTACTACTCCTTGCTTCAGGGGGGACCGACCACCGTTTTCGTGACCTGCCCACAATTCAACCCGGGATACGCATCGTACCTCAGCGTGTGGTTCACCTTCACCCGGGGGCCGGAGCCCGCGCACCCCACCGTAGTGGTGCCGGCCTTTAGCGACATCAACTTCCCCACTCCCTCGAACGCGTTCCCGGTGAACGTCCCCATCCCGTTCAACGTCTCCCGGTTCACCAATGTCACCTTCCCGGACAACGTCTCCGCGGCATACGTCCAGATCTACGAGCAGCAGAACGGGAACGACGAGTTCTGGTATACGCTCCAGCCTCCGTTCCGGGAGTTCCGCTTGTTCATCAACGGGACTCTCGTGGCCACCCTCCAGCCCTACCCCAACATCCAATCAGGGGGAGGCGATCTGTACCTCTGGCAGCCGATCCTTGCCCTGGGGGCCGAGGGCTATCCTCCCCACACCTTTGGGCTCACGCCGTTCCTCGCTCTGCTCAAGGGGACGGAGTCGATCCAGTTGGAGGTGTTGAACGATGAGAACCTGTGGATCCGGGCGGCCGTGAACTTCCTCCTCACCACGGGGAAACCGGTCTCTCCCGGGACCCCCTCGGTCTCCTTCACCTTCGACAATTCCTACCAGCAGACCCCGGCCACGAACGCTTCCACCGAAAGCATCCCGTTTTCGGCCTCGTACCTGAACGACACGGAGGCCGTCACGGAGACCCTGCTGGCAAGGTCTACGGACCAGACCCCGGCCGGGGTCACGGTGGACACGGAAGAGACCACCGTGAACATGCAAGCCAACTCCACCGTCTTTGACCCGAGCTTCGACATTGTAAGGAACACGCCTTTCGGGGTGGGACTGGTCTACGTGCAGAACTTCTCCCTGAGGGAGTACATCAACCGGACCTCCAGCTCGACCACCGAGATCCCCCCCTCCCAGGGGACTCCCGCGTCCTTGGTCAGCATGGTGGAGACCACCCGGTCCTATTACCAGGTCAATGGCACCGACCTGGAGTACGTCATCTTCTCACCGGTGTTCCTGGTGGTCATCGGCTTCACCGTGACCCAGATCCGGGACGTGGCCATCCAGCACACCGTCCTCACCACGGTGGGGGGAGTGACCAGCGAGCAAAGTTCCGGGGAGATCGTCACCGCCTCCGTCAACGGGAGTGGCCTCTTTGCCGGGGAGCTGAATTCGTTGAACGAGATCACCGGACTGACGTACAATCACGCCTTCACGGAGAAGAACGTGCTCACCCTGACCTATGTGGATGGCGTCATCACCTCGCAAAAGCTCCTCCAGGAGAAGGCCGTCAACAACTCGCTCGTCCGCCGCAACGGGAAACTCTTGGAGTACCGGGTCGTGCAGGAGGGCGGAGGGTCCTGAGCCCGCTCCCGGGATCCCGGTACCGGCCCGCGAAAGCGCTCTCCCCTCGCGTACCCGGGCACCCGGACCCTTTGGGTACGGCAGTGGCGAAAACTGCTTCGGCGGCTCTGTCGCGGGCTGCTTCGGCCCCCCTTCTCTGGAGGGACCGGTACGGACCCGAGGGTCGGGCATCCCGAAGCTGGACACCGCTTCCAGAGCCGGCCGGGGGCTTGCCGATTCCCCTCGCTAGACCCCCCGAGGCTCTTGCGGCTTCCGTCGCTCGCCGGCAGGAGGCTGACCCCGAGGGTTCGATAGCTTCGGGAAACCCGGACCACAGGTTGACCGCACGCAAGAAATACCGGTTGGTGCTAGGAGGCCTTGGAGGGTACCGGGCCGGCTGCCCGTCTCCGGTCCATGGGACACCCGCACCACCACGGGAGGTTCGTAGCGTCGTGCTCCTCCGGCCATCCCAGGGTCCCGTGGGGGGTCCCTGCGTGCTTGCTACTTCTTCTCCTGGCGGGATTCCTTTGGACGGGGTCGGGAGGGGCCTCGTTCTTGGGCGGTGGGAGCGCTTCCCCAAGCCCTGAGCCTTCTTTCCGGGCCCCTACACCCTTGGCGGTCTTTCCGCCTGGGTCTCCCTCGGCCCAGTGGGGCATGGCCATGACCTATGACACGAGCGCGGACGGCGTGCTCCTTTTCGGCGGGGCCGGTGGATCCAACAGAACGTGGACCCTTACCAACGGCAACTGGACGGAACTTTACCCGACCGCCTCCCCCGCCCCCCGAGCCCGGGCGAGCATGGCCTACGACAACGTCACGGGGCAGGCCCTGCTCTTCGGAGGCGAGACCGGGTCCACCGATAGGAACGATACTTGGACCTTTTCCGGTGGAGCGTGGACGGAGATCCCTACCCGGACCGCTCCTTCCCCCCGGTACGGGGCGGCCCTGACCTACGATGCCCGCGCCGGGTATTTCCTCCTCTTCGGGGGTCTGGAGGGGAAGACCTTCCTCAACGACACCTGGAAGTATGAGAACGGGCAGTGGACCAACCTCACGGACACGCTCTCCGGCTCTCCCCCTGCGCGGTTTGCCGCGAGCCTTGCGTACGATCCCCTGAACGGTACCGCAGTGCTCTTCGGGGGGGTCGGTATCTCACCGGTGGACCACCGGAACCAGACGCTTGCGGACACCTGGGTCTTTTCCGGGGGCGCCTGGAAGGAACTCCATCCCCACCGACGCCCGCCTCCGCGGTGGTTTGCCGACCTCAGCACCGATCCCTCCGTGGGGGGGCTCTTGCTCTTCGGGGGGCTGGGGGGAGGATCCACCCGGAACGACACCTGGGCCTACGGGAACGGGACCTGGAGCCAGCTTTCCCCTCCCCGTTCGCCACCGGCCCGGTTCCTGGCCGGGACCGCCTATGACCCGACCTCGGGGACGGTGGTCCTCTTCGGGGGGCTGAGCTCGAACCGTCCCCACGTGCCCATCTTGGGGGACACTTGGACGTTCAGAGATGGCACCTGGGTCGCGCTGAGGCCCTATACTACCGACCTAGTGAAGTTCTCCGAGTTTGGGCTCCCGCTGAAGACCCGGTGGTCGGTGGAGGTGGCGGGCAAGGTGCATTACACCCGGGCACCGGCCCTCTCCTTGTACCTGACCAATGGCACATACAACTTCACCGTGAGCGCCCCGGGCTACGTGCCCACACCCGCGCAAGGGGACTTCTTCACCATTGGAGGGGGCGTGGAGCACCACCCTATCCACTTCACGACCGGGAGCGGGGTCCCTCTCGCTTCCCGTTCCTCCCTCTCTGGGCAAGGGTTGGCCGGCGCGGCTCGGCACCGACCCCTCGGGTCCCGAAACCTTCGGATCGCCCTCCAGCAGCCGTCGGGTCACGACGGGGTGATGGTCAGGTAGTCAAGTTGCAGGCTCAGCCAGGGGACAGAAAGGGTTCCGATCACCTCGAACTGGAGCACCGGGAACGGAAGGACCATGTCGAACGTCAACAGGGTCAGGGGGCCGGACGAGAAGGCCCCCAGTTCGACCGGGGCCTGGAGGATGAGGTCCTCGAAACCGTGGAGCCTAAGCACGGCCACATGGGTCCGGGCGGGCTCGGGTACGGCCGAGGAGGAGAGGCTCCCTTCCAAGGCGACTTGGACCTGGTAGGCCCCGGCGGTGAGCATCGTGGCCGGGCCCGCCCAGACCCGTCCCGTCGTGCTGAGGGCGGGATCTGAAGGGAGCGGGCGGCTCCGGATGACCTCCCCTGTGGGAGAGGAGCGGTTCTGGGCCACCGTCCCGGCGCTTCCGGGCTCCACGCCGGAGCCCGCCGCATACGCCCCTCCCGAGTACAGGGGGGCGGTCCCGATGGTCTCGACGGGCCCCGGATATCCCCTCTCAAAAAGCAGGATGCCCCCCAGGGAGGTCCCGGGGACCCAGGCCCGGACCCCAAAGGACGCCGGATCGTAGAGCGCTTTGGTGAGGAAGGACGGAAGGACCGTGGGACCCTCCGGCGTAAGGAGCACGTACTGTGTATCCACCGGGGTATCGAAAGGGAGATTGGAGAAGTTCATCCCAGCCACCAACGGGTAGGCATACGGATCGTTGGCCACGAAGGTGAACAGGTCCAGGGAACTCGCCACGACGGCGTTGGGACCCATCAGTGCGACCAGGCGTTCCAGGTCCTGGTAGCCGCCGGGGTGATAGCCGGAGTCCAGCGCCAAAGACCCTTTCGGAAGGAACGGAGGACTCGTCTTCAGGCCTTGGGCCAGCGGGTTCAAGGGGTTCAGAAGAAGGTTCACCACCAAGACGCCGGTGAGCAGAGCGGCGAGGAGGGCCCAACCTACCGGGCGGGGCCCCGCCCTGGGAGGCCGGTGGCGATGGGGAAGGTGGGAGCGCCCCCCTTCCGGTTCCCCGGGGTCCGGTTGCCGGCGTACGGAGGGATCCCCGGCCCATCGCGCCAGACGGCCGAGCCCGTAGGCGAACCCGATGAAGAGCACCGCGGCGCTGATGAAACCGTACTGGTTCCCAATGACGTAGTAACCCCCGGTGGCGAAGAGACTGAACAGGACCCAGGGGGCGGAGAGGATCCACGTGCGAGGTGCGAGGAGAGGGATGAGCCCCAGGGTCAGGAGCATGGTGAGCCAGAAGAGGAGCTTGGACGGCCAGGCCGTGAGCAGGTTGGCGGCGGTGAAGGAAGCGGCGTGCACCGGCTGGGTCAAAGGGATCGCGAACTCGGCGGGCAGCGGAGGAAGACCCAGGACCCATCCTCCCCGGGTAACGAATTCGTGCAGGAGGACGTACGCTGCGGCCGACCCTACGAGAAGGGCCAGGGAGGCGAGAACGGCACGGGAACGGAGGACCCGCCAGGCCAACGCCCGGAGCTCCCTCCGGAACTGGCGACCTCGGTCCTCCCGGAGCCAGCTTCGGAAGGAAAGGGAGAGGAGCCGGAGCCCGGGACGCAACCAAGGCGAAAGGAAATAGAGGGCCAGGAAGAACAGGAGGACGGGGACCACCTCGATGGTCACAAACGAGATCAGGATCAGGGGAAGGGCGGTCCAGTAGCGCTGGTTCGTCCAGAGCCAGAAGGTGAGGAACAGCTCCAGGGGGACGAAGCTCTCCCAGTGGAAGCTGAAGACCCCGCTGAAGGCCGGTACCCAGATCAGGTAGGCCCCCGCGGTGAGAAGGGCCAGTCCGCCAGAGGCGGTGGCCTTCCGGGCGAGGGCAAAGAGCGGCAATGCCGCGAGCCCCAAGGCCAGGTCTTGGAGAGCGAAGAGCGTGTACGGCGAGGCGAAAAGCCCGTAGGGGACCGCGACGAGGTAGGCCGCGAGGGCCGGGTGGACCAGGAGGAAGGAGCACCTTGCGTTGCGGCCACAGTTCGTGGCCTCATAGAAGGGGAAGGGGATCCCCCCATGGGCGGTGGAGGCGAGGGCCTGCTGGCTGATGCTCAGATCGTAGATGCCCAGGTTCGCCAGGTGGAGATCCACAAAGTTGATCCAGGTGCCTCCGAGCGCAACGACGAAATAGGCGCCCACCAGGAGGAAGAGCCAACGTTGGGCGGGCCAGCCCCGGAGATACTGGAGCAACCCCGTCTTCACATCCCTCTCCGAGGCCCCCGTTGACCGCGGTCCGAAGGATTACTCCCACACGTCCGCCCACATATACGTACCGGTCCCGAGGTCGTCGGTAGGCGCGGGCGCTGTCCAAGCGAGCGCCGGCCAAGGGAGGGACCACCCCGAACGGGGCGCTCCGGTCCATGGTCAAGTCCTTCCCCCCGGAGGCGCCCGGAGCCCTCTCTCGAGCCCCGGTGAGGAAAGGTCATTGGGGATGGGAACGGTCCCGGGGGGCCGGGGCCACCTCCGGTGAAGCGCGGTTCCCATGGTCTCCCAGGTCCCGTTCAAGACCCTCTCGGAGTTGCAACGGGTGGGGGAGCGGACCCTGCCGGCGGGGGTCCGGGAGTACGTCCAAGGGGGATCGGAGGAGGAGCGGACGCTCCGGGCCAACCGGGACGCCTTCGGCCACTACCATCTCCTCCCCCGGGTCCTCGTCAATGTCCAGGAGGTGCGCACCGACACGGAGCTCCTGGGCCGGAAGACCCCTCAACCCTTCTTCATCGCCCCCACGGCCTACCAGACCCTGGTCCACCCGGAAGGAGAGCGCGCCATGGCCCGGGGCGCGGCGGCGAACGGGGTGCTCCATGTGGTGAGCACGCTCTCCAACTTCTCCCTGGAGGACGTCTCCGACGCGGCCCCGGGAGGGGAACGCTGGTTCCAGCTCTACGTCCACCGGGACCGGCATGTGACGGAGAGCCTGGTGCGACGGGCGGAGCGCGCGCACTACCGCGCCCTGGTCCTCACCGTGGACGTCCCGGTGCTGGGTACCCGGGACCGCCAGGAGGAGGCCGATTTCCATCTGGACCCTTCCATGCCCCTGGGGAACCTGGACCCGGAGGTCCCGCCCAGTCGCTTGGGCCCCCTCACCCAACGGGAGCACGCCGAGCACCGCATCGATCCCTCCTTGACCTGGGAGATCCTGGGGTGGCTCAAGGAGCGCTGTGGCCTTCCCCTGCTGGTCAAGGGGATCCTCTCCCCCGCCGACGCCCGCCGCGCCCTGGACGAGGGGGCCTCGGGGGTCATCGTCTCCAACCACGGGGGCCGCCAGCTCGATGGGACCCCGGCGACCCTGGAGGCCCTTCCGGGAGTGGCGCGAGCGTTGGGGGACGAGGGCGAGGTCTACCTGGATGGGGGGGTCCGCCGGGGTTCGGACGTGTTGCTCGCCCTCGCTCTCGGTGCCCGGGGAGTGGGACTGGGACGGCCTCCCCTCTGGGCCCTCGCGGCCGGGGGTGCCGAGGGGGTGCGGCGGTGGGCCGAGCTCCTCCGGGAGGAGTTCGGCAACGCCCTGGCCCTCACCGGTTGCCGGGAGGTAAAGGACGTGGGACCCGGGCTCCTCTTCCAAAAGTAGGTCCCGGCTGCCTGATTTGAACAGGCGACCTGAGGATATCTGCGGGGACCGTCGGACCCACGCCGACGGACCGGACTACAGTCCCCCGCTCTACCCCTGAGCTAAGCCGGGTCAGGGCGCGGAACGGAGGACCCTACAAAGCCTCTTCGGACCGGCCGGGGGGAGCCCCCCCCAGGGCCCGGAGGATGCGCTGGTAGACCTCCTCCACGGACCCGGTCGCGGGGACGCTCTCGACGAGGTCCCGGGCCCGATAGTACGCCAGCACCGGGGCGGTCTCCTGGTGGTAGACGCTCAGCCGGACCCGGACGGCCTCCGGGCGGTCGTCCGGTCGCTGGAGGAGCGGGGTGCCGTCGTCGTCGCAGACCCCCGGGGACCGTGGCGGGTTCGACCGGAGGTTGTAGACCCGCCCGCACACCGGGCAGCTCAAGCGCCCCGCCAGCCGGTCCAGAAGCTCCGCCTCCGGGATATCGAAGTAGAGGACCCGGTCCAGCGGCGCGAAGGTCTCCAGCGCCTCCGCCTGGACCACGGTCCGGGGGAACCCGTCGAGGAGGAAGCCGGGACGGATATCCGGCTGCTCGAGCCGCTCCCGGAGCATCCGGATCACCAGGGCGTCGGGGACCAGGTTCCCGGCGCGCATGAACCCCTGGACCTCCTGGCCCAGGGGCGTCTGGGCCCGGATGGCGGCCCGGAGCATCTCCCCGGTGGAAAGGTGTGGGATCCGCCAGCGTGCGCTGACCCGCTGGGCCTGGGTGCCTTTGCCCGCCCCTGGAGGACCCAGGAAGGAGAGGCGCATGGGGCTCCCCGGGAGCGCGACGCTATATAACCTGGCTTGGACGCGGTAAGCACCGCGAGCCGGCCCTTCCGAAGCCTTGGCGCCGGGGTCCCGGACGGGCCCCCGCTCCCCCCCGTCAGCCCGCGGGAGCCACGATGCTCCCCCGGAACACCTTCCCCAGCAGGGCGTTACGCAACTGCTCCAGATCGCGCCCCTGGACCACCACGAGGGGGATCCGGGCGCGGGCCAGGCGCTCCACGCCCATCCGGTCGAAGATGAACTCCTGGCCCGCCCGCCCGTCCGTCCCGGCCTCCACCATGGCCCGGAACTGGGGGAAGGTCAGCGTCTTGAGAAGCGTGGCGGACGGGTCCGTGGCCGGGTCCCGGTCGTAGATGCCTCCGCTCCGGGTGGCGTTCACCAGCCGTTCCGCGCGCATGCGCTCGGCCAAGAGCGCGGCCACCGCATCGGTGGTATGCCCCGGCTCGGTCCCTCCCAGGATCACGAGGGACCAGCGGGAGGCCTCCTCCACGGCCTCCCTCACCGTGGTGAGGGGCCGGGCCGGGCAGGCCGGGGTCAGCAGGCTCGCGAGGAGCCTCGCGTTCAGCCGGGTCACATCGATGCCCAGCTCATCGAGCTCGATCTCGGTGAGGCCGAGCTCCCGGCCCAGGCGGATGTACTCCCGGGCGGTCTTGCCTCCGCCGACGACCACGGCGAGGGGGTGCTGCTCGGCCACCTCGCGGAGGAGCTCCACCAGCTGCCGGAGGAACTCAGCGTCCCTTTCCCCGGTCAGGAAGACCGACCCCCCCAGGGAGAGCACCACGCTTCGGCGTCGGGCCGGCACGGGACGACGGACCCGGGAACGGAATAAAGGGTTGCCCCTGGGCCGGGGTCCCCTGGACCGAAGGAGGCGGCCCCGGACCGTGTCCCGGGACCGGGCGCTGGGCGACCCCCGGACGATCCGGGCCGGAGCTCGCCGGGGGAACGGATGCCCCTTCTGGGCCCCTCCGGCTCGGAGCGTTCATCTACCCGCGGGTCCTCTGGCGCTCAAGCTCATGGCCGGCCTGGCTGCCCTACCTTCTGGGGAGACCGCGGAAGGCAAGGGCCCGGCCTCTCTGAGCGTCCAGGGGCTTCAGGCGGGCTACCGTGGCCTCGAGGTCCTGCACGGGGTCGACCTGGAGGTCCCCGCCCGTAGCTTCACCGCCCTGGTGGGCCCCAATGGCGCCGGGAAGACCACCCTCCTGCGGACGATCGCCGGCCTCCTCCCTACCACCGCCGGCACGAGCCTGCTCGATGGCGGCGATCGGTTGACGGGCCGGTCGCCGGAGTCCGTCGTTCGGCGCGGGGTCTCCCTGGTCCCCGAAGGGCGGCACGTCTTCCCCCGGATGACCGTACGGGAGAATCTGCTTCTGGGGGCCTACCTCCCGCACGCCCGGGCCTGTCTGAAGGAGACCCTGGCCCAGGTCACCGGGATGTTCCCGGTCCTGGCCGAGAAGTCCCACCTGGCCGCCCGGGCCCTCTCCGGAGGAGAGGCGCAGATGCTCGCCATTGGCCGGGCCCTCATGTCCCGCCCCCGGCTCCTCATGGTGGACGAACCCTCCCTGGGACTCGCCCCCCAGGTGGTGGCCGCCGTCTTCCAGCGCCTCCAAGAGCTCCCGCGCCAGGGCGTGACGGTCTTCACCGTGGAGCAGAACGTGCGGGCCATCCTCCGGCTGGCGGACCGGGGGTACGTGCTGGCGCAGGGGCGGATCGTGGACCAGGGTCCCGGGGCCGAGCTCCTCGACCATCCCGAGGTCCGGAAGGCCTTCCTGGGGGTCTGAGGGCTCCCCTCAGAAGCTGAGGAAGGCGGGGATCCCCCGGAAGCCGAAGACCCCCCGGGGGATCAGCATCACGGCCACGAACATGATGACCCCCGTGATGAGGTCGTTGTAGAGGCTGAAGTTCGTCAAGGCCACCTCGAAGACCCAGGCGAAGAGGATGGCCATCACCACGGGGCCGAAGACCTTCCCCCGCCCTCCGACCACCACCAGGAGGATGATCTGGAGGTTGTAGAGGAGGTTGAAGGCCGAGGAGGGATCGATGTAGTGGGAGGAGAGGGCGAAGAGGCCTCCCACGGGGCCCATGATGGCCCCGCTCAGGCCAAAGGCCAGGGCCTTGAACCCCCGGGGATAGACCCCGGTGGCCTGGGCCACGTCCTCGTTCTCCCGGATCGCCTCGAAGGCGAGCCCCAGCGAGTTCCGGGAGATCAGGTAGACGATCAGGGTGGCGACGGCGGCGAGCACCAATGCCCCGTAGTAGAGCTCCACCGGCGGGATGATGAGGAAGAAGAGGGGGAAGCCGAAGGTCCCCCCGGTCAAGGACTGCCAGTTGAGCATGATCAGCTGCATGAGCGCGGCGGCGGCCAGTGTCGCGATGGCGAAGTACGCCCCCCGGAGCCCCACCCCGATGTAGCCGATCACCAGGCCCAGGACCAGGGTGACGAGGGCGGCCACGATCATGGCGACCACCACGTTGTAGCCGAAGGTCACGGCCAGGATCGCGGTGGTGTAGGCCCCCACGCCGAGCAGGCCCCAGTGTCCGAAGCTCAGTTGGCCGCTGAACCCCCCGGAGATGTTCCAGCTCTGGGTCATGGCGATGTACCACGGGATGAAGAAGAGCAGGGTGGAGATGGTGTAGGCGCTGGGGAAGAGGACCGGGAGGACGGCCAGGATCGCGAAGGTCCCCAACAGGACGCTCCGACGGGAGTTCCACGTCCGGAGCCGGACATACAGCCGCCGCGCCCGGGAGGCCGGCGGGGGCGGGGAGGGAAGGGCGCCTCCCGTGGCGGTCACTGGTCCCTCTTGAGCACGGTGCGGATCGCGAGGGCTCCCAGGATGGCCACATAGGCCGCCCCGGCGGACCAGACCCCGTAGGCCCCGTTGTAGACGTAGGCGGTCAAGGACTCGGCCACCCCCAGGACGAGGCCACCGGCGATGGTCCCCCCGATGTTCCCCATCCCTCCCATCATGATCACCCCGAAGGCCTTCAGCAGGTAGTCGAACCCGAACTCCGGGAAGAAGAGGAACTCCATGGAGACCACCACCCCGGCGACGCCCGCGAGGGCGGCGCTGAGGCCGAAGCTGGTGGCATAGAGCCAGCGGGCCGGGATGCCCAGCAGTTGGGCGGCCTCCAGGTCCTGGCTGGCCGCCCGCATGGCCCGGCCGCTCCAGGTGTAGCGGAGGTAGGCCCAGAGCAGGATCGTGGCGGCGGCGGCCAACCCCGCGCCCAGGAGGACCACCTGGGAGAGCACCGCGTCCCCCCAGGGCGACGGGATGACCACGGCGGTGGTGAAGTAGCTGGTGGGGATCTGGCGTTGGTTGTCGGTCCAGAAGCTCACGTAGAGGTTGTCCATGATGAGGAACCCGGCGAAGGTGAGCAGCAGCGTGGTATCCTCGAAGTAGGGGCGTTTGAGCACGGGTTGCACCATGAGGAAGTGGAAGAGCACCCCCACGGCGAAGAGGGCCGGGAGCACGATCACCAGGGAGAGGAGCGGGTTCAGTCCGTAGTCCTCCCAGAGGAAGAAGGCCAGGTAGGCCCCCAGGAGCATCAGGTAACCGTGGGTGAAGTTGATCACCCGCATGACCCCGATGAGGAGGGTCATCCCCAGGGCGAAGACGACGTAGAGACTGCCGACGCCGAGGCCACCGAGAAGGGCAACGAGGAAAGGGTTGAACCCCACGAGCTCCAAGCCTCCGTTCTTGGACCTCGTGGGGTGTTCGCGGGGCTCCTTACGCTACGGCCAGGTGGAGGAGAGCGGGTAGACGAAGCTCGCCGTGGCGTACTGGGCCGGGGCGATGATCACCGGTTCTCCGTTCTGGACCTGGACCACGAAGGGCGCCCGGGCGATGTCCAGTCCCAGGGAGTTGGCCTGGAACCTTCCGTCCACCGTGGGCATGTTCAGCTGGGAGAGCGCCTGGGCCACGGCCGGTCCGCTCGTCGCGCCCGCCTTCTGGATGGCGGCGAACTCCACTTCCGCGGCCATAATCGCCTGGTACGGGAGCTGGTTGATGGCGATGGTGTGGCCGTAGGTGGCGTTCATCTGCTGGTACCAGTACGTGGCGTCCGCGAACTGCCCGCTGGCCTCGGCCTTGCTCATGTTCGCCGCCCAGTTGTCCTGGCCGATCATGCCGTTGGCGGCGGCCCCGAGCTGGCTGATGAAGAACGGCGAGTCCCACATGTCCTCGGAGAAGATGATCGGCGGCCGGATGTTCAGAGACTTCATCTCCTGGACCCAGGTGATCACGTTCTGCGGGACCTCGTCCGAGATCATCATCATCTGCAGGTTCGGCTTGTTGGCCGAGAGCAGGTAGCTGTCCGCCGAGGCGGCCGTGAGCGAGCTCGCATCATACGTCTGGTTGTAGAGGATGTGGTAGCTCGGCCCCATGAGCTGGATCGTGGTGCCCAAGAGCGTGATCATCGCCTCCTCGTTCGCGTAGAGCGTGGAGATGTTCAACGGCTGCGGGGAAAGGCCCGCGAAGAACGTGGAGAACACCTGCATCTGTTGCGCGGTCGTCGGGTAGATGGAGAAGAGGTAGGGGTTGCCCACCTGGAACTCCGGGTCCTCGGCGGCATTGGCCACCAGGGGGACCTGCAACTGCTGGATCGTGGAGGCGATGGCGTCCGTGTCCGGCGTCAGGAAACCGCTCACGAGCATGTCCACGTGGTCCCCGCTGACCGCCTTCTGGACCAACTGGACCGCCTGGGCCGGGTTGCTCTGGTCGTCCATCATGGTCACGCTGACCTTCATCATCTTGCCCTGGTAGAGCACGCCGCCCTGGGCGTTCATGGCGTTCGCCCAGACGGTCACGCCGTCGGCCCAGGGGGTCCCCGCGGGGCCGAGCGCCCCGGTCAACGGCCCCACCACGGCGACGGTGAAGGTGTTCGAGCTCGAGGAACTGCTCTTCTGCGATTCGTAGTAATAGACCCCTCCCCCCACCGCGGCCAGGATGATGACCACCGCGATCACGATGGCCACCGTGCTGCGCGAGGTCCCCTTCTTCGGAGGGTTCCCACTTGGCATGGTCGGCGGACTGGTCGTCGTTCCACTGGTCGTTCCCATTGATTTCTCCCCTCAAGATGCCCCGAAGCTCCGGGGCGGCGAACCTCGCTTCCCCGGGCCACGGACCATGTTTCAACGTGGCGCAGTTCCCGGGGGTATATGGCCTTTCCAGAGGCTCGAGGGGAGGTCCCCGGAAATCCCGGCGGAAAACGAGACGCGAACATTCCTCGGCGCTTCCCTCCCTCCGAGAGCGTGGACTCTCCTCCGGCGAGGTGTTTTCCACCCAGATTGATGGCCTGGGCCGACCGTCGACTCATCCTGGCCCGGAGACCGCTCACTTCCCGCGGAAGGATGACGAACCGGCCCGTTCCCCCGCGCGCAGGGACCCTCGTTGGGGGTCGGATCCGCCCAGGCCCGCGCGCTAGCTTGAGCCCGGAGGGCGGCGGACCGAGGTACGGAGGACCTTCCCCCGAGGACCGGGCCGCAACTCCCCGTCCTCCAGGACCACGGTGCCGGCCCGGACGGTGCTCACCGGCATCCCGGTCACCCTCCAGCCCTCGAAGAGCGTGAAGTCGCAGGCGCTGTGCAGCCGGTCCGCGCTCAGGGTGACCTCCTTCTTCGGGTCCACGAGGACCAGGTCCGCGTCCGAGCCGGGCCGCAAGGAGCCCTTCCCCGGGATCCGGTGGATCCGAGCGGCGTTGGAGGAGGTGATCTCCACCAGCCGCTCCCAGGAGAGCCCTCGCCGCCGGACCCCTTCGCTGAGGAGGATGGGGAGCATCGTCTCGGTGCCCGTGAAGCCGTTCTGCTGGGTCCAGATGTCCCCCTTCCCCTCCTTCTGGGCCCGGAGCATGAGCGTGCAATGGTCGGTCCCGATGGTGTCGATGGCTCCCCCCAGGATGCCCTCCCACAGCGCCTCCCGGTCCTCGGGCGCCCGGATGGGGGGCTTCACCTTCCCCAGCCGCTGGATGGACGGGAGGGTGTAGTCCAGGGCCAGGTACTGCGGACACGTCTCCAGGTAGGCCTCGACCCCCCGGGCCCGGGCCGCCTTCCCCACCGAGGGCCCCTCCCGGGTGGAGACATGCACCACGTAGACCGGTCCGGAAAGCTGCTCCACCAGCCGGAAGACGCGCTCCATGGCCGTGACCTCGAGCACGTTGGGCCGGGCATCCGCCCAGGCCTTCAGGTCCGTCCGGCCCTGGTCGGCCAGTTCCTTCACCAACAGGTCCAGGGCTGGGGGGGTCCACTCACAGTGGACCATCGGCATCCCCCCGGCGCGAAATATCGTCCGGAGGGCCGGGTAGAGCAACCCCTCGGGAAGGCCGTAGAAGGCATCCCCGTTGAGGAAGAGCTTGAACGAGGTGACCCCGCCTTTCACCAGCCGGTCCACCTCCTGGACGTGCTCGGCGCTGGTCAGGGCCGGGTAGAACACCATGTCCACCCCGGCCTCTCGCTCGACGATCGCCTGCTTCTTCGGCAGGTGGGCGAGGTAGGGACCGCGATCCATGGCACAATGCATGACGGTGGTGACCCCGCCGGCCAGGGTGGAGGCGGACTCCGACCGACACTGCTGGGCAAAGGCGTCGAGGTCCGGGAGGTTGAACACCCCCCAGTGGGTATGGGGGTCGATCAGCCCGGGCAGCACGTAGCGTCCCCGCGCGTCGAGGCGCCGGTCCGCGGCGATCCGGGAGGCGTCCCGGACCAGCGAGACCACTTTGCCGTCGTCGAGGACCACGTCGGCCTCGAAGGTGGCCCCGTCCGTCACCACCCGTCCTCCCTGGACGACCAGGTCCACGGTCATAGTCGCGCTCCTAGGCGGGGCGGGACCCGTAAGAGCTTTCCCACCGCGCCCAACCCCCGGGAGGAGCCCAGGTCCACCAACCGGGAGTACAGGTTCCGTGCCTCCGCCGGGGGGAGGAGGACACCGGCGTTCGTGAGGAACTTCTCCCGGAGGTCCTTGGGGGACAAGGGCCGTTCCGGGTACCCTTCGGCCAGGTCCTCGGACCGCCGCCAGGTCCCGTGCCGCGTCCTCACCTCCACCGAGGTCGGCCGCCGGCGGACATAGGGCAGGTGTTCTGTCACCAGCTGCCGGTAGAGGTCCCGCACCACCTCCGGGTCCCCTCGGACCTTGACCTTCGAGAAGAGCCGTCGGACCCGGGCGTCCTCCCTCGCCGCCGTCGACTGCCAGGCCGGGCCCGGCGGATAGTACGGGAGGACGGCGAACCCCCAGGCCAGGGAGAACTGGGCGTCCGGGCCGGTGGTCACGGTCCGGTTGGCGAGCACGGGCACCTCCACGATGGGGTCGGAGGTCACCCGCACTTCCTCGATCTCCTCGGGGGAGGTGCCCGTCTCCCGGAGGAAGCGCTCGAAAAGGTCCAGGCCGACGTGCCCCACGCCGCCGGTCGGGAACCGCTTGAAGACGCTGTCCCGGATCCGCCAGGTCTCCCCCAGGTCCTTCGTGAGGCCGGTGAGGTCCGCCGGGCCGTTCCCCAGGATGGTGAGGAGGCCGTTGGGGCCGAGGAGCGCAGCCTCGTCCCCCCCGTAGCCGGCGAAGGCCAGGTCGACGCTCACCCGGGCCGCCAGGGAGACTCCCCCCGGCAGGCCGTACTTCCCGTCCGTGGGCCGCGGGGTCAGGAAGAAGCGCGAGCTCAACGGGACCGGGCAGAGCCCCGCGGCGATCCCCAGGGACCGGTGGGCCTCCCGCGGTCCCCCGCCCTGGAGCCGGACCTGGGAGACCACGGACCCCACGATCCCCGTGTTGTACGCGCTCCAGCGCTGCCGGAAGCGGTAGCGCGGATGCCGGGCGGTCCCCGAAAGGCTCCGGAGCCCCGGCATCCTTCCGGCGAGGCGGGCCGTGACCTCGTGCCCGATCACCACGCTCTCCAGCACGCTCTGCCCGGGACGGTCGGCCTGCTCGCCGGACACCCAGGAGGCCGGGAAGACGAACGGGGAGACGTGGCAGGGGGTGAGGTCCGCGTCGAACTCCAGGGCGTTGACCAGTTCCCCCCAGGCCAGGACCGCGGACCAGGGTTCGGCCCCCCGCCGGAGGCCCGGTACGGAGATCCCGGGGGAGCGAGGGTGGTCCCGGGCGGCGGCCAGCGCGGCCTGTCCCTTGGTGGTAACGACCCCTCCCAAGGCGCAGCCGACGCAATCCAGGGTGAGGTCCCGGGCCAGGGCCTGGACCTCCCGGGGGAAGTCGGACCAACGGGCGGTGAGGCCCCAGTCCACCAACTCATGGAGGATTTCGAGGGAGCGGGACCCTCCCTTAGACCGGGTCAAGACCTTCCCTGCCTCCGGTCAGCGTCCAAGGCTTCTCCCCCCGTCGATGGGCAGGCAGACCCCGGTGACGAACGAGGCGGCCGGTGAGAGCAGAAAGAGCACCGCGTCGGCCACATCCTCCGGCTCCCCGAGGCGCCGGAGCGGCGTCACCTGACGGAAGAAGTCCAGGCTCGCGGGGTCCTTCTCATAAGGCGCGGTCATGGGCGTCCGGATGTAGCCGGGGTTCACCGCGTTCACCCGGATCCCGGCCGGGGCTCCCTCCGCCGCCAGCGAGCGTACCAGGGCGTCCACGCCTCCCTTGGAGGCCGAATAGGCCGAGCGCCCCACGCCCCCGATGAGGCTGTAGACCGAAGAGATGGCCACCACCGCGGGGTCCTTCCCCTGGCGGAGGAAGGGGAACGCCTCCCGGCAGAGGGTATAGGTCCCCGTCAGATTGGTCTGCAGCACCCTTTCCCATCGGGGGAGGTCCACCTCCTCCGCCGTCCCCCGGTCCGTGATCCCCGCCGCGGCCACCAGGAGGTCCAGGCCTCCGAAGGCCCGGACCGACCGGCGGACGGTCTGACGGATCTCGGTGGGACGGAGGACATCGGCCCTGAGGCCCAGGGACCGGTACCCCTTCTGCTCGATCTCCTCGGTGACCCGCCTCAGGGCGCGCGGGTCCCGGTCCACCAGGGTCACGGCCGCGCCGGCGAGGACCAGACGCCAGGCGATGGCCCGTCCGATCCCCCCGGCGCCCCCGGTGATGAGGGCCCTTCTCCCCTCCAGGCGGAAGCGCTCGGGGAGCGTCCGCCCGCCGGAGAGGGGCGCCTCGGTTGGGTTCTGAGGTGCCGAGGCGCGCCGGCGGCGGGAGGATCCCATGACCGCCCCCCGCAGCCCGTCCCCTCCTTAAGGCCTGCCTCAGGGAAGGGACCCGGCAACGGTACGATGTCCCCGGGTCGGCCCTCGCGACCCCCTCCACCAGCCGACCCGAGGAGCCCTGTCCCCCGGGGGGGCTCTCCGCGCGCCCGGCCCCTTGCGGGCCACGTTCCGCGCCGCCCCGGGGGCAGGGGTAAAATCCACGCCCTCCTTCTCCGTGACGTGTCCGGTGGCCCGACCCCTCCCTCCTGGAGCGACCGGGGGGATCCCCGGGCGCCCTCTCCATGACAGGGACCCGGGGGGGTCCGGCAAACCTCGGGGACGTTCGGCGCCTGGTCCACCGCTTCGCCCGGCTCCGGGCGGAAGAGGTTCCCCCCCGGGTCCTTCGCAAGATCACCCTCTGCCTCTTGGATGCCCTGGGGAACATGGTCTCCGGCTCGACGCTCCCGGAAGCCTGCCGGGAGGGCGGGACCCTCGAGGAGCCAGGCCCCCGCGGGGCGTACGTCTTCGGTCGGCGCCGACCCGTGGCGCCGTTGACGGCGGTCTTCTCCAACGCCGTCCATCTGGACCTCTTGGAGTCCCAGGACGGCCACCGCCGGGCCGGCCTTCATCCCTGCGAGGGGGCGATCCCAGCCGCGCTGGCCTTGGCGGGGGAAGAGGGCCGGTCGTTCCAGGACCTCCTCCTTTCCATCCTGGGGGGGTACGAGGTGACCCTCCGTTTCGGGAGGACCCTCTTCCCGTACGCGGCGAGGGCCGGGTTCTATCCGGATGGCGTCTTCTGCCCTCTGGGAGCGGCGTTCTCCGCCGGGCGGCTCCTCTCCCTGGACGAGAAGGGCCTGAAGGGCGCCCTGGCCGCCGCGGCGTTCTCCGCCCCCCTATCGCTCCGCCAGGGGGTCCGGGGTCCGGCCAAGGCGCTCATCGCCGGGATCGGGGCCGAGGTCGGGCTACGCTCCGCCCTCTGGGCCAAGGCCGGGTGGGTCGGGGGGGACGGGGTGTTCGAGGGGCCCACCGGTTTCCTGGAGGTGCTTTCCGGGCAGACGAGGTTGGGTCGGCTCTTCCCGCCGGGGCGCTCCGGCTGGGAGACCGACCAGGTCTACCTGAAGCCGTACCCCGGGGGAAGGCACGCCCACGGCCCGGTGGACGCGATCCGCCAGCTCCTCCGAAAGCGCGGGCCCCTCCCCGCTCCGGTGACCGCGGTGGAGGTCACCACCTACTCCGCCGCGGTCGCCTTCACCGGCTCCCCTCCCGACCGGTTCAGCCCGCTCGCGGAACTGACGCAGAGCACCCCGTACCTCGTCGCGCTGACCCTTCGGGAGGGGGCCCCGAGGCCGGGAGACTTCGCCCCTGGGTCCCGGCACGACCCGGCCGTACTGCGTCTCAGCCGGCGGGTGAAGGTCCGGTCGGATTCCGCCATGGACCGGCAGTACCCGGACACCACCCCCGCCCGGGTCACCCTCCGGTTCCGGTCCGGCCCTCCCTGGGTCGCGGAGGTCACCCATCGCTGGGGGGATCCGGAGGACCCCCTCTCCGTGGAGGCGGTCCGGGACAAGTTCGTCCGTTCTGTGGGCCCGAGGACCGGGGAACGGCAGGCGCTCAAGATCTGGGAGCGCGTCTTCCGGGCGCGGCCCCGGGAGCCGGCGGGCTCCGTCCTCAACGACGTCGGGGAATGGCTGGGGTCCGTACGGGGGTGAACCCGGGCGGGAGTCTCCCCCCGGACCCTTACGGAGGGAGGGGCCGCCGCAGGTACTTCCCGCTCCCCGGCCGGGCCCTCAGCTCATTCTCCTCCACGATGAGCTCTCCCCGGCGGAAGACGTAGCGAGGCCAGCCCTGGAACGTGTGGCCGGTGAACCAGGAGAAGTCGGAGGAGAGGTGGCCGACCTCGGGGGAATACCGTACGGAGCGGGCCGGGTCGTAGACCACCACGTCCGCATCGGCCCCAGGAAGAAGCGTCCCCTTCCTCGGGTAGAGCCCGAACCATCGGGCGGCGTTCTCGCTCGAGACCCGGGCCACCGTGGGCAGGTCGAGCCGTCCCCGAAGGACGCCTTCGCTCATGAGCACCGGGAGGATGACGCCGGAGCCGGGGTACCCCCCCACCTGGGTGGTCCACACGTTCTCTGTGGCCATCGACTTCGTCCGGTTGGGGATGTGGTCCGAGCCCAGGCAGCGCAGGTCCCCCCGGGCGAGCCCCTGCCAGAGCGCCTCGTTGTCCTCGCGGCTGCGGAGCGGGGGGTTCACCCGGGCGATCACCTCGAAGCGGTCATCCTGGGTGAACATGAGGTACTGCGGGCAGGTCTCCCCAAGGACCGGTACGCCCCGGGCCTGGGCCTCCCCGATGAGCCGGGAGCCGACGCCGGTGGAGACGTGGACGATGTAGGTGGGGCAGCGCAACCGTTCGGCGAAGTGGAGGGCCCGGAGGATCCCATCCTCCTCGCAGAAGGCCGGCCTCGCCTCGCAGTAGGCCGCCTGGTCCACGCGCCCGGCCCTCTTCATCTCCTCCCGGAGGTACGGGAAGATCTCCCAGTTCTCGGCGTGGATGAGGGCGCTGGCCGGGGGACCGAGCTGGCGGATCTGCTGGAGCGCCCGGTACAGCAGCCCGTCGTCGGCGCCGTAGACGCCGGGATAGATCTCCGCCCCCTGGGTGGCCGGGTAGAACTTGAAGGTGGCCACGCCGTGCTCGGCGTAGAGCTGCGGGATCTCCGCCGCCTGCTCCGGCCGTCCGAGGATGGGATGGAAGCCGATGTCCAGCAGGGAGCGCTGGTTCACCTCCTCGATCAGGCCCGGCAAGACCCCCGAGTACGGCTCCTTGCGGCCCACGAACGTGAACCCCGAGGTGATCCCCCCCACGGCCATGGACTCCGTCTCCGAGAGGATGTTCTGCGAGAAGGGCCGCTGACCGTAGGCGATGTGCGTGTGCGGGTCGATCCCCCCCGGAAGGAGGAGGCAGCCGGAGACGTCGAGGACCCGGGCCCCGTTCGGGGAGAGGTCCTTCCCCCACCCGGCGATGACCCCTTCCCGGATGCCGAGGTCCGCTTCCAAGACCGCCTGGGAGGTGACCACCTTCCCTCCCCGGAGCAGCAGGTCGAACTCCATGCCCGGGACCGGAGCCCGGCGCCATCATAGCCTTTCCCCCGGCACCCGGCCCGCGTCCCCCCCCGTGCCGGCCTTTCGGGACGCGAGCCTTTATGACCGGCGGGGCGCTAGGGCGGCCGCATGGACCTGCTCGCGGTCCAGGGTCTCACGAAGCGTTACGCCGGGGTGACGGCCCTTTCCGACGTCTCCTTCACGCTCCCCGAAGGGGAGATCCTGGGCCTCATCGGTCCGAACGGCGCGGGCAAGAGCACGCTCTTCGGTCTCCTCTCGGGCATGATCCCGCGCACCAGCGGCCGGATCCTCTACCGGGGGGTGGACATCTCCCGCTGGCCTCCCTACCGGCGCTGCCATGCCGGTCTCGTGCAGACCTTCCAGCTGGCGCGGGGCTTCCCGGACCTCACCGTGGAACAGAACGTCCGGGTGGGGAGGACCTTCGGGGTCCGGGGCCGGGACCGGCACTCGGACCCGTTGAGCGTGGACGAGATCCTTACGATCACGGACCTGTCCGATCGCCGGTCCCGCAAGGGCAACGAGCTCACCTTGGCCGGGCGGAAACGCCTGGAGGTGGCCCGGGCGCTCGCCACCGCCCCCCGGCTTCTCCTCCTGGACGAGGTGATGGCCGGGCTCAACCCGGCCGAACTGGACGAGGTGGTGGGCATGATCCAACGGATCCACGCCCGGGGGATCTCCCTCCTGGTGACCGAGCACGTGGTGGAATCCCTCTTCCGGTTGGTGCACCGGGTGCTGGTGCTCCATCATGGGCAGCTGCTCTTCTCCGGGAACATCCAGCAGGCCGGGCAGGACCCCGCCGTGCTGGAGGCCTACCTCGGGCAGGCGGAGCCCGCCGCCCCCTCCGTGGCTTAAAGAAGGGGACCGGGCTGGCGGCTCCCATGGACGCCCCCGTCCGACCCCCGCAGGGCTACACCCTGCCGTTCTCCCCCGAGGGGAGGGCCGCCCTGGTCGACCATCCCCCCTGGCACTTCGCCTCCGACGTGATCCAGGTGGTGCTCCGGGTCGACGCCGCAGAGGTGGCCCGGTTGCTCCCGCCTCCGCTCGAACCCGGTCCCGAGCCGGACCGGATCAGCGTCCGGGTCACCGAGGTGATCTCCGTGAGCGATTCGGACAGCGACCTCGCCTACCGCCAGCCCGAGGCCACCCAGTACGGGGAGGCGATCGTCACGGTCCCCTGCCAGTACAAGGGAGAGGCCGGGGTCTACCTGCCGTACATCTGGACGGACCACGACTGGTCGCTCCTCCGGGGGTGGCTCAACGGGTGGCCGAAGAAGATCGGCCAGATCCGGATGACCCGCCTGCACCCGTTGCACCCCAAGCTCCCGTTCGTGGGACCGGGGGCCCGCCTGGGCGGGGTCCTCTCCCGGCATGGGGAGCGGGTCCTCTTCGCCGGCGTGACGCTCCGGGAACCGGCCCGGCCCGAGGACCTTCCCCGGCTGGGGACCTACTTCGGCGTGCGCCACCTGCCCAGCGTGGACCCGGGCGCCCCCCCCTCGCTGAACGAGGTGGTCCGCGTCCAGACCCAGGGCCGGAAGGTCTCGGACGTCTGGAAGGGGGAGGGGGAGGTCCGGTTCTACCCCGCGGAGAACGAGGAGCTCTTGCCCTTCTCCCGCCACCGGGTGGAGTCGGCGTTCTACTTCCGGAGCGGGTGGACCAATCCGGGCGGCTCGCTCGTCGATCGCATCCCCCCGGGGCGCCCTTGAGCGGGGTCGACCTGGTCCTCCGCGGCACCCGCCTCCGCTGGGGCGGAACGTGGGTGGAGGCCGGGGTGGCGGTGGACGACGGACGGATTGTCCGGATCGCCAAGGAGCCTAATCTTCCTCCGGCCGACGAGACCGTCAACGCCCCGGGGCAGTTGCTCCTCCCCGGGGCCGTGGACACCCACACCCATTTCTCCTACGGAAGGCCGGACCGGACCGACCTGGGGACCGGCAGCGAGGCCTGCGCCTCCGGCGGGGTGACGTTCTTCGTGGAGCAGGCCGCGTCCACCCCGGAGCACTGCCCCCCGACCCTCGATGTCCCCGCCCTCCAGGAGAAGGTGGCGTTGGGGGAACGGACCTCCCGGGTGGACTTCGGGGTCCACGGCGGGGGGTGCGCCGGGAACCTGGACCAGGTCCCCGGGCTCCTCGCCACCGGGGTGGCCGGGATCAAGGTCTACCTGGGCTGGAACCCGGTCGGGAGGTACCAGGCCTCCGACGACGCCACCGTGCTCGCCCTGGCGAGGACGCTTGCCGGGACGGGGGCCCCGCTGGAGGTGCATGCGGAGAATCCCTCCCTGGTCGCCGCCGCCACGGAGGCGCTCAAGAGAGCCGGACGGACCACCCCGGAGGTGTACACCGACTCCCGTCCGACGCTGGCGGAGCAGGAGGCGGTCTCCCGGGTCGCGCGCCTGGGAGAGGCCGCGGGAGCCGCCGTGCACATCGTCCACCTGAGCAGCGGCTGGACCCTGCCGGTGGTCCGGGAGGCCCGGGCCCGGGGGGCGGACCTCTCCGTGGAGACCTGCCCGCACTACCTGTACTTCGACACGGGGACCTACCGGGAGCGGGGGCCTTACGCCAAGGTGAACCCGCCGCTGCGCTCCCGGCCCGAGGTGGAGGCCCTCTGGGCGGGGCTCCTGGACGGGACCGTGGACTTCCTGGCCTCGGACCACGCGGCCCCGAGCGCGGAGAAGGCCCCGGGATCGCAGGACATCTTCTCCATCCCGCCGGGGTTCCCGGGGAGCGAGACGATGTACCCCGTGCTCATGCAGGAGGCGTTCCGGGGCCGCCTTCCGTGGGAACGGCTCCTCTGGCTTCTGTCCGAGGGCCCCGCCCGGCGCTTCGGCTACTACCCCCGGAAGGGCACGCTCCTTCCCGGGTCGGATGCCGACTTTGTCCTGGTGGACCCCCGGGCGACCACGGTGGTCCGGAACGAGCGCCTCCATCACCACAGCGAGTTCACCCTCTTCGAGGGGTGGAGCCTCACCGGGGTCCCGGTGCGGACGTTCAGCCGCGGGGAGACCGTGGCCGAAGGGGTCTTCCCCGGGTCGGTGACGGGGCGCCCCGGGCGCGGGCGCTACGTCCGGGCCCGGGAGGTCACCGGTCCGGCGTCCCCGGGAGGGTCAGGGGGCGGTGCAGGAACCGCCCGGCCCCCGCCCCCGTGAAGGACTCCCCGTCCCAGGTCTCCCGCCCCCGGAGGAACACCCGGGTGGGCCGGTAGTGGATCTCCCGCCCTTCGTAGGGCGTGTAGTCCGCGAAGGACCCGACCTGCTCAGCGGTGATCCGGACGGGCTCCGGCAACCGGGAGAAGACCACCAGGTCCGCGTCCGCTCCCGGGAGGAGGCTGCCCTTGCGGGGGAACAGACCGTGGGCCCGGGCATTGTTCTCCGAGAGGATGCCCCAGAGCGCTTCCGGACGCAGGACCTTCCGCCTCCGGACGCCCTCCTCGAAGAGCAACGGGAGGAGGAGCCCCGTGCCGGGGAAGGCCGGCTTCGCCTTCCAGAGCTCCTCCTTGTCCGCCTTCCGGTTCGAGGCGTGGTCGCTCCCCACGCAGCGGATCCCTCCCCGGGCCAACGCCTCCCAGAGCGCCTCCACATCCGCGCTCCGGCGGAGCGCCGGGTTCACCTTCGCCAGGACCCCCGCGGGCGTCCCCGTGGTCAGCAGCAGATAGTGCAGGCTGGTCTCGATGAGGAGGGAAGCCCCCTTACGGACGAACGCCTCGGCCCGGCGGTACCCCAGCTCCGAGCTCACATGGGGGAGGTAGACCGGGGCCCCGGTGGCCCGGGCCACCTCGCCTAAGCGGTCGATGCTGACCGCCTCGGCGAGCTCGGGCCGGGAGCGTCGGTACGCCTCCAGGTCCTGCCCGCCCCGGGAGCGCTCCTCCTCGGTGGCCTCCCGGACGATCCCCGCGTCCTCCGAATGGACGCTCAGGCGGACCGCCGGGGCCTCCGGTAGGAGCCGGGCCACCTCCGAGGCGAGGCGGTGGAAGTAGCCCGCATCCAGGTCCCGGCCGATGTCCGGGCGCCCCTCGTAATGGGCGAAGTACTTCAGCGTGGTGATCCCCTCCTCCCGGACCAGGCGGGGGACCTCCGAGAGGTGCTCCCGGGTGAGCATCCCCAAGTTGATCGCGAAGTCGCATCCCATCCGGCCCTCCACCGCCGCCCGGAACCGGGGAAGCCCTTCCCGGTAGGACAGAAGCCCCGGGGTGTAGGGTTCCCCGACGCGCCAGTAGGTGACCACCGTGGTGACCCCGCCCCGGGCCGCCGAGGCCGTCTCCGTCGCGGCGTCCTCCCCTGCGTCGCGGTAGATCCCCACGTGGGTGTGCGGGTCCACGATCCCGGGGCCCACGAAGGCCCCCTTCACGTCCAGGACCCGGTCCCCCGGGCCCACGTCCTTCCCCACCGCGTCGATCCGATCCCCCGAGATCCCCACCTCCCCTTCCACCACCCCCCGGTGGGGGAAGACGAGCCGGGCGTTCCTCAGGACGAGCTCGCTCATGGGAGCGACCGGAGCCAGGAGACCACCGCCTCGGCGGGGAGCACGTTCGCGTACTTCATCCACAGGTCGAGAAGGCTGGCCGCATGGGAGAGCTCGATCCGGTCGAAGACCGCGTCCTCGACCACCGTGACCCGGTAGCCGAGGCCCGCCGCGTCCACCGCGGTGCCCCGGACGCAGCCGCTGGTGGTCCCCCCGCAGACCACCACGGTGTCCACCCGCTGGAGGGTGAGGATGGTGGACAAAGGGGTACCGGAGAACGCGCTCGCGAAGGCCTTCTCCAGCACGATCTCCCCCGGGCGGGGGGTGAGGGCCTCCACGATCTCCGTGCCCCGGTGGCCGGCCACGAGGGTCTCCGCCTTGCGGTCCGCGTGCACGCGCCCGCTGATGGAGTAGGGCAGCAAGGCCTCCTTCGGGGCGACGGTGGTGTAGATCACGGGGTGCCGGGTCTCCCTAAACGCCGAGACCAGCCGCTCGACCCGGGGCAAGGCCTCGTACGCCGCATGGCCCACGCTGGTGGGGTAGCGGCGGATGGACTCCAGGATGGGCAGGTCCTCCCCCACGTAGTTGTACTGCGGGTCGATGACGAGCAGCGCCGGGACGGTCCCTTGGGGCCGCTCCTTCCCGTACCCGGCGGCGGCGATCACCTGGCGGTCCCGGTCGCTGAGGACCGACTCCCACGCGTGCATGGACTCCTCGGCCCGCCGCCAGAGCCTTCAGTCGATATAGCCTTGCTTCGCCAACCGGGCGAGGACGCCTCCGTCCTCGAGGATCCGGGAGAGGAAGGGGGGCAAGGGTCGCCCCCGGAGCTCCCATCCCCCGCCGCGGACCCAGCCTTCCGTGAGGTCCGCTTCCAGGAGGGTGCCTTCCGAAGCCGACCGGGAGACGCCGGGGGCCTCCAGGACCGGGAGCCCCGAGTTGATGGCGTTGCGGAAGAACAATCCGTTGATCGAATCGGCCGTGACGAGGGCGATCCCCAGGTCCTTGAGATTGTCCGCCGCCGGTCGCGAGGAGCCCATGCCGAAGTTGGCGCCGGCCACCAGCACGTCCCCGGCCCGGACCTCCCGGGCCCAGCCGGGGCGGCTGGCGCTCAGGGTCTGCCACCGGCGCTCCGCCGGTGGGAGCCGGAAGCAACTGGCCGGGTACAACAGATCGGTGTTGATGTCGTCCCCGAAGACCCAGGCCCTCCCGGCGATCCTCATCCTCCCTCCGTCAGGAGCCCCCGGGGGTCGGTCAGGTGCCCGGTCACCGCGCTGGCCGCCACGGTGGCGCTGGAACCGAGGTAGATCCGGGCCCGGGGCGAGCCCATGCGTCCCTGGAAGTTCCGGGTGGTGGACGTGATGCAGACCTCCTCGTCGCCCAGCACTCCCAGGTGCCCGCCGAAGCAGGCCCCGCAGGTGGCGTTGGTCACCAGCCCCCCGGCCCGGACGATCGTCTCCAGGTAGCCGAGGCGCGAGGCCTCGGCGAAGACCTCGTTGGTGTTCGGCGTCACCGTGAGGACCACGTCGGGGTGGACCTTCCGGCCCGTGAGGATGCGGCTCACCTGCTCCAGGTCCTCCAGCGTCCCGTTGGCGCAAGAGCCGACCACCGCCCGCTGCACCGCCACGTGGGAGAGCTCTTCGACCGGCTTGACGTTCCGGGTCACCCGGCCCGGCTCGGCCACCAGGGGGACGAGCCCGTCGAGGGCGAGGGGCCACTCCTCCTCGTAGATCGCCTCCTCATCGGCCTCCAAGGGGTGAAGGGTCTCTTCGGAGGGGACCCGGGAACGCACGTACGCCAGTGCTTGGGGGTCCGGCGGGAACAGGACGAACTCCGCCCCGATCTCCGCCCCCATGGTGGCCACGACCTGGCGGGTGGGGACGGGCAGGTCCCGGATCCCCGGGCCCTGGAACTCCAGGTTCTTCCCGGGGATCCCCCCGTAGGTGCCGGCCAGCGCCAGGAAGAGGTCCTTCCCGTACACGCCGGGAGGGAGCCGTCCCTCCAAGCGGGCGCGCACCGTCCCCCCCACCTTGAACCAGGTCTTCCCGGTGCAGAGGATGCTCATCACCTCCAGCATCCCCACGCCCCGGCCCGCGCAGCCCAGGGCGCCGGCGGCACAGGTGTGGGAGTCGGTGTTGGCCAGGATCTCCCCGGGGCGGACCCATCCGCGCTCCGCCATGAGCGGGTGGGAGATCCCTCCCCGGCCCACGTCAAAGACCTCCTGGATCCCCCAGCGCCGGGCCAGTTCCCTGAGCTTCCCCAGCCCGGAGGCCAGTTCCACGGTGGGGGCGGGGACCAGGTGATCGAAGACCCAGGCGATCCTTTCCGGGTGCTGGACCCGGTGGGGAAGGTGGCTCATGAACTCCGGATGGGTGGCGGCCATGTCCAGGAGGACCAGCCGGTCCACCGTCACCTCCACGATGTCCTCCGGCCCCACCGGCCTTCCCGGGGCCTCCGTGGCATGGGACGAGAGGATCTTCTCGATCTGGGTCTGGGGGCGGGCCATGGCTCAACCCGGGGGTGCCGGTCCCCCTTGGAAGCGTCTTCCCGCCGAGAGCGCCTGGGGCAGCCCCACCACCGCGTTCAAGGCGTCGAACAACAGCATGCGGTCCATGGCCGCCCGGGTCGAGCCGTCCTGGCGGAGCGTCGAGAGCATCTCCCGCACGGCGAAGGCGGCGGTCCGGGCGGCCGCCCCGGGGAAGATGACCAGCTGGAATCCCAGCTCCTTAAGCTCCGACGCGGAGAGGAGCGGGGTCCGTCCCCCCTCCACCATGTTGGCCATGAGCGGCCCCGTCAGGTGGGCCCGGGCCCTCCGAAACGTCTCCCGGTCGGGAGGCGCCTCCAAGAACAGGACGTCCGCCCCCGCCTTCGCATAGCGATCGAGGCGGTCCAGGGCCGCGTCCAGCCCTTCCGAGAGGAGGGCATCGGTCCGGGCGATGAGGAGGAAGTCCGAGGACCGTCGGGCCTCCCGGGCCGCCTGGATCTTGGCCACCATCTCCTCCGGGGGGATCAGCGTCTTCTCCAACAGGTGGCCGCAGCGCTTCGGGAACCCCTGGTCCTCCAGCTGGATCGCGTCCGCCCCGGCGGACTCGAACTCCCGGACGGTGCGCTGCACGTTCAGGGCGTTGCCGTACCCGGTGTCCCCGTCCGCGATGACCGGGAGGGAGACCGCCTGGGCGATCCGGCGGACCTGGTCGAGCATCTCGCCGAAGGAGAGGAGGCCCAGGTCGGGGGCCCCCAGGAGGCTGTAGGAGGCACCGGCCCCGCTCGCATACACCGCCGGGAATCCCGCCTCCTCGATGAGCCGGGCCGACAGCGCGTCGTAGGCTCCCGGGGCGACCAGGATCGGTCCCTGGGACAAGCGGGCTCGAAGGCTTGCCTCCCCGGGCCTCGTCATTCGTTCCCCTGAGCGCGGAAGGGCTCGGAGGCCCCGGTCCCCATAAGACCCTTTGCCGGTGCGCGGCGGCCTCAGGGGAGCCGGTAGAGCTCGCGCGCGTTATCGTGGAGGAACCGGGCGAGCACCTCGTCCGGCAGATGGTGGTCCGCCAGCTCCGTCCTGGCCCGTTGGAACCCCACGATGGGGTAGTCGGTGGCGAAGAGCACCTTCCGGGACCCCCGGGTCCGGAGGTAATCGACGAACCGGCCCTCCCAGTACCGGGGGGCATGCGCGTCCGTGGCGATGTACACGTTGGGGAACCGGTACGCCACCGAGATCATCTCCTCGGTCCACGGGTACCCGATGTGGATCCCGATGATCTTCAACTCCCGGAAGTAGATGGCAATGTCCTCCAGGGTGATCGGGCGGGCCACCGACGGGAGGAAGGTCATGGGCGTGGCATGGCCCACCTGCATCTGGACGGGGACGTCCAGTTCCACGCACTTCGCGTAGAAGGGGTAGTAGATCGCGTCGTTGGGAGGCGTCCGGAACCAGTGCGGGTAGACGTGGGCCCCCACGAACTCGAACCGTTCCACCGCCCGGGCCAGTTCCGCGACCCCCTTCATCCCCTGCCGGGGGTTGAACCCGGCGATGCCGGAGAACTTGTCGGGGTACTCCCGGACCACCGCCGCCACGTCCTCGTAGGGAAGCTCCCACCCCTCCCCCTTCGCGGCCACCAGAAGCGCCCGCTCGATGCCCGCCCGGTCCATCTCCTCCACCATCTCCTGGGGCCGGATGATGAGATGGTCCATGTCCTGGCGCAGGACCCGCCAGGCCTCGGTCATGTAAGGGCGGATGGCGTTGACGTAGTGCTCGTTCCGCAGGTTCGCCACCACGTCGATGGCCTTCATGGGCCGGGCTCCGGAGAGGTCGGGGGGAGGTTCGTCCTCCCGAAGAGCGCCTGAAGCACTTCCTTCGTGTGCTCCCCCAGGTCCGGGGGAGGGAGGCGGGCCACCGGGGATCCCTCGGGAAGGAGGGAGGCAAGGGGCGATCCCCCGACCAGGACCGACCTCCCTCCCGGGGCGGGAACGGTGAGGATGGAGTGGTTGAACACGATCTGCGGGTCCGTAGGGAGGTCCTCGATCCGGGAGAGGGGACCGCAGGGGACGCCTCCGCGGTTGAGCTCTCCCACCGCCTGGAGTGTGGACCAGGAGCGGAGGATGGGCAGGATCCGGTCCAGGACCTCCTGGCGGTGGGCCACCCGGGCCGCGTTGGTCACGAACCGGGGGTCCTTCTCCATCGTCTGAAGTCCCAGGACCTCGCAGAACCGGTGCCAGAGGATGTCCGTGGACACCCCGAGCGCGACGAAGCCGTCCCGGGTGGGAAGGACCTGGTAGGGCACGATGAGGGGGTGGGCCGTCCCGCTCGGGCCGGGGACGTGGCCCTCCAGGCTCAGGATCGGGAGCCAGTGGGTGAGCATGGAGACGGAGGTGTCGAGGAGGTTGACCTCCACGGCACGGAAGGGGCGGCCGGCCTCCCGTTCCCGGAGCTCGGTGAGGGCCCCGATGACCGCGTAGAGGCCGGCGGCGAGGTCGAACAGGGCGATGCCCACCCGGATGGGCTCACCATCGGTGGTGCCCGTGACGCTCATGAGGCCGGAGCGCGCCTGGGCGATGAGATCGAACGACGGATCGTTCCGGGACGGCCCCTCGGGCCCGTACCCGGTGATGGAGACCCGGAGGAGACGGGGGTTGATCGACTGGAGCACGCCGGGGCTGAAGCCCAAGTCCTCCAGGGTCCCCGGGCGGAAGTTCTCCACCAGGATGTCCGCGTCCTTGAGCAGGCGGCGCAGCGCGTCCGCCCCCTCGGGGCTCTTCAGGTCGAGCTCGACGGAGCGCTTGTTCCGGTTCACGGACAGGAAGTAGGCCGAGTTCCGGGGAGAGGAGAAGGGCGGTCCCCACCCCCGCGCCAGGTCCCCCACCTTGGGGATCTCCACCTTGACCACGTCCGCGCCCAGGTCCCCGAGGACCATGGCGAAGAAGGGGCCGGCGATCCCTTGGGCCACCTCCACCACCCGGAGTCCGCTGAGGGGGCCGGCCGAGGGGGGCATGCGGAGCCCCGCCAACGCTCGGTCCCTTAAATGCTTCCTGACCTTGGGGCCCGCGTGCGGGTCGTCCTCGACCACCCGGCGCTCCTGGTGGTGGACATGCAACAGGGGTTCCTGGCGGAGGATGGGGCGTATGCCCGGATGGGGCGGCGCGTTTCCGGCGGGTCGGCGGTGGTCCCCGTGGTCCTTCGGTTGCTCAACGAGTTTAGGGACCGCGGGCTTCCGCGGTATTTCACCGCGTTCCGGTATCAGCCCGATGGGTCGGACTACCCCGGGAGGCGCCCGGGGATCCTCCCCAGGGCCTACGTCGGACGGGACGACCCGGTCTTCACCCCCACGTCCCCGGCCACCGCGATGGTGCCGGAACTGGCTCCCCAGGAAGGGGAGGAGGTGGTGTACAAGCACCGCTACTCGGGGTTCTTCGGGACGGACCTGGGGGCGCGGTTGGAGCGCTCGGGCGTCCGCACGCTGGTCACGACGGGGATCCTCTCTCACGTCTGTGTGAGCGCGACCGCGGTCGATGCCTTCTCCCGGGGTCTCTCGGTGGTCGTGGTCCGGGACGCGACGGCGGGGACGGACCCGGTGCTCCACGAGGCGGCCCTGCGCAACCTGGCCGATACGGTCGGGGTGGTCTGGGGACACGAGGAGGTGCTCCAGGGCCTGGGCCCCCCTTCCGGGAGGAAGGGAGGGGACCTTCCGGCGCGTGCTTCGGAGCCCGTCGCTCGTACGGGCTGACCGAGGGAGCGGACGCGGCCGAGGCGCCCCGGCCGGGGGACGGATGCGCTGTCCTGCCCGGGCGCTCCCAGGCGGGCCAGGGGGCCCGGACCGGTAGACCCAGGGGCCGGGCTTTTCTTCCCGCCCCCTATCCCCGTCCAACCCATGCATCGCTTCCGCCCGGGTTGGGGGTTCGACCTGGGGGGGACGAAGCTCGAGGCGGTCCGGGTCGACCAACGGGGTCGGTTGCAGGCGTACCGCACCCTCCCTCTTCCGGAAGACCGTTCGGTCAAAGGCCTCGCCTCGGCGATCCGAGCGCTCCAGGCCGAGCTCCCTTCTGGCCACCCCACCGATGCCTGCGGGTTCTCGGTGGCCGCGGTGCTCCAAGGCCCCCTCGCCACGGCCCGGATGGCCCCGAACCTCCCGGCGTTGCTGGACCGGCCGATCCGTCCGTGGCTGGAGCGCTTGCTCGGGGGGCCGGTGAGAGTGGTCAACGATGCCAATGCCGGCGCCGAGGTGGAACGGGGTCGCCGGCCGCCGGGGGAGGATTTCCTCTACGTGATCCTCGGCACCGGCATCGGGGGGGGATGGGTCCTCTCCGGCCAAGTGTACGAGGGTGCCTTCGGCTCGGCGGGGGAGGTGGGGCACGTCTACGTGGGCCCCCCCGACCGCCTGTGCGGTTGCGGGCTCCGGGGATGTCTCGAGGCCACCGCCGGGGGCGCGGGACTGGCGCGTCGGGCCGAGGAGCTCATGCCCCGGCGTTCTGCCGCGGAGGGGAAGACCGCCCCGCCGTGGACCGCGCGGGAAGTCCTCCTCCGGGCAGAACGGGGGGACCCGGTGGCCCGCGGTCTACGGGACGAGGCCGGGCTCGTCCTGGGCCGGGCCCTGGCCTCCCTCGCCAACGCCACGGGCGTGGGCACCGTGGTGATCGAGGGCCATCTCTTTCGGGGGGCTCCCGGTTACTTCCGCGCCGTCCGGCGGGCGTGGGGGGAAGGCCTCATCCGGCCCCTGAGGGGGCGGGCCCGGCTCTGGAAGGCCCTCCCCTTCCCACACCGGATGGCCTACGGGGCCTGGTCCCTCGCCCAGCGAGGGCCGTAGGCCGCGGCTTTATCGTATCCCTCCGGCTCCTCCCCGGGCCATGGAACCGGAAGCCCAGGAGGCCGCGAAGCAGGAGGTGGCGGAGGCGGCGGTCCAGAAGGTCGACCCGGGCCGACCGCTGGCGCTGGGAAGCGGGTCCACCGTTCTCTGGGTGGCCCGGGCCCTCGCCCGGCGCTTCGCTTCGTCGCCGCCGCCCCCCCTCGTGGTCGCGAGCCGCGGGGTGGAGGAGGTCTGCCGGCAGCTGGGGCTTCCGTTGAGCTCGCTCGAGGAGGTCCAGGAGTTCCCGCTCATGCTCGATGGAGCGGACGAAGTGGACCCCCATCTGGACCTTCTCAAAGGCGGGGGCGGGGCCCTCTTCCGGGAGAAGCTTTTGGCCCGCATGAGCCGGGAGCTCGTCATCCTGGTCGATGCGAGCAAGAGGGTCCCCCGGCTGGGGACCCGTCACCCCCTGCCGGTGGAGGTCGTCCCCTTCGCCCGCCCGTATGTCCAGAAGCGGATGCAGGCCCTGGGCCTCTCCGCGTCGGTCCGCCATCGCCCGGAGAGCTCGCAGCCCTACCGGACGGACAACGGGAACGTGATCCTGGACGGCCGGCTCCCGGAGGGTCCCTTCGACCCTCGAGAGCTGGACCGGGCCCTTCACGAGATCCCCGGCGTGGTGGAGACCGGCTTCTTCCTGGGGATGGCGACGGAGGTCTTGGTGGCGGCAACACCGGGAAACTTGGAGACCTTGCGGCGCGGGAAAGAATCAGAGATCTGAGGGGACCCCCCTTCTCCCGGGAGAGTTCCCGCGCCCGCTCAATGAAGGTCGATGGCAAGGTCTCCAGAGAAGGAGGAAGGCGGCGTTACCAGCACTACCGTGACGGTGGCGGTGGCCCCTCCACTCCCGCCGGACCAGGTGAAGGGGGCATTGGTACCTCGCAGTCCGAAGCCGGGGGTAAGGAGGTACACGCTCCCGGAGTCGCAGGTGGTGGGGCCAAAGAATCCCCCCCCGGCGCAAAACAACTGGACCGAGACGGTGGCAAGCTTCCCCGCGTGTACCGTGAACCCAGGAGACGTGGTCAATGGAGCTCCATCCTGCGTCCAGATGACCTCGGCGACCCGGGTCTGATAGGGGTTCAGCGGCCCCCCGGGGGTGTATTCGTAGAAGTAGACCGAGGCCCCGACCGCCAGGACGATGAGAGCGATCCCTAAGGCTAGGCCCTTCCGTCGCCATCCCGAGCGGGGCGGGAGAGGGTAAGACCGAGGTTTGCCATTGGCGCCCGGTTTCTCAGGAGCTGGGTTCTCGGTGCCATCGCCTGATCGGACCGCATGCCCGCACTGGGGGCAGAACAAGGTCCCCTTCCGATAGGGGGTACCGCAGCTCGGGCATGCGGTGACTTCCGGGGCTACGACCATGGGACCGGGGGTTGGACCGGACCCCCAGGACTAAGTCCCTTCCCTCTCATGATCAGCGGAACGCCCTTCCGATGTCCTGGGCCGGAATAATTGGCTCTGGCTCTTGGGGGCGGTGTGATGTTCGCCACGCCGGTCCTACCGGTACGGGCAGGGGGCCGGTAGCCTCCAAGACGGAGGACGCCTCTCCTCCTAGTTCCGTTTCCAGTGCCGCGCCGGCAGCTTTGCCGTTCCCTCTTCGGATCGTGGGAGAGGCCGGAGCCGTTCAACGTTGGAGGGGATACGGGTTGGAGGGGAGCCTTGTCCCTAGTGGCGCCTCCAGAGCGGTCGTCGGTGTTTCCGCCGACCGTCCTGGGTGTCTCGGAACTTCTTGCCTGAGGCCCGGTGCTCCCGATTGATGAGA
>JAKAVY010000048.1 GCA_021827405.1 Thermoplasmata archaeon
ACTTCGATGTCGGTTCTGCCTATCCTGGTGGTGCAGCAGCTACCAAGGGTGGGGTTGTTCGCCCATTAAAAGGGATCGTGAGCTGGGTTTACACCGTCGCGAGACAGGTGTGTTGCTTTTTGGCGGTGGTGCGAGGGTGTCTGAGGGGAAGGTTCCCACAGTACGAGAGGAACGGGGAATCGGCGCCTCTAGTGCATCTGTTGTCCGGCAGGGCATGGCAGAGCAGCCACGCGCTACGGGATAAGGGCTGAAAGCATCTAAGCCCGAAACCCCCCTCGAAAAGAGACACCTTAAAGATCATCCGTAAACGACGGGTTCGATAGAGCCGGGGTGTACGGTGGAAGCTTCGGCGACCCCCTCAGCCCGCGGCCACTAACGATCGCAAGCTACCTCTTTGGTGCACTCTCCGTCATACAGGATCTGCGTATTGCGTGCCCCCCGTCCCGGGCCTGCCCCCGGGACGGCGCCCGGCCCCTTTCCGGTCCGGGAACCCGGTGAACCTTTCTGTGCGCCGGCCCCTTGCCTCCCCCCCATGACCGACCGTCCCGGGGACCGATGACGGCCCCCGCCCCCTCGAGCGGGCTCCCGGTACCTCCCCCGAAGCCCTCCGGGGAGGGGGGGAGGTCCGGGGCGGAGCGCTGGCGCTCCCTGTCCTACGCGGAGGCCCTCGGCGCGCTCACGGTGGACCCGGCCCGGGGCCTCCCGGCGGAAGAGGTCTCTCGGCGGCGGGAGAGCAGCGGCTTCAACGAGGTGGCGGACCGCCCCACGCCGGCCATCCTGCGCCTCCTGCGCCAGTTCTGGGGACCCACGGCCTGGATGCTGGAGGTCACCGCGCTCCTCGCCGGGGCGCTCGGGAACCTGGTGGACGCCGTGGTGATCGTCCTCCTCCTTCTCTTCAACGCCGTCCTGGGGTTCACCCAGGACTGGCGGGCGGGCCGCGCGCTCTCCCTCCTCCGCCAGCGACTGGAGGTGCGGGCGAGGGTCCTGCGGGACGGCGCCTGGACGGCCATCCCCGCCCGGGAGCTCGTCCCCGGCGACGTGCTACGGCTACGGGCGGGCGACATGACCCCGGCCGACGTGAAGCTCGGCGTGGGGGAGATGGAGGCGGACGAGTCCGCCCTCACCGGCGAGTCCGCCCCGGTGGAGAAGGGCCCGGGAGCCCTCCTCCTCTCCGGCTCCATCGTCCGCCGGGGGGAGGGGACGGGGGTGGTGGTCCTCACCGGGGCCTCCACGCTGTTCGGCCGGACCGTGACCCTGGTCCGGGCCGCCCACCCCCGGTTCCATGTCACCGAGGTGACGAACCACCTGGTCCGTTGGCTCCTCCTCATCGTCGGCGCCTTCCTCGCCCTGGGGTTCGGGGTGGCCGCCGGGGAGGGGCTCGCGCTCCTGCCGCTCCTCCCGCTGATGCTGGTCCTGCTCATCTCCGCGATCCCGGTGGCGCTCCCGGCCATGTTCACGGTCTCCACCGCGCTCGGCTCCCTGGAACTGGTCCGACGGGGCGTTTTGGTGACGCGGCTCAACGCCAGCGAGGACGCCTCCAGCATGGACCTGTTGCTCACGGACAAGACCGGTACCCTGACCCAGAACCGGGCGGAGATCGTCACCACCGAACCCCGGGGCGGCTTCACCGCCGAGGAGGTGGTCCGCTTCGGCGCCGTGGCCTCCCAGGAGGCCGATGAGGACCCCATCGACCGGGCCTTCCTGGAGGCCGGCCGCCGGATCCCGGGCCCTCCTTTCCCGCCGGTGGACCGGTTCATCCCCTTCGACCCGGCGACCCGTCGGACCGAGGCCGTCCTGGGGGAGGGGGCCCAGCGGGTCCACATCGCCAAGGGCTCGCCCGGTACCCTGGCCGAGCTGGCGGGACTCCCCGGGCCGGAGCGCCAGGCCCTGGAGGACCGGGTCAGCTCCCTGGCCGGGCGCGGGCTCCGCTCCCTGGCCGTGGCCCGGCGGACCGGGGAGGGGCCTTGGGAGCTACTGGGGCTGGTCGGCATCCAGGACCCTCCCCGGCCGGACGCCCGGGCCCTCATCGCCGAGCTGAGAGAGCAGGGGGTGGGGGTCAAGATGCTCACCGGCGACTCCCAGGCGGTGGCCCAGCACGTGGCCCAGGAAGTGGGGCTGGGACCGCGGATCTTGGACGGGGAGGAGTTCCGAAGGGCGCTGCCGGACGGGGTCTCGGGGGCCGGTCGGAGGGCCGAGGAGGCCGACGGGTTCTCCCGGGTCTTCCCCGAGGACAAGTACAGCATCGTGAAGGCGCTCCAGTCCCGGGGCCATCTGGTGGGCATGACCGGGGACGGGGTCAACGACGCCCCCGCCCTCGCCCAGGCGGAGGTGGGGATCGCGGTGAGCAGCGCCACGGACGTGGCCAAGGCGTCCGCCAGCGCGGTCCTCACCGCCCCGGGCCTCGAGCCGATGGTCCGGATGGTCCAGGTGGGCCGGGAGATCCATCAGCGGGTGGTCACCTGGGTCCTCAGCAAGATCGTGAAGACCTTCCAGATCGCGGTCTTCGTGGTGGTGGCCTTCCTCCTCCTGGGCCAGTTCGTGGTCAACACCTTCGACGTGGTCCTGTTGCTCCTCACGGTGGACTTCGTCACCCTGGCGCTGGCCACGGACAGCGTGAAGGGGTCGAAGAGCCCCGCCACCTGGGAGATGGCCCCGCTGCTCCGCACGGGAGTGGTGGTGGGGGCCCTCGCCCTGGCGGAGTCCCTCTTCCTGCTCGCCCTCCTGCGCTCCCTGGCCCCCGGGGTGATGGCCTCCGTTCCCCAGCTCAACACCGTGGGCTTCGAGATCCTGTTCTACTTCGGTCTCTTCACCGTCCTCTCGGTCCGCAGCGAAGACCACTTCTACGCCCGTCGGCCGGGCCGGGACCTCCTGGTGGCGTGCGGCGCCGACCTAGCGGTGCTCACGGGGCTGGTGACCGTGGGGATACCGTTCCTCTCCGCCGTGCCCCTCCCGGTCACGCTCCTGGTGCTGGGTCTGGTGGCCCTCTTCGCCTTCGGGGTGAACGACGCCGCGAAGACCTGGCTCCTTAGGAGGCGGGGCCCCGCCGCGGCCAGCGGGAGACCCGGGCCATCTCCCCGGGGAGCGGGGGAGCCTCAGAAGGTCCCTTAGGGACGCGAAGGCCCCGGGGGGCCCCCCCCGGGACCGAAGCAGGGGAGGAGCGCACTGGGGTCCGGCAGCGTCGCGGGGGGTTGGTACCGATCGAGCGGGGCCCCCCGGATCCGGATCACCCGCCGGGCGACCTGGGCACAGTAGCCGCAGTCCGAGCAACGGGTCCGCCCACAGTCCGTGGCGAGGACCCGGCGAAGGAATCCCGGCGGGAACGCCCGGTTGTCCAGTTCCATCTCCCCCAGGGCCTCGAAGGCGTCGGAGAGCGGGCCTACCACCTCGGGCGCGTCCCCCCGGGCGCGGAGACGTCGGAGAGCCCCCCGGGGACCCCGGTCCTGCACGTAGCTCAGCACGTCCAGGAGGTTCCCCGGGTAGCGGCGGTCGCTGTAGGCCCGGGCCGCCCGGAGCAACCACTCGGTGGGATGGTTCCTTCCCGAGATCTTGAACCGGTGGACCCCGAGCTCCTCCAGGGCGCTGAGGTCCTCGGGGCGGACGAAGATCCCCGAGACGAGCTTCACGGGGTCCTTCACCATCTCGAGGCCGCACTGGAGGAGGGGGTACTCGAACCAGGGCCCGGCGGCGCCCTCCTGCGAGGCGAGGGAGCTCGTGCTCAGGTGGTGGAAGCGGAACGGACAGTCATGGATGCAGGTCTGGTTCACCAGCACCTCGACCCGGGCCCCCAGGTCCACCAGGCCGGTGAGGAGCCCCCGGTCCCGGTTCGCCTCCTCCAGCACGAGGGTGTCGGCCCCCCGCCTCAGGAAGTACTCCCCCTGGGCCACGGTCCGGATGCGGGCGAAGGTGGAGACGCTCAAGGAAAGGTCGGGGTACTCCTGATGGATCCGGTCCAGGAGGAGCGGGACCGCGACGACGAACCCGTCGACCCCCCAATCGACGAGCCGGGCGATCTCCCGGGAGAACTGCTCCAAGAAGGAGGGGCGGTACTCCCGAAGGCCTGTGTCGGCGCTGTTCACCGTGGCGTAGAACCTCCGGCCGGAGGCGTGGACCTCGGCGAGGTGTCGGCGGAAATCCTCCTCCGTCACGGAGGGAAGGATGTTGGGGGGCCGACCGCCCCCCACCAGGCTCGTGGGGAAGTTCCCGAAGAGGGACTCCACGGGGAGGCTGCCCAACCCGGGGACCAGCTTCGGGTCGAAGTTGGAGGCGAGGACCAGTTCCACGTCGCCTCCAACCGTGCGGCGACTTACGCTTTCGGCCGCACCGGTAAGGGTCGAACCCCATCCGTCCCGGGGCCTGGCCTTCCCTCATGGCACCCGAGCCCCGTCCCCGGGCCGAGCTGGAGGGCTTCCGACGGGAGCTCCGGCAGCTGGACCGGGAACTGCTCGCCCTCTACGCCCGTCGGCGCCGTGCGGTCCGCGACCTCTGGGAGTACAAGCGGCGGGAAGGGTTGGCCCTGAGGGACCCCCCGCAGGAGGACCGGGTGCTCCGGCAGGCCCGGGAGGTCGCGGGCGACGAGGGCATCCCTCCCGCCGACGCGGAGGCCTTCATGCGCTGGCTCCTGAGGTCTTGCCGCCGGGCCGCCGGTTCCCCTACCCCGAGAGGTGGGAGCGCCGGGAATGAGGACCGGGTCGTGGGGCGGGCATCGACGGAGTCCGCTTACGGACCGGTCGTGGTCGGCTTCGTGGAAGGCTCATACGTGGTCCCCGCGTCCGAGGGCCATGCGGCGGCCCCGCCCGAACGCAGACGGCCCCCGAGGCCGGCAGGGCCCCGCTCGGAAGCCCCACGGAGCGCTCGTCGGGCTCACCCTGTCGGTCCCGGCCGTGCCCCACTGGCTCCGTAGCCTCTCCGAGCGGCCCGGCCTGAGCTCCCGGTTGCTCGCCTGCCACCCGCTTCCTCCCTCCGGCATGCGGTCCGTCCACTTGCTCGAGCTCGCGGGGTCCGGGAACGAGCTCCGGTCCGCCCTCTCCTCGATCGCGGGATCCCCGTCCCGGACCGTGTCCCTCTCCCCCGGTCCGAGGGGCCGGGTGCTCCTCCGGGTGATCGCCCGTACCGGGGGACCCTGCCGGGCCCTTTTCCGGTCCGGGGGTATCTGCCGGACCTGCCGTTTCCGCTCGCCCCGCCGTCCGGAGGGACGCGTGGACTGGGAGATCCTGACCACCCGCCCTTCCGGGCCGTTCCTGGGGGTGGGGCCGCGCTCTCGGCGCGGGGTCCGGGGCGGGACCCTCCGCTCCCTGGGCGGTCCCGTCCCCTACTCCCGGTTGACCGGGCGGCAGGAGGAGGCCCTCCGATGCGCGGACCGACTCGGGTACTTCTCGGTCCCCCGGAAGGTCGGCCTCGCCGCCCTCGCCGCGGCCCTGGGGATCAGCCGCTCCGCGGCGGCCGAACTGCTTCGCCGGGGACTCCACGTGCTCATCCAGGCCCTGGACGACCCCCGGCTCTCGGGCTCGCCCGCGTCCCGAAGGGAGGCGGGGTAGCTCGTCCCCCCCCGTCCGCCCGTCCCGGAGGAGCCCCCCGTCTCCCCGGGAGGCCGCCGAGGGACCGGGGATCCCGGCCCCTCGGGCCGGGGTCCCCGATGCCCGCGGTTCCGGGTCCCGGTCATGTTCAGGACGGTTGACCTGCGGCACATATAGCCGGACACCCCGTCCACCGGGTGCGGAGGCTCAAGGAGCCCCGTGAAGGAAAGGGGGAAACAACGATGACGTTCATCGACAACCTGGCGATCGAGCTGGACGCGCTCATCCTGGTGACCGTGGCGGTCTTCTATACGGGGGTCTGGGTCTGGTGGGGTCTCCGCAAGGGAGACGCCAAGGAGGCGAACGCCAGCCTGCGCGGGGGCGGGGCCGTGCTGGGGATCCTGGGAGGTTTCCTCCTCCTGCTGGGCCTCTGGGGCGAGTTCACCTGGCCGCTCCCTGCCTCGTACAACATGCTCTTCTACGACCCCACGGTCCTCGTCGGGGTCATCCTCGTGGGGTTCGCGGCGACCCTCTGGTTCAAGATCCCCTCCCACCTGGTCGGGGTCATCGCGTTCGTCTCCGGTTGGGGGGTCATCTACTACGGCGCGCGGGCCTACCTCTTGGGCCTGACCACCGAGCCGCTGGACATGTTCGCCATGTACATGGCCTTCGGGGCGTTGGCGGTGCTCTCGTTCCCGACGACGCTCTTCGTGGACTGGTACGTGACCCGGACCCAGACCCTGGGGTCCTCCCCCACCTCCTCCTACCCGAAGATGTGGAACTACGCCCTGGGGCTCTTCCTCCTGTTCGCGGTCCTGGCGGGGATCGCCTCCATCCTGATGGGGTTCAACGCCGTCTGGAGCCACCTGGCCAGGGCCCCTTGAAAGGGGCGCGCGACCACTCCCCCCTCCGGCCCCGGCCGGGGGGGCCGCCGGGTCGGAGATCCCCGTCGGTTGTCGGAGGAAGCAAGAGATAAGGAGCGAGGGACCCGTCGGCCCGGGGGATGGACGCGCTCTCCCCGGAAGGCCTGAGCGAAGCCCATCGGAACCTCGTGGAGGCCACCTGGGAGTTCCTCCGGCGGTTCCCCCAGGCCCATCGAGAGCACTGGCCGGGGGTCAGCGCGTTCCGTAGCCGGGTCCCTGTCCCTGAGTCGAACCAGCTCATCCTCGCAGACCCGCCCGGCGATCCCGAGGCCCTCCTCACCGGGGCGCGGCGCTTCTTTCGGCCGGGATACCCCTTCGAAGTGCTCTCCCCGGTGGGGGAGGGAGGGGACCCGTTCCTCCGTTTCCCTCCGCCCGCCACCCGGAACGCCCCCCGCCTCCCCGGCATGTGGATGGACCTTTCTCGGTCCTTCCCAGCTCCTCCCCCCACGCTCTCCGTGCTCGAGGTGGCCGAGGGGGAACGGCTCCGGGAGTTTCGCAAGGTGATGGGGACCGTCTACCGGATCCCGGGGGGGCTCCTGCGGACCATCTTCCCCGCCTCCCGGTTCCGGGAAGAGGACCCGGCGGTACCGGTCCGCTTGTACCTGGGATGCGCGGCCGGTCGGCCGGTCGCCGGCTCGGTCCTGGTGGTCACCGGGCGCACCGCCGGGATCTATTGGGTGGCCACGGACCCCCGCCACCGTAGGAGGGGGTACGGGGAGGCCGTCACGTGGGCCGGGCTGGCGGGGGGAGAAGAGCTCGGGGCCCGGGTGGGCTTCCTCCAGGCCAGCCCCCTCGGGCGTCCCGTGTATGAGCACATGGGCTTCCGCACCGGGATCGAGTACCTTCCGTGGCAACCCCGCCGGGATGGGCTCCAGCGGGCGAGGACTGCCGTGCGGATGCTGGGCATCGTCCTGGCCAGTGCCGTGCGTCGGGACCGGGCGTGACGGCCCCGACCCCGCGGGGCCTTGGGGGCCGGCACCGTCCCGGAGGCGACGGGGAAGGCCCCCCATCGGTCAGTTTATCTACCCCTCCCCGGTGGCGCGGTCATGGCGTGGACCACCGGACAGCGATACCTCGCGGAATTCCTGGGCACCTTTGGCCTGCTGCTCTGCGTCGGCGGGGCCGCGGTCTTCACTCTGGCGAACTTGGAGCCTCTTACCCGGGTGGTCCTCATCGCCTTCTCCCTGGGGCTCGGGGTCACCGGGCTCATCTATGCCTTGGGGGACATTTCCGGGGCGCACTTCAACCCGGCCGTGACCATCGGCGCCTGGGCCGCCGGGCGGTTCCGGGCCCGGGACGTGGTCCCCTACATCCTCTGCCAGGTCGCCGGCGGGGTCGTGGCCATGGGGGTCGTCGCGGCGATTGCGTACGGCAACTCCACCTTCTTCCCCACGGCCCAGGCCGGGGCGCTGGCCTCCCAGTGCTACAGCGCCGGGAGCGTGGCGTGTGCCGGGTACGGTTGGGGAGCGGTCTTCGTGCTGGAGACGGCGCTGACGTTCTTCTTGGTCTTCGTCATCCTCTTCGTCACCCGCGGGGAGAGCTCCTCGAAGAACCTGGCCCCGCTCGGGATCGGCCTTACCTTGGCCATGACGAACCTGGTGGCGATTCCGATCGATGGGGCCTCCGTGAACCCGGCCCGCAGTTTCGCCCCGGCCATCCTCTCCTCGTTCTGGTCCTCGGGGAACTGGGCCATCCAGCAGGACTGGATCTTCTGGGTCGCGCCCATCGTCGGAGGGCTCATCGCGGCCGCCGTGGACCGGGCCCTCCGGGCGCACTGAGGTCCCCTTCCCGTCGGGACAGGGGTCCGCCCTCCTGCGGGGGAACTAGGGCGAGCCGAGCATGCGGTGCAACCGGAGCACCGTGTTCCAGTTCCGCCCGGTCCCCAGCACGCCCAGATCCCGTTCGAGTCGCGGGAGCGTCAGCCGCGAGCGTCCGATCCCGTCCGGGTAAGTTGCGTATACACAGCCCGGACCCGCGGCGACGCGCTCGCGGCCTTGGATCGTCGACCCGAACTCTTCGACCCGTTCGCTGGGGGTTGCCCCCTTCAACGCGACGACGAGCAGGTGGCTCGGGTCGGTGCGAGCGAAGTCGGTGAATGGGTTCTCCTCGACCGTTCGCTCCCACTCCGTAGCGGTCCGCACGACCACGACGGTAGGCAACCCCAGTCGCGAGGCGGCGGCCCGCTCCAGGTCCGCCTCGAGGCGTGGGCTGGGGCTCGAAGGGGCCTCGAAGACGAGGTTACCCGTTCGGAGCCATGACCGGACCCGGGCGTATCCGAGCGATTCCGCGGTCGAGCGGAGCGCCGCGGGGTCGACGACCGCACCTCCGACGTTGACGGCCCGGAGCAGGGCCACGTACTGGGACGACCCCATCGCACCCCCGGGGAACCGAGGTTCGAACGACGGGCGGCCCGACCTACTTAACGCCTTGCTCTACGCCAGGGGGAAGGACGGGAGTTCCTGCTGCCGAGGGTCGGTCCCGGGGGGGCTCGCCCGGGGCACGGGACGCACGTCGGACCGGGTCGACCTCACGGTCGGCCGCCGGCTTCCCGCCCGGCCGGGTGCCCGATGCCCCCATAGCGGTGTGGCCTGGGTCCATGCCCCGCTTTACCGGTCCCGGGTCCGACAAGAACACCCAGGCCCGGTCCGGGATCGGGGACGATCGACGGGGCCATGCCCCACGGAGCGGTCGCCCCGGGCGTGCCGGCTACTTCGTGCGCAGGGCCCGGGCGGCCAGGAAGAGCGCCAGGGCCACCAGGCCGGCGGCCCAGGCGAAGAGGCCCAGCAGGTACACGTAGACCGGGTGCGGATAGTAGGAGCTTCCGAAGAAGACCTCGCGCATCACGTCCACGGCGAGGGAGATGGGGTTGTAGGCGGTGATGTTCTGCAGCCACCCCGGCTCCGTCCCGACCGGGTAGAGGGCGTTGGAGGTGAACAGGAGCGGCAGGTTGAGGAGGTTCACCACCCCGAAGTACGACTCCACCCGGGAGAAGAGGAAGCCAAAGGCCAGGAAGAGGGAGGTGAAGGCGATCGCCAGGATGAAGACCGCCAGGATGACGGCTCCCACGCCCAGGGCCCCCACGCCCTGGGTGACGGTCAACCCCACCAGCCCGGGGACGTGGGCGAAGGCCAGGGCCAGCCCGAGGACGATGAAGATGGGCAGGACGACCAGGAAGCCGCGGAAGAGCAGGATGGAGGAGAAGATGGTGCTCCTCCGCACCGGGGTGGCGATCGTCCGTTGCATGATCCCCAGCTGCTTGTCGAAGATCACGCCCGTGCCGGCGAAGAGGGCCGAGGTCACGGCCACCATCCCCACCATCCCCACCGCGAAGTAGGAGAAGTAGTCGGGGGCCCCCCAGAGGGCGGCCCTGAGCGCCGCCTCGCCCTGGGGGGAGCTTCCCACCAGGGCCCCCAGGTTGAAGGCCTGCCCGAAGAGCAGGAGGTACAGGATGGGGGTCATGAGGCCGGCCACGATCCACATGGGGGCCCGGACCCAACGGAGGTACTCCCGCTTCAGCAGGGCGAAGAGCTCGACCAGCATCAGTTCTTGGCCCCCCGTCGGCCGCCGAAAGCGGAGGCCTGGGCGGCCCGGCCATCGTCGTAGCCCTCCTCCCGGTACGCCTTTCCCGTGAGCTCCAGGAAGACCCGGTCGATGCTCGGTCTTCTCACCGTGATCCCCTCGGGGGTGACCCCGGCGCCGTCACAGGCCATCACCAGGGACGAGACGAGGCCCTCCGCCCGGGCACACTTCACGGTGTAGAGGTTCGCTTCCCGGAGGACCTCCCGGACGCCGGGGACCGACCGCAGGGGTTCCGTGAGGTCCCGGGCGCGGTCCGGGACCCTCAGCTCCACCACATCGCCCCCCACGTTCTCCTTGAGCGCGTCGTTGGTGCCGGTGGCGATGATCCGGCCATGGTCGATGATGGCGATGCGGTCGCAGAGGTTCTCCACCTCGTCCAGGTAGTGCGTGGTCATGAAGATGGTCACCTGCTGCTCCCGCCGGAGCTCCTGGATGTAGCGCCAGAAGCCGGCCCGCCCCTGGGGGTCGAGACCGATGGTGGGCTCGTCCAGGAAGAGGATCTTCGGGGTGTGGACCATGGCGACCGCCAGTTCCAGCCGCCGCTTCATCCCCCCGGAATAGCCCTTCACGCGCCGGTCCCCTGCGTCGGCGAGGTCCATCCGGGACAGGAGCATCTCGATGGGGCCCCGGCACTCGGCCGGGGTCATGCCGAAGAGCCCGCCGGCGAGGGTCAGGTTCTCCCGTCCCGTGAGCTCCCCGTCCGCGGTGGAGTCCTGGAAGACGAGGCCGATCTCGCGGCGCACCCGGGCGGCCTGGGTGGCCACGTCGAGGCCCGCCACCGTGGCCCGGCCCCGGGTGGGCCTGAGCAGGGTGGTGAGCATGGATACGGTCGTCGTCTTCCCGGCCCCGTTCGGGCCGAGGAAGCCGAAGATCTCGCCGGCGGCCACCTCGAAGGAGACCCCTTTGACGGCCTCCACCTGCCCCCCATAGGTCTTCCCCAGGTCCTCGACCCGGATCACGGATCCGCCCCCAGCTCGCGAGGAGGCTTGCCCCAGGGCGGGGGGGGCCAGGGAGCTCACACCACCAACCTCCGGAGCCGGGCGATGAGGTCGGTCAGCACCGGGAGCTGGGAACGGAGCCCTTCCGGGTCGGTGTGGCTCAGGTCCTCTAAGTAGGCGACGAACCCGGAGAGCTCCCGGACCGCCTCCTCCGGGGTCCGGGGCAGAGGGCCGGTGAACCCGCCGCATCCCCAAGAGGAGGACCGCAGGCGTTCGGTGAGCTGATAGCGTCCATCCGGACGCTTCTCGATGAGCCCCTCACCGGTGAGCTGTTCGAGCAGCGGGTAGATCGATCCCGGCGAGGGCCGCCACCAGCCATGGGTGGCCGTGTCCATGTCCTGAAGGATCTCCGCGCCGTTCCGGGGGCTGCGGGCGAGGATCTGGAGGACCCAGTACCGGAGGCCCCGGGGATGCCTACGGCTTCCTGGCAGGCCCCACATGGCTCGGATAATTGATATCGATTAACCGATATAACGACTCGGTGCCCAGGGAGCCCGCCCGGCCCCGGCCTATTCGTCATCCCGACGACGCCGGAAACGCCGACGCATCGGCCCTCCGGTGGAGGGCCCGGAGCCCCGATCCCCACCGGCAGGGCGGTCCCGGCCCCAACCTCCCCCAGAACCTCCGCCTCGGAACCCTCCCCGGCCCCCCCCGTAACCCCGGTTCGGGCCGGAGTCCCGAAAGTTCGTCCTCGGCCGGTATCCACCGCCCGGGCGGCCCCCGCCCCCCTCCCGTCGTCCGTAGCCACCCCCGCCACGACCGTAGCCTCCC
>JAKAVY010000008.1 GCA_021827405.1 Thermoplasmata archaeon
TTCTGCCACGGGGTGGTGCACCCTATGGGCTGGTGCGAACCGTATCCAGAGGCCAGGGGAGTGTAGATGCTCGGGCTCCCCGGGACCGAGTCCATCTGGATCTGGACGTTGGCCGCGTTGCTGTCGCTCAAAGCCTTGCTGCATCCATAATCCACTACCCGGTTGATCGAAAAAGCCCCCACCAGGTATGCGGTGGGCAAAGCGGCCTGGCTGTCCGCGACCCCGCTTCCGGAGGTGGAGTACGCCGTGGGGTTCAACGGGCCCTGGTAGGAAAGGGTGTCATAGGGATAGACATGCATCTGGGAGGACTCGACCTGCCCATAGGAATTGACGTAGAGGTTCGCGGTCTGGTCGTACACCGCGGCCCCCAGGGCCTTCATCCCGTTGGTAAGGCCCGGGTCGCCGGCCGCTTGCGGGTTCCAGGGGGAGATGCCGAAGTCCTCATCCCCGTAGTAGGTGGCCTGGTAAGCCCCGGTGCTCCCATTCACGCTCGGGTAGTACGGGATCCCCTGGATCACGCTCAGCTTGTAGTAGGTCTCCGTGTACGGGTAGTAGTAGACCGTGTGATAGGTGAACGTGGATGGATCGAACTCCGTGAAGTTGCTGTTTAACGGTTCTGAGAAGTCGTAAAGCGGCGTCGTCACCGTAGGCCCCACGATCATACCGGAGCCGGCGGGGTCGGCCAAGGCCGGGTCGGTGTAATAGCGGTCCACGATCTCCGCGGTATGCAAGGTCCCACTCCCGCTGGCCGAGAGTTGCCAAGTGAACCCTTCGGTGAACGCGGCCAGGGTGAGCCCATAGGCGGAGGTGGGGCCCGTGAGCGGGGAATTGTTCAAGAGGTAGTAGGTGGAGACCGGGCCGGTGGGGACTGGGAGGGACATGGTCTTCACGGGAATGAACGCGGCCCCCGCGCCCAGCCCGTACTGAAGCTTGAGCGAGACCTGGCTGAGGGAGGGGCTCAGGATCTCCACGATGAGCTCGCTCTCGTTGAAGGATAGCGGGTTCCCACCGTAGACCGGGTTCGTGGGACTGTTGATGGCCTGCGTGGTGGGGAGAGAGGCGACCTGGCTGGTCGTGAAGGTGTCGCCAAAGAGGAATTGCCCGTTCTTCAAGGCGAGCCCGGCCTCGTTGGCGTCCATGGGGTTGCTCACATAACCGGTCACGGTCCCGAACACCTGCTGGAAGTCGGTCAGGCCCGCCCCCAGGGTGTCGGCGTTCGTGGCGTTCCCTCCCAGGACAAAGTACTTCACGAAGTTGGTCAGGCCCGAACCGGAAGCATCCGGGTTGTACGGACTGATGTGCATCACCGCCTGCGCATACAGGTTCGGGATCCCGTCCCCGTCGCTGTCCGGGACCGAGATCAGCGTCACCTTCGCGCTTCCCGTCGTCCCGAAGGGGGTGGTCACGTTCACTTGGAGGACGGGGTTCCCTTCCACCGTGTACACGTGCCCCACGGTGCCCGTCAACCCGCCGGTCTCCGTCACCCCCGGCGTGAGGTCCCCGAACGTCCACTGGTACTGGAACGTGTTCCCCCCGTAGAGCTCGTCTGCCAGGGACCCCAGGGTGGTCGCCCGGAAGGTTGCCGTGTGGTTCTCCCCATACGTGGTGAACCCCCCGTACGGCAGGCTGACCAACGGCACTGAGTCCACCACCCGGATCGTCGCCCCCACCGCGACCTGGTTCCCGTCCTGGTCCGTGAGGGTCAGCAACACATAGTAGGTCCCGGGGAGGCCGTACATGTGCGTCACGTTCAGCCCCGTCGACCGCGTGCCGTCCCCCCACTGCCAACTCCCCCGGAGCGTCGCCACGTCCGGCGGGAACGTCCCTAGGGCAAAGGGGTGGAACCCCACCGTCTGGTCCACCACCACCGTCCGGTTCGACAGGGAGGCCGCCAACGGCGCATCCACCACTCCCACGTACTGCACCAGCGTGCTGGAAGTCCCCTCCGGGTTGGTCACCGTGAGCGTCACCGGGAAGACCCCTTCCCTCGTGTACACGTAGGTCAGCGTCCCCCCGGCCCCCCAGTTCCCCACGTTCGCCGGACCGTCCCCGAAGTCCCACCCGTAGACCAGGCCCGTGTGCACGGAGCCGGCCACCGTGGAGGCCGTCGCGTTGAGCCCCACCGGGGTTCCCTCGTACTGGGTGCCGGGCGTGGTGGTGAACACGGGAACCGGGGCCGGGTCCAGCACCGGCAGGAAGAACCAGTTGGCCGTCGTCGACCCCCCCGGGGACGAGGCATACACTACCACCGCGTAGGTGGCCCGCCCATAGGTGTACACGTGGCTGACCGTGGAGAGGTTGGTGGCCGCCTGGACCCCGGAACTCCCGCCCTCCGTCATGGCCGTGGCGCCGTCCCCGAAGACCCACCGCGTGGTCAGCTGCGAGTAGAAGATGTTCGAGTCCGTGATCTCCGCCGACAGCGACGTGGCTAGCTCCTGCGTGGTCGTCGGTTCGGCCGGGAAGGTGATGGAGGGGGCCAGGTCACTGGTGCTGAGGTAGCCCACCTCTTGGATCTGGATCGTGTCCTGCCCGGTCAGGCCGTAGGCGTCCCGGGTCGTCACCTGAAGCGTGTAGTCCTTCCCCGGCGCCCAGGTGTGCACCAGGCTCAGGGTCTGATACGTCGGCTCGGGCTGCGCGGGGGCGGGCGTGGACTGGGTCACCGAGGTCCCGTCCCCGAAGTCCCACGTGGTGGTCAACCTCGTCTGGGCCGGGGAGAACGCCGCGGCGGTGAGGAACAGCGGTTGCCCAAGACCGAGAGCGTTCGCGGAGGCCCCCCAGACCTCGGATTCCGTGGGCGTGAAGATCACCGGCACCTGGACGTTCCCCCCGTGATCGTACTGCACCTCCAACATCGCCGGGTTGGCAATGGTCTCCGGCTGCGGCGGGCCCGTGTAGATCACCTGGAACAGATACGGGACGCTGATGTTGATCTGGGCGAACGGGATGAGGAAGGTCGCGAAGGGCGGGAAGTCGTACAGTCGCCCCGTGGCTATGGTCCGGTTCCACTCCAGCAGGTGCAACTGGTAGTATGGCGCGTACGCCGAGTTCACCAGGAGGCTGACGTTCACCTTCTGGTAGATCTGGTAGACCCCCACCGTGGGCGCCACATCCTGGACGTTCACCTGCGTGCCGCCGTAGACCTGTTGGCCCGTGTCGCTGCGCAGCGTCAGCTCGACGTTCATCGTGCCGGGGGAGAAGTAGTCCTGTCGACCGATCACCCCATTCGAGCTTCCCTCCGCGTAGTTCAACGTCTGCCAGGTGTAGTTCAGGAAGGGGGTGTCCGTGGGAACGTCCGTGGAGTTGCTGGCGTTGAGGAACGCCATCTGCCCCACCGGCACGGTAACGCCCGACCCCGCGTTGGCATGGGGGAGCGGGTCCCCGATGGTGAGCACCCGGGTGGCGACGGAGCTCTCCCCCAATGGGTTGGTCACCGTGAGCGTAACCGTGTAGGTCCCGGCCTGGGTGTAGACCGTGCTGGTGTTCGCCCCCGCGCCCCGTTCCCCATTGCCGAAGTTCCAGCGATAGCGCAGGAAGGGATGGTCGGAGTACGGCGCCACGCTGGCGAAGCCCGAGAGCTCCACCGGGGAGTCCTCCACCCCTCCCGTGGCCCCGGTGATCACTGCCTGGGGCGCCGGGTCCGTCACCGCCACGTCTAGGAAGGTCTGGTTCGCCGCCCCGGTGCGGTTGTCGGTCGCCACCACCCGCACCACGTAGTTCCCCGCCTGGGTGAAGACGTGGCTGACCGGGTCCCCGTAGCTCGAGTTGTTGTCCCCGAAGAGCCACTCGTAGGTGACCTGGTCATTCGCATAGGGAGTCGGGGTCACCTGGGCGGTGGCCTCGAAGCCCACGGGCTGGTCCACCGTCGTCTGGCTCACGGTGGAGTGGGCCGAGACCACCACAGCGGCGGGGACCACGGTGACCACATCGGTGCTGATCCGGTAGTTCCCTTGGGCGTCGTAGACGGTGAAGGAGGTGTCGTAAGAACCCGGGGTCTCGTAGACGTGGGAGACGGTAACGGTGACCGGCTCATCACACGGGACGCTGGAGGTGCACCCGGCCGGGGCCGGGACATGCTGATAGACGTAGCCAATGGAACCCGTGGCGTTGGTGGAGCCGTAGAACCACCATAGCTGATAGCCGGAGAAGGAGCCTCCCACGGGGCTGACCACCAGCCCGCCGGAAAGCGTCACCGACAATGTGGCGACCTGCCCCACCGCCACCGTCAAGGGAGCGGCCTGGACGGTGATGTCCGCCGCGGGCTGGGCATGGGCATCCCCGGAAAAGTTGCTGAGGATCATGATGAGCCCCAAGACCACGGCGACCCAGCCGGCGTACCAGGCGACCTCCCGCCGGTGCCGAAGGAGGAAGGCCCTCGGCCTCCAGGGTGCGCTTCCCGTCGATCGGACTCCCTCGGAGCAGTCCTCTGCTCCTGGCAGCGTGGGTTTGACGGCTCCGTCCATAGGGTATTTATCGAGCATGGAATAGCATGCAAAATATAGTTCTTACGACGAACGGCTCCGCGGCCGCTCTCCTTCCCACGGAGCCACCGCCTCCGGGCTCCCTGCCCCCTCAGGCTGTTCTGCGAGGACCCCCGAACGCCGATCCGGCCATGCCCCCAGTCCTGTCTCGAGGCCAGCTCCCGGGACCGAAAGCCAGGGTCAGGGGGTCAGCCGGGACGGGGTCCGGGGGAAGGGAGTGGTCTCGCGGATGTGCTCCCGCCGGGTGACCCAGCGGACCAGCCGCTCCACCCCCAGCCCGAAGCCCGCATGGGGGACGCTCCCGTATCGCCTCAAGTCCAGGTACCACTCGTAGGGCTCCCGGGGGATGTTCATCTCCTCCATCCTTCGCAGGAGCCGGGGAAGATCGTCCTCGCGGCACGACCCGCCGATGAGCTCCCCGTACCCCTCCGGGGCCAGCAGGTCGGCCGCCAGGACCGTCCGGGGGTCCGCGCGGTCCTCCCGCATGTAGAAGGCCTTGATCTCCCGGGGGTAATGGGTCACGAAGAGCGGTTGGGAACGTTCCTGGGTGAGAGCGCGCTCCTCCGCCGTTCCCAGGTCCGCCCCGAAGGAGAGGTCGAACCCTCTCCCTTTCAATTGCTGGACCGCCTCCTCGTAGCGGAGGCGCTCGAACGGGGGGGAAAGGGCGAGCAGCTCCTGGGGGTCCCGCCCCAGGAAGCGAAGGTCCTCGTCCCGTTTCCGGGCCACCCGGTGGACCATGTGCGTGACCAACTGCTCCTGGAGCCGGAGGTTCTCCTCCATCCCGGCCCAGGCGATCTCGGCCTCCAGATGGGTGTACTCGCAAAGGTGACGGGGGGTCCGGCTCTTCTCCGCCCGGAAGCTGGTGGTGATGGAGAAGACCCGCTCCCGCGGGAAAAGGAGAGCCTCCAGGTAGAGCTGGGCGGTCTGGGCCAGGTAGGCCGGTTGTCCGAAGTAGTCCAGGGTGAAGGCCTCGGACCCCCCTTCCGCCGCGTTCCCGGAAAGGAGCGGCGGCGTCATCTCCCAGTACCCTTCGCCCTCGAGGAACTCCCGCGCCCCCTGCAGGAGCTCGGACTTCACCTTGAGGGTGGCCACCATCTCCCGGCTCCGGACGGTCAGGTGCCGGTGGTCCAACCGGAACTCCTCGGTCTGGTCGGCGAAGAGGGGAAAGGCCTCCGAGGCCCCCACCACGACGAGCGCCTGGGCCCTCACTTCCAGGCCCCCCGGGGCCCGCCGGTCCGCGGCCACCGTTCCGTCCACCTCCACGGAGCTCTCCACCTGGGCGTGCTCCGCCCTGTCGAAGGCGTCCCCTCCCAGCGCGTCCCGTCGGGCGGTGACCTGGACGAGCCCGCTCCCGTCCCGGACCTGCCAGAAGAGGATCCCCCCCGAGCTCCGGCCCCGGTGGATCCAGCCTCGGATACGGACCCGTTGCCCCTCCATGCCAGGCCGGAACACCTCGGCAATGGGCCGGAAGGACAGGGCATCGCCCCCGGCGGAGGGCGTCCCGGGAGGGCCCTCGGTCATTGGTACTCCCGCCACTTGTGCCCGCAACGGGTGCACTCGAAGATCCGGGTCTCCGGCTCGTCCGCCCCCCGGGTCTGCCGCAGGACCCAGTAGGCCTCCCGGTTGTGGCAGGCGGGGCACTCCTCGGTGGCCTTCGGGAGCGTCGCCGGCTGGTCCTCGATCACGGTCATCTCCTTGGCCTTGGGAGTGCTCTGCACCACGGCCGAGCCGGATTCCATCTTTACCGTGGTCCCGCAGGAGGAGCAGACCCACCGCCGGGGGGAGGCCTGGGGTCGCATGAGGCGCTTGCACTTCGGGCAGAGCATAGGGGGTTCTCACCCGGGCGAAGGACTTGAGGTTTGACGGGTCGGCCGGGCCGGTCAGGTGAAGACGGGTGGGGGGGTCGGTCCGCTCCGGGTGGGGTTGCGCTCCGCGGCGAAGGGGGGAATGTTCCGCAGCCGCTCCAGATGGGCCACCCGGGCCGCCACGTCCATCACCCCGGCCACATCGTGGCGGACCTGATAGTCACCCTTCACGAACGAGAGCGCTTCCTCCACCCGGCCCTCCGCGTCGTGCCGCGCGGAGGCCTCCCCCACCAGGGCCAGCGACCGGGAGCTCCCCATGATCACCTGCCCGGGGGCCGGGCCGGGGGTGGCGGAGGCGTAGTAGGGCGTGACCGCCAGGTCCGCTAACGCCTCCAAGTCGACGGTCAGCGTCCCCCCGGGTCGGGGCGCGGAGGGATACCCGGGCGGGGCCAGGTACTTCACCACCGTGGCCCGGAGCCGGAAACCGGCGTGAGCCGGGTCCATGCTCCCGCTGCCCACCCCATAGAGCAGGTCCGCGAAGTCCGTCCCGTCGAAGAGCGTCAGCACGTTGAGCGCCTCGGGATCCCCGAACCGGGCGTTGAACTCGAGCACCATCGGTCCTTCCCGGGTCAGGAGGAAACCGCCGTAGAGGACGCCCCGGTACTCCATCCCATCGGACCGGAGCGCCTCCACCGTCCGGGTGAGGATCGAGAAGGCCGCGTCCCGGTCCTCCCGGGTCAGGTAGGGGAGCAGGTGGTCCCGTTCGGAGTAGGACCCCATCCCGCCGGTGTTCGGTCCCCGGTTCCCTTCCAGGGCCCGCTTGTAGTCCTGGACGAGGGGCATGGGGGCCAGGCGGTGCCCGTCCACGAAGGCCATGAAGCTGAACTCCTCCCCCTCCAGGCGCTCCTCCAACACCACGCTCCCCGCCCCGCTCCCCAAGAGCCGGGTGGCGTAGGCGATCCCCTCGGTGTCCTCGGCGAAGTCCAACCCCTGGACCCAGACCCCCTTCCCCGCGGTGAGGCCGGTAGGCTTCACCACGAAAGGGACCCCCAACGAGGCGACCGCCCGGGGAAGGTCCTCCGGCCGGTCCACCACCTCGTGACGGGGGACTCCCGGTAGTCGGTGGCGGACCATGAACTCCCGCTGGAAGGCCTTGGAGCTCTCGAGCCTCGCCGCCTGGGCTCCCGGGCCGACCGTGACGATCCCCTCCGCCCGGAGCCGGTCCGCCACCCCGGCGGCGACGGCGGCATCCGGGCCGACCACCGCCAGCTCCACCTGGCGCGTACGGGCCCAGCGGGCGATCGCCTCCCCCTCTGTGGGGGCCACCAAGAGGTAATCCTTCGCCCGGCGGACGAGGCCCGGGTTCTTCCAGGCCCCGGCCACGTAGAGGGGGGCCTCGCTCCGGAACAGGGCCTCCCCCAGGGCATGTTCCCGGCCCCCGGTCCCCACGATGAGCGTCCTCGGGCGGCGCACGGACCTGCCCACCCGACGGAGGCTAAAGGCTTTCCCGCGGCAAGCCGGGGAGGGTCTGTCCCGCCGAGGACCCCCGGCCGACGCCCGTCCCGGTCGCGGCAAACCCTATATGGGAGGGTTCGGCTGGCCGCCCCTCCGGTGGGAGCCATGGACATCGAGGTGGTCGAGAACGAGCGCGACACCCTGCGCATCGCCCTGCCCAAGAAGGAGGAGACCCTCCTCATCCCTCTGGTGGAGGCGCTCCAGCAGGAGGAGAAGGTGGTGGAGGCCCGCTACTACATCGGGCACCCGTACCTGGACCGGCCGACCCTCTACCTGCGAACGAAGGGGGAGAAGCCCCAGGCGACGCTCAAGCGGGTCCTCAAGACCCTGTCCGACCTCTACGGCGACGCCCTGGCCGACTTCGACCAGAAGGCGGAGAAGGCCCGGGCCTAGGCCCGGCATGGCCCCGCGGGACCGGAGGGACGGCCTTGCTCAAGGAATGCGTCCAGCACGGGTACTTCCGGGGCGATACCTGCCCCATCTGCGGGGACGAGGCCCACTTCTTCATGGACGACCGGGAGCTCGACCATATGGCCCGGATCCTGGCCGGTATCCTCCGTCATTTCCCCGAGCGCTACGGGATCCCCGTGGACCCCCAGGGATGGGTCCCCCTTCCCCGCCTGGTCCAGGCCATCCGGTCCCAGCACCGGCAGTATGGCTGGCTCAAGCCGCACCACATCATCGCGCTCGCGGAGACCGACCCCAAGGGGCGGTATGAGGTCCGGGAGGACCGGATCCGCGCCACCTACGGACACACGGTGGACCTCCAGATGGACCTGCCCACGGATGGGGTCCCGCCCACGCTGTTCTATCCCGTGACCCCCGAAGAGGCGGACCTGGTGCTGGAAGTGGGGCTCCGCCCCACGGACCGGAAGCGGGTCCATCTCTCCCGGACAGCCCAGGACGCGTTCAACGCCGGGAAGGTACGGACCGCCGAGCCGGTGATCCTCTCCGTCGACACCGCCCGGGCCCAGGCGGACGGCCTGGTCATCCAGCGGGCGGGTAAGACCGTCTTTCTCGTGGACCAGGTCCCCCCGGCCTACCTGGCCCGTCACGCCTGGGAACCTCCCCCGGCGAGCTCGCCGGGAACCCCCGCGACCGAGGGTTGAGCCCCACCGGGCCCCCGGCCAAGAGGGGGAAGCCCCAAAAGCCCCCGCCTCCCTGCTCTTCCGGTGGAGCCGCCATGTCCGGGGAACCTGGAGTCCTGACGCCGGAGGACCGGGTCCTGCGCTACTTGGACGGAACGGTGGCGCGTAACCCCCGGGGGGTGCCGCTGCACCGGTTGCTCCAGCAGCTCAAGGGGGAGCTCTCCGGATTGGACTTCGCCCGGCTCGACGTCGCCCTGCGCGCCCTGGAGGCCCTGGGGCTGGTCCGGCGGGACTGGTACGGGCCGGGAGACTTCCTGGTGATGCTCACCCCCCGGGGCCGGGAACGGGTGGAGGCCCTGCGGGGGGGGCCCCCCGCCGAACCGACCCTTCCTCCCCTGGGGGAGGAATCTGCCCGACTACAGGAGGAGCTGAACGCCTTGCGAGGGGAGCTCGACCAGGTCTACCGGAACCTCACCGAGGCGACGGAGCGGCACCGGCTGGACCGGGAGACCCTGGAGGAGGTCCTGGCGCAACTGGAGGTCCAGGCCCAGCGCATCCACGAACTGGAGGATCTCCTGGCCCGGGCCACCGGCTCGCAGACGGCTGGGCCCTCGGGAAGCGGATGAGGGTTCGCCCCCGGCGGCCCCACCGTCACAGGTGGAAGAGCAAAAAGAGGTAGGTCACGACCACGGTGAGCGCGGTCAAGGGGCCTCCGTAGCGCACGAACTCCCCCAACCGCAGCCGCACGCCGGAGCGTTCCGCCTGGTTCACGATGATGAGGTTGCTCGCGGCCCCCAGGAACGTGAGGTTACCGGCGAGCGTGGAGGCGGAGGCGAGCGTGAGCCAGGCGACCACGGTGGTGCTGCCGTAGCCCTGCGCCGTGAGCAGCGGGATGGAGAGGGCGACCCAGGGGACGTTGGAGAAGACCTGGACGGCCCCCACGGTGCCCAGCATGAAGGACCCGAGCCCCACCGGGGTGGCATGCCCCTGGACGGGGGAGGAGAAGGACAGGGCCCGGGCCAGCACCCCGACGACCCCTCCCTGCACTTCGGCGGCCATCACCACGAAGAGGCCCACGAACAGGAGCAGGGTCACGTAGTCCACCGAGAGGACGATGGCCTTCCGTCCGGGCTCCAGCAGGAGCGCGATCAGGGCCCCGCCCAGGACGATCTCCTCGATGGGGAGGGCCGGTAAGAGGTGCAAGGTCCCCCCGATGCTGAAGGTGAGCAGGACCCCGAGGGTGGCCGGGAAGATGGCCACGCTCGGGTGGCGGGAGAGCCGGGACCCCCAGTCCCCAGGGGGGAAGAGGCGGGGGGGCTCCGCCCGCCACCGGTCGAACTCCTGGCGGGAGGCGGCCATGCGGGAGCGGAACCACCGGCGAAGGAGCCAGCCCCCGAGGACGAGGTTCACGGCGGTGGGCAAGGCCAGATAGAGCACGAAGTTCCCCATGGGGTCCGGCATGCCACTGTCCAAGGCCACCAGGAGGTTCTGGGGGTTCCCCAGGGGGGTCAGGACGCTTCCCACGGTCACCGCGTAGGCCAGGGTGAGGAGCAGGGGGATGGGCGGCACCTTGAGCTTCCGGGCAAGGGCGAGGAGGAGAGGGACCCCCAGCACCGCCAAAGCGTCGTTGAGGATGAGCGTGGAGAGCAGGCCCATGCCCAAAAAGAGGTAGAGCGGAAGGTCCTCCGGTCGGCGGGCCCGGCTGGCGATCCACGCGGCCAGGTGGCTCAGGGCGCCGGCCCGGTCCAGGGCGACCACGAAGAGGAACATCCCCAGGAGGAGGGCGAGGACCGGGTAGCTCACGGCGAGTGCGGCCTGAAGGGGGGTCAGCACCCCGGCGACCACAAGAACGAACGCCGCGCCCAGGAAGAGGAAGGCCACCGGTGGGCCGCGGCCGGTCAACTGGCGGAGGACAACGGCCCCATAGAGAGCCACCAGCACGCCGAGGCTGACCGGGAACGCGTAAGAGACCAAGGGACTCGGGTGGACGAGGGGTCCCGGGTATAGGACTTAAGCGGAGACCGGCCAACCCCCTCGAGGCGGAGGGGCCCGGACGGCTCGCCCCCCCGCCGGCAGGGGGCGCGGATCCCCCAGGACCTACTTGCTGAAGACCCCGGGCCCCCCCACCGAGGAGGCGACGTAGCCCATCCCCCGCCCGGAGGGCTGGGAGGACTCTTCCAAGGTCCGTTGCTTCGTCTCCTTGAGGAGGGCCAGGGTGGTGACGAGGCCGGCCACGGCGATGACGGCCAGGAAGAGCATCATGCCGGACGGGCTCCAGAGCAGGACCAACGTGGCGAAGAAGACGGTGCTGATGGAGGCCCCGATCTTCCCGGAGCCCGCGGAGATCCCGTGGCCCGTGGTCCGGTACGCGGTGGGGAAGACCTCCGTGGGAATGATGAAGGTGGTGGTGTTCGGACCGATGTTGCCGAAGAGGAAGGTGAGCCCGTAGATCAGGACGAAGGGGGCCCCCAGGGCGATCAGGGAGGAGTCGAGTCCCAGGACGGCGAAGCAGAGGGCCATGACCCCGAAGCCCACGGCCTGGAGGGTCTTGCGCCCCACCCGGTCGATGACCGCCACGGCGATCCAGTATCCCGGGACCGTGAAGAGCAGGGTGATGATGGCGTTGTACTCCTCGGCCACGACCAAGTGGCTCACCGCGCTCAGGTGGGGAGAGACGCTCAAGCTCAGCGCCGAGAGCAAAGTGGGCGTGTAGATGCTGGTGCCATAGAAGGAGATGTCGAAGAAGAACCAGCTGAAGGAGGTGCCCAGGAGGAGGGGCCAGTACCGGGCGAAGAACTGTCGGAGGCCGGTCCGCTGCTCGCGCCCTTCCCCGGCCAGCACCACGGGGGCGCCGGTGAGCTGGCGGACCACCTGGGCCGCCTCCCGCCGGTCGTTCTTCACCTGGAGGGTGAAGCGCGGGGTCTCCGGGAGGCGGCGCCGGTAATAGTACACGGCCGCGGCGGGGATGGCCCCGGCGCCCAGGAGGGCCCTCCAGACGAGCTCAAGGTTGTGGGGGAAGAGGATCAGAAGGCCCAGCCCGAGGACCACGCCGCTCAAGAGCCCGAAGCCCTGCATGGCGAAGACCGTCCCGACGAGCTTCCCCCGGTGCTTCACGTTGGAGTACTCGCTCATGATGGTGGCGCTCATGGGGTAGTCGCCCCCGATGCCGAACCCCAGGACGAGCCTGAAGAGGATGAGGGAGGCGAAGCTCCAGGCCAGGGCGGAGCCCAGGGCCCCGAAGACCAGGATGAGCATCTCGATGCCGTAGATGGTCTTGCGGCCGAGGAGGTCGCCCAGCCGACCGAAGATGAACGGGCCGGCCGCGGCCCCGAAGATGGCGGCGGCGCTCAGCAGGCCGAGGCCGGTGAGGGCCACGGTCCGGCCCCCCAGGGGGAAGGTGAGAAGGTTCCCGGGGATCCCGAAGGGCTGGTAGAAGGCGAACAGGGCGACGATGAGACCGATGACGAAGAGGTCGTAGGCGTCGGTGAAGAACCCCATCCCCGAGATGAGGAGGGTCTTCACGTGGAAGCGCTTCACGCGAGAGGTGTCCAGGGGTCCGAGAATGGCGTCTTCGGTCACGCTGCGCGAGTCGCTCATCTGGGAGGGCGCGACCTTGTGGCCAAATATAGAGTTGACGACTATAGAATATATCCTACTATCTATCTATACATACTCTCCGCGGAAGGGCACGCCTATCCCCCCGGGCGGCGCGCCGAGGCGAAGTTCACGTTCACGTTCTTCTGCCGCGTGTAGAACTCCAGCGCCCGGGCCCCCTGCTCGAACCCCAGGCCGCTTCGCTTGTGCCCCCCGAACGGCGTCTGGGGGAAGGTCACCGGGTACTCGTTCACCGAGACCATCCCGCACTCCAGCCCCCGGGCCATCCGATGGGCCGTGGCCAGGTCCCGGGTCCAGACCCCGGCCAGAAGACCGTAGTCGCTGTCGTTGGCCAGGGCGAGCGCCTCCTCCGCGGTCCGGAAGGTCATCGCGGAGAGCACGGGCCCGAAGATCTCCTCCCGGGCAAGGGTCATCCCCGGGGTGACCGCGTCGAAGATCGTGGGGGGCAGGAAGTTCCCTTCCTCGAGGCCCGGCGGGAGCGCCGCCCCCGGCCCTCCCACCACCGGGACCGCCCCCTCCTCCACCCCTTTCGCCAGATACCCCTCCACCACCGCGCGGTGCTCCCGGGTGACCAGCGGCCCCATCTCCACGCCCGGCTCCAGGCCCGGGCCCAGCCGGAGCTTGAGGGCCAGTTCCTTCACCCGGGCCAGGAAGCGCTCCTTCACCTCCTCCTGGACCAGCAGGCGCGAGCCGGCCCAGCACATCTGGCCGGCGTTGAGGAAGATCCCGAAGGAGACGCCCCGCGCCGCCCGTTCCAGGTCGGCGTCCGCAAAGACGATGTTCGGCCCCTTCCCCCCGAGCTCCAGGGTGACCGGGACCCCCCGGGAACCGGCGAGCTCGCCGATGCGTCGCCCCACCGCCAGGGACCCGGTGAACGAGACGGAGGCGACGCGGCGGTCGGTCACCAACGCCTCCCCCACCTCCCCCCCGGGGCCCAGCACCACATTGAGGATCCCCGGGGGAAGGCCGCGCTCCGTGGCGAGCCGGGCGAAGGCGAGCGCCGTGAGAGGGGTCCAGGAAGCGGGCTTCAGCACCGCGGCGTTCCCGGCGGCGAGGGCCGGAGCGAGGGAACGGACCGCGAGCTGCAGCGGGTAGTTCCACGGGGCGATGTGCACGGTCACGCCCAAAGGCTCCCGCAGCGTGTAGTCCAGGCGGTCTCCCGGCACCGGAATGGTCTCTCCCTGGACCTTGTCGGCGAGCCCGGCGTAGTACTCCAGGGTCCGGGCCGCGTAGAGCACGTCCCCCTTGGACTCCCTCAGCGGTTTCCCCTGGTTCCGCGTCTCCAGCCGGGCGAACTCCTCCCATCGTTCGGCCAGCGCCTGGGCGATCCGTCCTAACACCTGCCCGCGCCGTTGCCCGTCGGGAGCGGCCCAACCGGACCCCTGGAACGCCTTCCACGCCGACTCCACGGCGGCGCGGGCGTCCTCCGGGGTCCCGGCCGGGACCGAGGCGATGGGCCGGTTCGTGGCCGGGTCGAGGACCGGGCGCTGCTCGCGTCGGTCCCCCGGGACCTCCCGCCCGTCCAGGAACATCCCCCGGGGAGCCTCCTCCGTGCCCGCCATCGTCCGGGGGACGACGAGAGCCAAACGGCGGTTAACGCTTGCCGGAGCCGGGGGACACCGGGGCCCGGGGCGCTTCGGGACCGGCCGGGTCCAACGGGTACGCGCGCCCCTTCCAGGTGACCTCCCGGCCCCGGAGCCCTCTCGAGAGGGAGGCGGAGAAGAGCCCCAGGTAGAAGAGCGCGGCCGCCGGGTAGAGCAGGCCGTACACCCCGGAGCCCCCTCCCTCCAAGGTCCGCTGGAAGCCCACTTGCTTCACCGCGGTGATCCCCACCAGGACGGCCGAGAAGATCCCCCAGACCGGGGCGAGGGCCCCCGCCAGGGAGGTCCCCAGCACCCCCAACGGCAAAAGGAAGAAGAGGGCCACCAGTCCCGCCAGCGCCAGCTGCCGCGAGGCCGAGAAGTCCGTACCGTGGAGGTTCTTCAACAGCCCTTCCCACATCTCCCTCCGGTCCGCGTACATCCGGGTGGTGACCCAGTCCGGGGTCCAGTAGACGCGCAGCCGGTGTCCTAGGCCCTTGACCCGCTGGGCGAGACGCACGTCCTCCAGGATCGTCCCCCGGATGGCCTCGTGGCCTCCCACGGACGCGTAGCACTCCCTCGTGAAGAGCATGAACTGGCCGTTCGCCATGGCCCGGTGGGAGTGGTCCACGTTGGCCCGCGGGGCCACGAAGTAGACGAGGACGAACTGGGTGAACAGCGGCAGCACCACCCTCTCCCAGAATCCCTGCATGACGATCCGGGAGGCCAGGGAGAGCAGCCCGGTGCGTTCCTCCCGGGCCTGACCGACGGCCCGCCGGAGGACGGGAGGGGCGAGGACCAGGTCCGCGTCCAGGAAGAGCAGGTATTCCCCCTGGGACCGGAGGTACCCCTGATGGCAGGCCCAGTTCTTCCCGACCCACCCGTCCGGCAGGGGGGGCTCGGGGAGGACCGTGGCGCCGATCCGGTGGGCCCGGGCGATGGCCCCGGTGCGGTCCGAGGACCCGCCATCCACCACGATCACCTCCAGGGAGCCCCCGGAGGAACGGTAGTCCTGCTCCGCCAGGGAGTCCAGGCAGGCTCCCAGGGGCCCCTCCTCGTTCCGCGCCGGGATGATCACCGAGAGGGACGGGAGGCGCTCCGGCTCGGCCTTCGGGGTCCCCGGGAGCCGGGGCATCCAAAAGGCCAGGAGGACCGGGACCCCCTGGCCGGCGAGGAGGACCAGGAGATAGCCCAGCGCAAGGAGGAGCTCCCAAGGGGGTCCCACGAGACCGGTGGGCCAGGCCGGCACACCTCCCGGGCCCCCCGGTGCGCTTTAAGCCCTCTCCCCTCCCCCGGCGGGGTCCCGTGGACTCGGTGGCGCATCCCCGGATCCGCCCGGGAAAGCTCGAGGACCGCGCCTACCAGCGGGCCATCGCCGAGCACGCGCTCCGGGAGAACGTGCTGGCCGTGCTTCCCACTGGGACGGGCAAGACCGCCATCGCGCTCCGGCTGATGGCGGAGACCCTCTCCCGGGAGCCGGGGCGCTCGCAGCTCTTCCTGGCCCCCACCCGGCCGCTGGTGGTCCAGCACGCCCGGACGGTGGGATCGCTGTTGGAGGGCCCCCCCATCCAGGTCTACACCGGTGCGCTTCCCCCGGAGCGCCGGCGGGGGCTCTTCACGCCGCCGGTGCTGCTCTTCGCGACCCCCCAGGTGGTGGCGAACGACCTGAAGGCCGGGGAGATCGGCCCCGGGGACTTCTCCCTGGTGGTCTTTGACGAGGCGCACCGGGCCGTGGGGGACTACCCGTACGTGTCCCTGGGCCGGGCCTTCTCCCGGGTACCGGGGACCCGAATCCTCGGCATGACCGCCTCCCCGGGCTCGAGCAAGGAGAAGATCCTGGAGGTGATGGAGAACCTGGCGGTGACGCCCCGGGGCCTGGAGTACCGGGAGGTGGACGATCCGGACGTGGCCCCCTACCTCCACCCGGTGAACGTGCAGCCGGTCGTGGTGGAGAATCCCCCCGCGCTCAAGGAGGTGGCCCGCCACCTCCGGGCGGCGCTGGAACGGCAGGTCTCCCGGCTCCGGCAGCGCGGGTACTTCCGGGAGGTGGAGACGGTGGGACGGGGCGACCTCCTCCGGCTGGGAGAGGCCCTCCGGGCGGAGCGGGTCCGGCCCGGGTCCGCCGGGCAGCGGGTCCCCGGGACCTACTGGGAGGTCGTCACGGCCCAGGCCGTGGCCATGAAGGCCTTCCATGCGCTGGACCTCGCCGAGACCCAGGGCGCGGAGGCGGTGCGAAAGTTCCTGGCCCGGCTTAGGACCCGGGGCGGGGGGAGGCTGTCCCCCGCGGACCGGGAGTTCCTCCGGGACCCGGACGTCCTCGAGGCGGCCCAGGGCCTGGAGCGCGGGGGGGTGGAGCACCCCAAGATCGCCCGGGTGGTCCAGGTGGTCCGGGAGGAGCTCACCACCCATCCGGGGGGGAAGGCCTTGGTCTTCGCCCACTACCGGGACACGGCCCAGGTGCTCGTGGACCAGCTCTCCCAGGGACCGGCCGGACCGGTCCGGGCGGCCCGGTTCGTGGGGCAGGCCTCGCACGGGGAGAACGACCAGGGGCTCTCCCAGAAGAGCCAGGTGGAGATCCTGGACCGGTTCCGCAGCGGGGAGGTCAACTGCCTGGTCGCCACCTCCGTGGCCGAGGAAGGGCTGGACATCCCGGACACCGACCTGGTCGTGTTCTACGAGCCGGTGCCCTCGGAGATCCGGACGATCCAGCGGCGGGGCCGGACCGGACGCTTCCACGCGGGCCGGGTGGTGGTCTTGGTCTCCCAGGGGACCCGGGACCAGGTGAGCCAGTACGCCAGCGGCCGGAAGGAGCGGAGGATCCGGGCGCTCCTGGAGGAGATCCGTTCCCTCGGCGGGGAGCCGGCCCCTCCCCTGGAACGGGGGAAGCAATCCACGCTGGAGCAGTTCTCGTCGTCGGCTAGGCCACGATGATGACCTCGAACCGGAGCAGGCGGGCGAGGCGGTCGAGGATGATGAGCCCCTCCTCCAGGCCCGGCCCCTGTACCCCGATGCCCTCCAGCAGGAGCGTCACCCGCCCCCGGTGCGCCGGGTCCACCAGGACCTGCCAGGCCTCGGGCTGGAAGTACGATTCCCCGAGGCTGTAGAGGTCCGGGTCCTTGAACGAGTCCAGGGCCACCTGCGCCAGCTGGGTGGTGTGGGCCACGGCGGGGAGCGAGGGGATGGCCCAGCGATGGTCGGCGGGGAAGGCGCTGTCGAGCTCGGGGTCCCGGGCCCGCTCCAGGAGCGTGCCTTCCGGTGCGGCGTAGTAGGTCTCCCGACCCTGGGCGTTCAGCATGCTCGCCAGGCTCAGCAACCGGTCCTTCACCGAACGACCCCCGCCGCGGGGGGGAAGGTAGATGATGCGGGTGACCCCGGGAGGGACGTCGAGCTCCCCCGGGGCATCCTTGGTGGCGTCCTCGGGCCCGGCCACGGTAGACCCCGGGGCCCGTTCGCCCCGGAGGCACTTAATCCTTCCCGCTGTGGCGCCGGCTCACCGGCCGGTGCTCCCGAACCCACCGCTGCGCGTTCCCTCCGCGCGGACCTCCCCGGGCCGGAACTCCGTGGGGAGGTCCACCACCAGGCGCATCTGGGCGATGCGCTCGCCCCGACGGACCCATCGCGGGGGGCCGAAGAGGAGCGTCAACGGGACCTTCACTTCCAGCGCATAGTCGGCGTCGATGGTCCCGGGGGCGTTCACCATGACCACCCCCTGGGTGGAGAGCCCGCTGCGGGGGCGGACCTCTAGAAAGAAGCCTCGGGGGGGCTTGAGCTTCAACCCCGTCCGGACGAAGGTCACCTTCCCCGATTCCACCCGGGCGTCCTCGGCGCAGGTGAGGTCGAAGCAGGCCGACCCCGGGGTGGCCCGCCGGGGCAGAGGGGTCTCCGGCAGGTCCGGGACCCTCTCCACCCACACCACGGAACCGGGACGCCCGCTCGGGTCCGGGGAGGTTACGGAGGGGGAGGGGGGGTCCTCGGGCGCGGACACTCACCCTCCCGGACCGGCGCGTCCTACCCCGGTCCCGGTCTCCAGGAAGCGTCGGGCGAGCGCCCCCTCGGCCCGCCGCAGCAAGCGCCCCAGGGCCACGGGGCTGATCCCGAGGGCGGAAGCGAGGCGGGTGAGGGAGACCCGGCGGGGGTGCTCGTAGAACCCCCGTCGGAGGGCCTCCTCCAGGACCTTCGCCTGCCGGGGGGTGAGGAGAGGGGGAGGACCCGCCGCGGGATGGCCAACTCCCGGGAGGACCCGCTTGAGCTGGAACGGGACTCCCAGGGCACGGAGCCGGTGGATCACCCGGTCCACCGCCCGACGCTCCCCCCGGAGCGAGGCCAGGGTGACCTTCTCACGCAGGAGGAACGGCCGCCCGGGGTAGACCTCGCCGTGGGCCTCCGTGAGCAAGGCCGCGATGGCCCCGGGGTTCTTCTGGCGCACCAGGAAGAAGCGGTCCCGGGTCGAGGGGCGGCTCTCCAAGAGCTCGAACCGCTCCAGCCCGTAGGTCCGACGGATCTCCCGGGTCCGGGAGGGGCGAGGGGAGGCGGGGCCGGGGGGCTCGCGGGACCGGAGCCGGAGCACCTGGAGACGCCACTGAGGCTCCAGTCCGAGGGTCTCCACGAGTTCCAGCTCCTCGTAGCGGTCGAAGAACCCCCGGGGGAGGAGCCCCAGGGGCTCCAGGGTGCTGGTGGGCAGTTCCAGCGTGACCGAGCGCATCTGTCCTCTCCCGGCCCGGGGAGGTCGGGGGGGTCTAAAGAACATCGGACGGGCCGGACCCATAAGGTCAAGAGCTTTGTCTCTCGCTCCGGTCCGGATCTCTCGCATGGCGGACCGGAGCCTGGGGACCTTCCTCAACACGCTGGAGGAGCGCCAGGACCTCCTCCGGGTCCGAACGCCGGTGAGCCCGGCGCTGGAGATGACCGAGCTCAGCCTCCGCTCGCTGCGGGCGGAGGGGCCGGCCCTGTTGTTCGAGAACGTCCCCGGCTCCCGCTTCCCGGTCGCCATGAACGTCCTCGCCTCGCCGCGGCGGATCGCCTGGGCCCTGGGAGAGGAGAGCGTGGACCCGGTGGCCCAACGCATCGCGGACTTCCTCCGGTTCCGGCCGCCGGCCGGCATCGCCGGTATCCTGAAGGACCCCGCGGGGGCGCTGGACCAGCTCTCCACCCTCCGGGCCCTCGCGCCCCGGCGCGTCACCCGGGCCCCCTGCCAGGAGGTGGTGGAGGAGCCCGGGAGCCTGGAGGACCTGCCCTTGCTCCAGTGCTGGCCGAAGGACGGGGGGCCGACCATCACCTTCCCGCTGGTGGTGACCTCGAACCCCGACACCGGGCAGACCAGCGTGGGGGTCTACCGTCTCCAGCGCTATTCGCCCACCACGCTCGGGATGCACTGGCAGGTCCACCGGGCCGGGGCGGAGAACTACCGCCGCTACGAACGCCGGGGGGAGCGGATGCCGGTCGCGGTGGTGCTGGGGGCGGACCCGGCCACCGTCTTCGCCGGCCTCTCGCCCGTGCCCGACGGCATCAGCCGATTCGCCTTCGCCGGGTTCCTGCGGGGGGAGAGCCTGCCCCTGGTCCGCTGCCGCGGCATCGACCTCGAGGTCCCGGCGGAGTCCGAGATCGTGCTGGAAGGGTACGTGGACCCCGGCGAGCGTCACCGGGAGGGGCCGTTCGGGGACCACACGGGCTTCTACTCCCTCCCGGAGGACTTCCCGGTCTTCCACCTTTCCCGGATCACCCGGCGGGAGCGACCCGTCTACCTCACCACGGTCACGGGGAAGCCTCCCACCGAGGATGCCATCCTGGGCCGCACCGTGGGGCGGCTCTTCCTCCCGGTGCTCCGGGCGGTGCTGCCCGAAGTGGTGGACTACGACCTGCCCCTGGAGGGGTTGTTCATCAACGTGGCCATCGTGGCCATCCGCAAGAGCTACCCGCAGCATCCGCGCAAGGTGATGCATGCCCTCTGGGGGCTCGGGCAGCTGATGTTCACGCGTTACCTCATCATCGTGGACGAGGACGTGGACCCCCGGGACCACGGGGAGGTGCTCTACCGGGTCGGCCTGCAGGCGGACCCGGCCGAGGACCTGGAACTGGTGCACGGCCCGGTCGACCAGCTCTCCATCTCCAACCGACGTCCGAACCAGGGGGGGAAGCTGGGCATCGACGCCACGCGGAAGGGGCCGGAGGACGGGTATCCCCGGCCCTGGCCGGAGGAGGCGAAGATGGACCCGGAGGTGATCCGGAAGGTGGACGCGCTCTTATCCGCGGACCCCGGGCTCGCCCGGTCGCTGCTCCGGCGTCGTTGAGCGGGGGACCCGCGCCCCGGGGGCCGGGGCCGGCCGTGCGTGCCCGGGCGGTGATGGAGGTGCTCCTGCTCCCCAACCTGGGGCTGAACGTCTTCTTCACGCTCGCCTTTCTCTTCCTCGCCACCGGCGGGCGCCCGGGCCTGGTCCAGGGAGCGCTCATCGTCCTGGCCTTCCTCGGCGCCCGCAACGCCGGTCACGCGTTCAACCAGTGGGCGGACCGGGACCTGGACGCGGCGAACCCGAGGACGAGGGACCGGCCCCTCGTGCAGGGCCGGCTCTCCCCCCGGGCCGTCCTCCTCCTGGTGGCGGGGAACCTGGCGCTCTTCTTCGTCGCGGCGGCCCTCCTGCGCCCGGTGCTCCTGCTCCTCGCACTGCCCGCGGTGGCGCTGGTGCTCGGCTACTCCTACACCAAGCGGGTGACCGCGTGGACCACGGTGATCCTCGGGACCGTGGAGAGCCTGGTCCCGGCGGGGGTCTTCCTCGCGGTGGACGGCACCCTGCCTCCCGTGGCGTTCTTCGGCATCGCCGCCCTGGTGGCCTTCGGGACGGCCTTCGAGATCGTCCACAGCCTCCAGGACGTGGAGGCCGATCGTCGCCTGGGGCTGCGTTCCCTCCCGGTGGCCCTGGGGACCCGTACGGCCATCTGGCTGCAGGGGCTCGCGCTCGCCTTCGCGCTGCTCTTCCTGGCCCTGCTCGGGGCGGGGACCGTGGGTCCCTCCCTCGGCTACGCCGCCGGGATCCTGGCGCTCGCCGGGCTCGCCTTCCTGGAGGTCCGGGGCCTCTCCACGGGGCGCTGGCCGCTGCCCCGGGCGTTCCGGAGCCACTTCCTCATGGGCGCGTGCTTCCTCCTGGGGGTGCTGGCGGCGTACGGGTTGCCCGGTGCCCGTGGGTGAGGCCGCGTCTCAAGCGGCGCCCGGGTTCCCCGGGTCGTCCCAGAGGCGGAGCCCACCGGGGAAGGCGTTGCGGTTGTCCCCGGCGCGGCAGCCCGGAGGGAGGGTCTTGAGATTGGCCACGTTCCCGCCCCCCAGGACCACGTACTCCGGTTCCAAAGCGGCCGAGAGGTGCTCCACCACCTCGAAGACCTCCTTCTGCCATTTCTTGCGGCCCAGCCGCTTCAAGGCGCGCTCACCGACGAAGTCCTCGTAGGTCTTGCCCTTCTTCCAGGGGAGGTGGGCAAGCTCCATGGGCTCGAGCTTCCCATCGACGATCATGGCCGAGCCGAGGCCGGTGCCGAGCCCAAGGAAGAGCATCCGTCCTCCTCGGTAGCTGCCCAACGCCTGCATGGCGGCGTCGTTCACGATCCGCACCGGGCAGCCAAAGGCCTTCTCGAAGTCGAACCCCACCCACCCCTTTCCCAGGTTCTGCGGCTCCTTGAGGATCCGGTTGTGGATGACCAGCCCCGGGTATCCCATGGAGACCACGTCGAAGGGCCGTCCCTTCAGCTTCCCGGTGACCTTCGTCACCATCTTCTCCGGGGTCATCTTGGTCCCGCTGGGGATCTTCACTTCCTTCTCGTCCCCGGATAGGTAGGCCTTCACGTGGGTGCCTCCGATGTCCAGCACGAGGATCCGACGGGGAGCGGGCGAGGAGGGGGCCATGGGGACCGCAGGGGCGTCGGCCTGTTAAGATTCCCCTGCCGCCGGCGCAGAGGGGACCTTGGACCCGACAGAGGCGTCGCTCCTGACCGGAGCACCGGCTCCGGGGTCACCCCACCCCGGGCTTCTTGGACCGGGGGGGGACCCTCGGTCCCGGGCCACCGGTCCCGGTCCATCCCCCCGGGCGGAGGGGCCGCTGGGCCCCAGGCCCCCCGACCCCCGCTTCCCGTCCCATGGGAGGGGGCCTCGGCGCCTCCGCTCCCGCGGGAAGGGCGCTTCGAGCCCGTCGGAGGTCAGGGCCCTGGGGGTAGGGCTCCGGAGAGGGCACGGAACGGCCGTCGCCGGGGCCGACGCAAACCCCTTTAGCGTCCCCGCAGGTCCGGGCCGTCCGAGCCACCAAGGGACGGCCGATGAAGCTCAGAGGGAACCGGGAGGCGTTCGGGGCCCCGGGCATGCCCCCCCGCTGGACCCATAGCAACAAGGAGGCGGTGGGCACCGCCTACTCCTCCGACAGCAAGGTCTGGTACACCCTCTGGCAAGGGATCCTCACCGAGGTCTACTACCCCACCATCGACAGCCCCCAGATCCGCGATCTGCAGTTCCTCGTCACCGACCACCACTCCTTCTTCCACGAGGAGAAACGCCATCTGAAGAGCCATGTGGAGCTCCTCGCCCCCCACGGGCTCGCCTACCGGATCACGAACACCGACCCCGAGGGACGCTACCGGATCGTCAAGGAGGTGATGGGCCATCCCCACCTCTCCTGCGTCCTCCTCCACAGCCGGCTGGAGGTGCTGAAGGAGGTGGGGCACCCGCTGGGGCTCTACGCCCTCCTCGCCCCCCATCTGAACGTGGGGGGTTGGGGGAACACCGGACTGGTGATCGAGGCCGGGGGCCGCGAGCTCCTCGCCGCCGAGAAGGACGGCCTCGCCCTCGTCCTGGGCGCCACCGTACCTTACCGGAAGCTCTCGGCGGGGTTCGTGGGCGAGAGCGACGGGTGGCGGGACCTCTCGGAGAACCTGACCATGGACTGGGAGTTCGACCGGGCCACCCGGGGCAACGTGGCCCTCACCGGGCAGCTCGCCTGGGAGGAGGCCGCCGAGGAGGGCTTCACCCTCGCGCTGAGCTTCGGGCACGGCCTCAATCACGCCACCTCGAACCTCTTCCAGGCCCTGGGAACCCCCTTCCCGGAGCTGAAGGACCGGTTCGAGGAACAATGGCACCGGCCCATCCACAAGCGCCTCCCCCTGGAGCCCTCGGCCTCGGACCGCGGACAGCTCTACCGGGCCAGCCACGCCCTCCTGCTCGCCCACGAGGACAAGACCTACCCCGGGGCGTTCATCGCCGCGCTCTCCATCCCCTGGGGCGCCTCCCAGAGCGACGAGAACCGGGGAGGCTACCACCTGGTCTGGGTGCGGGACCTCTTCCATTCCGCGAGCGGGCTCCTGGCCTCGGGGGACACCACCACCCCCCTTCGGGCGCTCATCTACCTGGCCACCAGCCAGCAGCCGGACGGTGGCTTCCCGCAGAACTTCTGGCTCAACGGGACGCCGTACTGGACCGGGGTCCAGCTCGATGAGGTCTCCTACCCGATCCTCCTCGCCTGGCGGCTCAAGCGGGCGAACGCGCTGGAGGGGTTCGACCCCTACCCCATGGTCCTCTCGGCCGCCGGCTACCTCATCCGCCACGGTCCGGCCACCCAGCAGGAACGCTGGGAGGAGACCGCCGGCTACTCCCCTTCCACCCTGGCGGTGAACATCGCGGCCCTGGTGGGGGCCGCCAGCTTCGCCCGGGACCGCCGGGACCCGGACACCGCCGCGTTCCTGGAGGAGTACGCGGACTTCCTGGAGCAGCACGTGGAGGCCTGGACGGTGACCCGGAAGGGAACGCTCGTCCCCGGCATCTCCGAGCACTACGTCCGGATCCTGCCGGTGGACCTGACCAACCCCCATCCGCTGGAGGACCCCGATCAGGGGGTGCTGGCGTTGAACAACCAGCCGCCCGGCGAGCCGAACGCCTACCGTCCGAGCGAGATCGTGGACGCGGGCTTCCTCGAGCTCGTCCGCTTCGGGGTCCGGTCCCCCCACGACCCGATCGTCGTCAACTCCGTGAAGGTGGTGGACCACGTCCTCAAGGTGGAGACCCCGAAGGGCCCCGCCTGGCACCGCTACAACCACGACGGGTTCGGCCAGGCCGAGGACGGGGGCCCGTACCGGGGGTACGGCAAGGGCCGGGCCTGGCCGCTGCTCACCGGGGAGCGGGGGCACTACGAATTGGCCGCCGGCCGCAACCCGCGCCCCTGTCTTCACGCGCTCGAGCGCTTCGCCACCCGGATGGGGCTCCTGCCGGAGCAGGTCTGGGACGAGCCCGACCGGGCGGGCACCCATCTCAAGTTCGGGGGACCTACGGGGAGCGCGGTCCCGCTCATGTGGGCCCATGCGGAGTACGTGACGCTCTTGCGCTCGGTGAACGACGGCGCGGTCTTCGACAAGATCCCGGAGGTGGAGGGACGCTACGTCCTGCACCGGGAGGGACGGCCCCGTTGGGAGGTCTGGAAGTTCAACCGGCAGGTGACCTCGGTCCCCCGGGGGGGCCGGCTCCGGGTCATGGCCGCGGCCCCCTTCTCGCTGCACTGGTCGGACGACGGGTGGAAGACCGTCACGGACACCGAGGCGAGGGCCACCGGCGTGGGCATGCGCTACGTGGACCTCCCCGTCCCCGCGGACCAGAAGGACGACCTCGTCTTCACCTTCTTCTGGCCGGAGGCCGACCGGTGGGAGGGGCGGGACTACGCCGTCTCCCCGGTGGGGGGCGCGTAGGGAGGCGGGAGCCCTCTCGCCGCGGCCCGGTCCAAAAACCAGCTCACCGTCCCCTCCGACCGCACCCGGCTCGCGGGAAGGTCCCTCGTCCCCCGGGGCAGGGAGGCGAAGATTCCCCGGAGCGCCGGGGCCTTGTCCGGGCCGGCCACCAGGAAGCTCACGGCCCGGGAAGAGGCGAGGGCCGGGAGGGTAAGCGTGATCCGGGGCACGAACGGCGGCTGCCCGGAGCGCCGGACGGAGACCACCCAGCGCTTCCGCTCGGAGAGCGCCGGCGAACGGGGGAAGAGCGAGGCGGTGTGGCCGTCCGGGCCGATGCCCAGGAGCACCTGGTCGAAGCGCGGACCCTTCCCGGCGCCCCGCCGGAGCTCCTGCTCGTACCGGCGCGCAGCGCGGGACGGGGGGGAGACCTCCGCCGGGAGCCGGTGGACCTGGGACCGGGGGAGAGGGACCCGGGAGAGGAACGCGGCCCGGGCCATGGCGTAGTTGCTCTCGGCGGAGCGGGGGGAGACCCCGCGCTCGTCCCCGAAGTAGATCTCGGTCTCCCGCCAGGGGAAGCGCGCCTCCGAACCCCAGCGCTCGTACATCCCCCGGGGCGTGGAGCCCCCGGACAGGACCAGGTGGAAGCGCCCGCGCCGGGCCACGGCCTCCCGGGCCGAGGCCAGGACCTCCGCCGAGAGGGCCCGACCGGCCCGGTCCAGGGAGGGGAAGACCCGGACCCGGGGGACCCCTACCCCTGTTCCCACCGGTGCCCCCACTCCTCCGCCAGCCGGGTGACCTCCTTGGGCCCCATGGTGCCCGCCGGGTAGAAGACCACCGGAGGGGGGGCCTTTAAGACCGGGTCGTAGAGCGACCAGGACTCCTCCACCTCGTCGGCCCGGACGAACAATGTCGCGTCGCCGAGCATCACGTCCAAGAGCAGGGTCTCGTAGCCATCGGGAAGCTCCCCGAAGACGTCGGCGTAGTGGAACTTCATGTGGTGGGTCTGCACCCGGATCCCCCGGCCCGGGACCTTGATCTCGAAGGCGAGCTCGAACCCCTCCTCCGGCTGGATGAGGATGGTGAGGCGGTCGGGGTTCACCTCGTAGTCCTCCTCGCTCTGGAAGAACGAGACCGGCGGGGCCCGGAAGATCACCACGACCCGGCTCGACTTCGCCGGCATGCGCTTCCCCGTCCGGATGAAGAAGGGCACGCCCTGCCATCGCCAGTTGGCGATCTTCACCCTGAGCGCCACGAACGTCTCCGTCCCGGACCCCGGGTCGACCCCGGGCTCCTCCCGGTAGCCCGGCACGGCCTGGCCCCCGACCTTCCCGGCGGTGTACTGCCCCCGGACCACATCCGCCGGGGTGAGCCGTACCGCGCTCCGCAGGACCTTCACCTTCTCGTTGCGGATGGCGTCCTCGTCCCGGGTGGCCGGAGGCTCCATGGCCACCAGCGTGAGGATCTGGGTCACGTGGTTCTGGATCATGTCCCGGAGCGCCCCGCTGGTCTCGTAGTAGCCCGCCCGACCCTCCACGCCCAGGCTCTCGGCCACGGTGATCTCGACGTGGTCCACCCCCTGGCGGTTCCAGAGGGACTCCACGAACATGTTCGCGAAGCGGAAGACCAAAAGGTCCTGCACGGTCTCCTTCCCCAGGTAGTGGTCGATCCGGTAGACCTGCTTCTCCTCGAAGTGCCGGTGGAGCAACGCGTTGAGCGCCTCGGCGCTCCGCAGGTCCTCGCCGAAGGGCTTCTCGATCACCACCCGGGTGAACCCGGGACCCCGGGAGAGCCCGGCCTCCCCCAGCGCCGTGAGGGTGGGGCCGAAGGCCTCCAGGGGGAGGGCGAGGTAGAAGATCCGGTTCCCGGGGAGCCCGGAACTCTTCTCCAGCGCCTGGATGCGACCGGAGAGGGCCCGGTAGTCCTCGGGCGTCTCCTGACCCAGCCCCTGGAAGCGCAGGCGTTCCCGGCAGAACTGCTCCACCTCCGCCGGGGTCCCCACCTTCTCCCCCAGGAGCGAGGCCTTGGCCCGTTCCTGGAACGCCTCGTCGGTGAGGGAATGGCGGGCGGCGCCCAGGATGAGGCTCTTCGCCGGGAACTCCCCCCGGGCGCTCAGCCGGTAGAGCGCCGGCAGCATCTTGCGCTGCATGAGGTCCCCCGTGGCCCCGAGGACCACGAAGAGGTGCGGTTCGGGGGGGGCGTCCGGCACGGTCTCAGCCCTCCCGCTTGACCTCGTGGCCGCCGAACTTGTTGCGCATCATGGCGAGGAGCCTCTCGGCGAACGGGTCCCCCTCCCGGGAACGCAGCCGCTGCTCGAGGGCCAGCGTGATCACCGGGGCCGGCACGTTCAGGTCCAGCGCCTCGATCACGGTCCAGCGCCCCTCGCCGGAGTCCATCACCCACGGCTCGATCCCCTTGAGGGTGGGGTTCTCCGCCAGGGCGGACTCCGTGAGCTCCAGCAGCCAGGAGCGGATCACGCTGCCGTAGCGCCAGACCTCCGAGATCTGGTGGAGGTCCAAGGCGAACTCCTGCTTCGCCTGGAGCACCGCGAACCCTTCCGCATAGGCCTGCATCATGCCGTACTCGATGCCGTTGTGGACCATCTTCACGAAGTGGCCGGAGCCGACCGGCCCCATCCGGCCCCAGCCTTTGGAAGGCCCCGGGGCCAAGGTCTCCAGGATCGGGCGGATCCCCTCCACGTCCGGGGCGTCCCCCCCCACCATCATGCTGTAACCCTCGGTGAGCCCCCAGATCCCCCCGCTGGTCCCCACGTCGACGTAGCGGAACCCCCAGGAGCGGACCAGCGCCGCCCGGCGCAGGGTGTCCCGGTAGTAGGAGTTCCCCCCGTCCACGATGAGGTCTCCCCGGGAGAGAAGGGGGTGGAGGGACTCGAGCGTCTGGTCCACGGGGGCGCCCGAGGGGATCATCAGCCAGACGATGCGCGGTGGTTTGAGCTTCCCCACCAGTTCCTTCAGGGAGGAGGCCCCTTCGGCCCCTTCCTTGACCACGGCGGCCACCACCTCCGGGTGCCGGGCGTACCCCACCACCCGGTGCTTCCCCCGCACGAGCCGCACCGCCATGTTCCCGCCCATCTTGCCCAGTCCCACGAGTCCTAGTTCCATGGTTCTCCTCCTCCCGCGCGGACCCCGAATCCGGCAAGGTCCTCCGCCAGCCGGCGGGGGTCCTCCACCCGGAGGGTCTTAAGACCCAGCCGCTCCGCCGCCTGGAGGTTCTCCTCCCGGTCGTCCAAGAGCAGGCTCTCCTCGGGATCGCGCTGCGTGAGATGCAAGGCCAGCGAGTAGGCGCCCGGGTCCGGTTTGAGCTGGCCGGTCTCCCCCGAGCTGAAGAAGGCATGGAAGATCCCCTTGAGCCCGAAGGTCTCCACGCGGTAGCGGTTCAGTTCCCGGGACTCGTTGTTCAACGTGGCGAGGACGTAACGGTTCCCGGCCCGAAGGGCCCGGGCCAGGGCCAAGGCCTCCGGGTGGGGCCGGCTCTCCCCGTGAAGGAAGGTGACGAACTCCTCCCGGGAGAAGGGCCGGGGCTCGGTGAAGACCACCGCGTCGAGGTAGTCTTCCAGCGTCATCCGCCCGCTCTCGAACGAGCGGACCACGCGGGCATGGCGCCGCTCCAGCTCCGAGAGGTCCAGGCCAAAGCGCTCCGCTGCGCGCTGGCGGGACCCCCGGTCCCACCCGTCGGAGAGCAGGACCCCCCCCACGTCCCAGAGGAGGAGCGAGATCTCAGCCATGGAGCGCCTCGCCCAGGCGCTTGAGCCCCTCGGTCCGGTCGGCCCCCAGGTCCACCCGGAGCACCCGGCGGCCCTTCCGCTCGAGCGCGACCAGGTCCCCGTCGGCCTGCGCCCGCAAGAGCGTGGCAAAGCTGTAGCCGGCACCGGGGACCGGGAGGTCCTGCCTGGGCGTGTCCACCAACTGGAGGAAGAGGCCGCTGTTCGGGCCGCCCTTGTGCAGTTGCCCCGTGGAGTGGAGGAAACGCGGACCATAGCCCAACGTGGTGGCCACCTTCCGGTCCACGAGGAGACGCCGACGGATCGCCTGCAGGGAGGCCCAGGTCTCCGGGGCGGGGGCGAGATAGGCCTGCAGGCAGATGTAGTCGCCGCGCCGGGCCTTCCCCAGGAGGTCCTTCACTGCCCGGCCGAGGGCGTCCGGGTCCGTCACCGAGACCGTGTTCGGGGACGGGGGGGCGCCCGAGGAGGAGGGGTGTGCCATCGCCTCCCGGGCCAGCTCCTTGGCGAGCTCCACGTCCGGCTGGTCGAAGGGATTGATCTGAAGGGCCATGCCGGAGGCCGCCACCGCGAACTCCCAGCGGAAGAACTCCTCCCCCAGGTTCCCGGGCCCGGGCACCTTCACCACGAGATAGGGGTGGCCCGCCCGGGCGAGACCGTCGAGATGGGCCGCGAGCTCCGGGCCCGGACCGCCGGGAGGGACCAGGGCGACGAAGAGCCGGTCCTCCCCGTAGCGGTCCGCGGGGGCGAAAGGCTCGTCCACGACGGGCACGATCCCCCGACCGGACTTCCCGGTGCTCTCCGCCACCAGTTGCTCCACCCAGACCGGGAAGGGGAGGAGGAACGGACCTTCGGCGTACAGCGTGAGCTTGTCCCGGTGGGCGCCGGTGGCCAGCTCGCCCAGGGTCGCTCCCAGGACCAGTCCCGGGTTCTGGGAGGCCGGGACGGAGGAGGCGCAAGCCTCGGCCATGGTGCCGGCCTGGTCCAGAAGGGCCCCCAGGTCGGCGCCCAAGAGCGCCGCGGGGACGAGGCCAAAGTGCGTGAGGGCGCTGTACCGTCCCCCCACGGTGGGGACCGCCTGGAAGACGGCCCGGAACCCTTCCTCCCGGGCGAGCTTCTCCAGGGGGGTGCCGGGGTCGGTGATGGCCGCGAAGTGCCTCCCCGGGGCCTCGCCGGCGCGGGAAAGCTCTTCCCGGAAGTAATGGTAGAAGGAGAGCGGTTCGGTGGTGGTGCCGGATTTGCTCGAGACGAGGAAGAGGGTCCGCCGGAGGTCCAGGGCCCTCCTCAGCGCGGCCACCGCGTCCGGGTGGGTGCTGTCCAGCACCCTTAGCCGCGGGAAGCCCGATGTCGCGGGAAGCACCCGGGAGAAGACGTCCGGGGCCAGGCTGGAACCGCCCATGCCCAGAAGCACCACCTCCCCGAACCCCTCCTCCCGGACCTGGGAGACGAAGCGCGCGATCTCCGGCAGGCGCGGCTCCATGCTCTCGGGAAGGGTGAGCCAGCCCATCCGGGTCGCCACGTCCTTCGGGTCCGCCTCCGGCCAGAGGGTCGGGTCCAGGCGCCAGAACCGGCCCGCCACCTTCCCTTGCTCCCATTGGGCCAGGCGGGCTTCCACCTTGGAGGCCTGGGTGCCGAGGTGGGGTTCCACCGGGTCCTGGGGGCCTCTCCGCAAGGCTTCCCTCTTCTCCTTGAGCGACGCCAGCAGATGGTCGTAGGACCGGGCGAAGGCCTCAATGCCTTCCCGCTGAAGCTCGTCGGTGATCGCGTCCAGGTCCACGCCGAGACGCTTGAGGGCCGCCAGGTCCGCCTCGGCCTGGGGTAGCCCCTGAAGGAGCGCGGGCCCGTGCAATCGTCCGTGGTCCTCGAAGGCCTGGAGCGTTGCCGGGGGCAGGGTGTTGATGGTCTCCGGCCCGGCCAGCTCCTCCACGTACATCGTGTCCCGGTACCGGGGGTCCTTGGTGCTCGTGCTCGCCCAGAGCACCCGCTGGGGTGGGACCCCCCGGGCGGAGAGGGGCGCGAAGGCGGGCCCCTCAAAGAGCTCCTGGAAGCGCCGGTAGATCAGTCGGGAGTTCGCCACCCCGATGCGCCCGGCCAGGGCCTGTCCTTCCGGGCCTCGCTTGGCGAGCTCCCGGTCCACGGCGGTGTCGATGCGGCTCACGAAGATGGAGGCCACGGAAGCGAGACGCGCCGGCTGGGGGGTGCGCGAGGCCGCGGTCCGGTAGGCTTGGGCGACGGATTCGTAGTGGCCCTGGGAGAACATGAGCGTGATGTTCACGTGGATCCCCTCCGAGAGGAGGCGCTCCACGGCCCGGACCCCTTCGGGGGTGGCCGGCACCTTGATGAGCAGGTTCGGGCGATCGACCTCCTTCCAGAGGCGCCGGGCCTGCTCCACCGTCCTCTCGGTGTCGTGGGAGACCTCGGGAGAGACCTCCAGGCTGACGAACCCGTCGCGCCCTTCGGTCCGCTCGTAGACCGGGCGGAGCACGTCCGCGGCCCCGGTCACGTCCTGGACCACCAGCCGCTCGTAGAGGGCCTCCACGGAAAGGTCCGGTTCCTCCTTCAGGAGCCGCTGGATCTCCGCGTCATAGTCGTGGCTCCCCACCACCGCCTTCTCGAAGATCGTGGGGTTGCTGGTGACGCCGGTGATCCCGTCGACCCGGACCATCCGCTCCAGCTCCCCGCTGGAGAGCAGGCTCCGCCGGATGTAGTCGAGCCAAGGGGACTGGCCCAGGGAGAGGAGTTCCTTAAGCCGACCGGTCATGGCGCGGCCCCCCCGGGGGGGGGTGGAGAGCAGCCGCTGGACCCGTTCCACCACATGCTCGGGGGTGAAGCCCAGCTCCCGTTGGACCACCGGTCCCGGAGCGGAAGCCCCGAAGCGGTCGACCCCCAGGGTGACCCCCCCCGGGCCGACGTAGCGGTCCCACCCCTGCGTCACCCCGGCCTCCACCGAGACCCGGGGCACCCCGGGAGGGAGGACGGACTGCTGGTACTCCCGGGACTGGCGATCAAAGAGGGAGAGACAGGGAAGGGAGACCACCCGGGAAGGGAGCCCTCGGGAGTCCAACACGCGTTGGGCCTCCAGGACGAGGCTGACCTCCGAGCCGGTGGCCAGAAGGACGACCCGGGGAGGGCCGACCGGGGACTCCGAGAGGACGTACCCCCCCCGGAGGGGCCCGGTAAGGGTGGGGAAGCGCTCCGGGTCTAGGATGGGAAGCTTCTGGCGGGTGAGGACCAGCGCCGTGGGCCCGGGGTGTTCCAGGGCGAGACGCCAGGCCACGGCGGTCTCGTTGGCGTCCGCCGGCCGTATGAGCGTGAACCCCGGGATCGCCCGGAGGCTCGCCACCTGCTCGACCGGTTGGTGGGTCGGTCCATCCTCCCCCAACGCGATGCTGTCGTGAGTGAAGACGAGCACCACGTGCGCCTGCTGGAGCGCCGCCAGGCGGATCGCCCCCCGCGCGTAGTCCGAGAACGTCAGGAAGGTGGCCCCGTACGGGAGCAGGCCGCCGTGGAGGGACACCCCGTTGAGGATGGCCACCATGGCGTGCTCCCGGACCCCGAAATGGAGATTCCGCCCCTCGCCCGCGGTGGAGTCGAAGTCCCCGGTGCCCGAGAGGAGGGTCTTGGTGGAGGGGGAGAGGTCGGCGGAGCCGCCCAGCAAGGCGGGGAGACGGGAGGACAGGGCCGTGAGCACCTTCTGGGAGGCGTCCCGGGTGGCCATGGGACCGTCCTCGGGCCGGAACCGGGGGAGCGCTTCGGTCCAATCCGGAGGGAGGACGCCCTGCATCTCCGCCTCGAAGGCGGCGGCCTCCGTCGGATAGCGGGCCCGATAGCGTTGGAAGAGCTCCTCCCAGGCCCGTTGGGCCTCCGCGCCCCGCTTCACCGCCTCTTGAAGGTGCCCGCCCGCGGGAGCGGGAACGAGGAAGGGAGGGCTCGCCGGCCACCCGAGCTTCTCCTTGGTCGCCAGGGTCTTCTCCGGTCCCAAGGGTTCCCCGTGGGCCTCTCGGGTGTCCTGCACCGGGCTCCCGTACCCGATGTGGGTCCGGATCCGGAGCAGGGAGGGGCGGGCGGTCTCCGCCCGGGCGGCCCTCAAGGCCGCGTCGATGGCGGAGAGGTCGTTGCCGTCCGGGACGTCCAGGACCTGCCAGCCATAGGCCTCGAACCGCCGGCCCACGTCCTCGGTGAAGGCCCAGCGGGTGGGGCCCTCCAGGGAGATGTGATTGTCATCGTACAGGTAGATGAGCTTCCCCAGCTTCAGGGTGCCGGCAAGGCTGGCCGCCTCGGAGGAAATCCCTTCCATCAGGTCCCCATCGGAGACGATCCCGTAGGTGTGGTGGTCGACCACGGAAAACCCCGGGCGGTTGAAGGTGGCGGCCAGGTGCTTCTCGGCCAAGGCCATGCCCACCCCCATGGCGAACCCCTGGCCCAGCGGGCCGGTCGTGGCCTCCACCCCCGGAGTGTGCCCCACTTCCGGGTGGCCCGGGGTCCGGCTGCCCCACTGGCGGAACCGCTTCAATTCCTCCAGCGGCAGGTCGTAGCCGGTGGTGTGCAGGAGCGCGTAGAGGAGGGCGGACCCATGCCCGGCGGAGAGCACGAACCGGTCCCGATCGAACCAGCGGGGGTCCTTGGGGTTGTGCTTGAGGAACCGGTCCCAGAGCGTGTAGGCCATCGGAGCGGCCCCCAGGGGGAGGCCGGGGTGCCCGCTCTTTGCCTGTTCCACGGCGTCAACGGCCAGGAAGCGTAGGGTGTTGACGCAGAGAAGGTCGAGGGAGGCCGCGGCCGTCCCCCGGGAGGTAGCGTCCGGCGAAGAGGCGACTCGGGTGGAGGCGGGGCTTACCCCGGTCTGAGAGCGAGGTTCAGTGATGTTCTCCATGCTAAGGTTCCCACGGGTGCGTCCCCTCGCAGGGTCCTCACGGGTAAAACCTTCACCACGAACGCCCCGAGGCCGCTTCCGCCGCCTTCCGGGGTGGGCCACGCGGTCGCCTGGGGGGATCCCCCCGAGCCCGGATAGGGGATACGGAAGGCGCCCACGGCGCGTAATGGGTCGGTCCGGGGTGGGACTCAAGCCGAATCGAACACATCTCGCGTCCTTCGGACGGAGTTTCGGCTGGGGGGGTGGTTATATAGGAGAGATTCGTGGCCCCGGATGAGGGGCAATGCCGCAGGTAATGATCGGCCTATCGGTGAAGGACTACAAGACGACGACCGAGGTCTGGCGCATGGCGAAGCGGAGCCTGAATCCCATGGTCCGCCGCCGGATCGGATGGAGGGGACGCTCGAGCCTGTTGAGGGAGTTCATGCTCTACGGGTTCGAGCTGGCGAGCCAGAACCCGGACGCCTTCCTCCGGGCGGCCCGGGACTCCCATGACCCGGTCTTCGGGAGGAAGGGGCGGAAGGACGCTGGCGCAGAGCGACGCGAGGGGCTCGTGAGCGCCTGGGAGAACTTCTTCCCCACGGAGAAGGCCTCCACGCGGTCGCGGAAGGGCAGCCCGCCGGCCTCCCCCTAGGCGGCCGGGGCTCCCGGCGCCTTCATCAACCCTTTCCCGCCCTCTGTTCCATCCGTCATGCGCATCCTCGAAGCCCTCGATGGCCCTGCCTTCCAGGGACAGGGAACGGTAGGCCGCCTCTCGTTCGCGCTGCCCGGTCTCCTCTGGGCCGCCTTACCGTTCCGCCCCTCCCCCCGTCCCCGGGAACCCTGGGTGGCCGGCGGGGAGCCTCCGGCGGAGATGGAGCGGCGGCTCCACCTGGGCCAGGGAGAGGCCACGCTGGAGCTCCGCTTCCCCGTGGTGGCCCCGGAGGTAGAGGCCCACGGGCCTCCCCCGATCGTCGCGGCCGAACGCGTCCTGGGGGTCCGGACCCCCCTCTCCCCGGATAGCGCGGGGCTCCTCCAGACGGAGCCCTGGGACCTGGTGGTCTGGGACAACGCCCGCAGTGCCTGGACGGACCCCGAGCGGTTCGTCCGGGAGTGGGTCACCCTGAGGACCGCGGCCGGACCGGCGCCGCTCATCTGGGCACCCCGGATCGCCCTTCCCGGAAGGCTTCCCCTTCTCCACGGCCTGGGGATCGACCTCCTGGACACCACCGAGGGGCTCCTCCGGGCCGCGGAAGGCCTTTGGATGTGGGCCGAGGGGGGGCCGGACCCCGGCCCTCCCGGGGGGGTACCGGGGGAGGCCCTGGCCCACCGCTTGCAGCACGTGGAGGAGCAGTACACGCAGGAGGAGGAGCGGGTCCGACGCTTCCTCAGGGCCGGCCGCCTCCGGGAACTGGTGGAGTCCCGTCTGCCCTTCGAGCCCGCCCTGGGGGAGGTGCTTCGTTACGCGGATGGGGAAGGGTACCCCTTCTTCGAGGCGCATACCCCGGTGATGGGGACCGGTGTCCGCCCGTACGGGACGAAGGAGGCCCAGTACCGTCCTGAGATGGAGAGGTTCCGGCGCCGGTTCCTCTCCCGCTATCGTGTCCCCTCCAGCAAGGAGGTGCTCCTCCTCGTCCCTTGCTCCAAGACCAAGCCCTACTCCCGGTCCCCGTCGCACCGCCGCATCCTCCGGACGCTCTCCGAGGGAGGGAGGCTACCGGCGGTCCATGTGGTCTCCCTGACCTCCCCGCTCGGGGTCGTCCCCCAGGAGCTGGAAAGGACCTTCCCCGCGGCCCACTACGACATCCCGGTGACCGGGAGCTGGGATGAGGAGGAACGACGCTGGGTACAGGAGGCGCTCCGCCACCTGGTCCGCGGCCACGCCTACCAAAAGATCTTCGTGCATCTGCCTCGGGAGGAGATGGACTGGGTACGGGAGGCGCTCCCGGCCCGCCCGGAGGCGGTCTGGACCACGGAGGGGAACGAGGGGGCGACCTCCGCCGGTTCGCTCCGGTCCCTCGCCCAGGCGCTCCGGGCGCATGCCGCGGAGATGGGGGCGAGCCGACCCCGCCCCCTCCAGGTCGTCCGGGAGGAACTGGCCAGCCTGGCCGCCTTCCAGTTCGGGCCCGAGGTGGCCGAAGCGCTGTTCCCCCCCGACCTCCGGCTCCAGGGCCGGCCCTGGTTCCAGCGGCTGGTGGATGGGAAGGGGGAGACGCTCGCCACCTGGAAGGAGGACCCGGGATGCCTCCGCCTGACGGTGCCGGGGGGGAAGCGGATCCGTTCCCGGGCCGGCGGGTACTCGGTCGAGGTCCGCGGCGGGGTGGAGCTGCGGGGAGACCTCTTCGCCCCCGGGGTGCGCGGAGCCGGCGACGACATCCGGATCGGGGACGAGGTGCTCCTGGTCCGGGGGGAGGAGTTCCTGGGGGTAGGAGAGGCGCGGGTGCCGGGCCCGTGGATGGGGAAGCTGCCCCGGGGGATGGTGGTCAAGGTACGGCACCGGTCCCACGACCCGGCGGAGAAGGAGGGGGAGCCTCCCCTGGCGGTCTCTCCCGGGGCCCCTTCGGACGTTTGATGTAGCGTACCGCGTGAGGGAGCCGGGTCGGCAAGGGCCGGTGGTCCAGCGGTTACGACGTCGCGCTTACAACGCGAAGATCGGCGGTTCGACTCCGCCCCGGCCCATCCCGGGACCGGACCCCACGACGTTCGAGGACCCCAGTTCTCCCCGCGGTCCGGTCCAAGGCCCCCGGCCGGCGACCGCCCCCCCCTTACGGGGGGCGCCTCCCGGGGCCCGGTCAGGACCCGCTGGGGGAGACCGCCCCGGCCCGGAGGCTGTCCATCTGCTCGTCCACGAACCCCTTCTCGGCCGGGTCCCAGAGATGGCCTCCCTTCACCCGCTTCGTCTCCAGGTACCGGGCATTGTACCGGTTCGCGGGGATGGAGACCGGGATCCGCCCCTCCACCCGGATCCCCCGGGAGGCGAGGTCCTTGAGCTTGTCCGGATTGTTGGACATGAGCAGGATGGACTCGATCTTGAGGGACCGGAGCATGTGCGCCGCCACCCCGTAGTCCCGTTCGTCCGCCCGGAACCCGAGCACCTCGTTCGCTTCCATGGTGTCCAGCCCGAGCTCCTGCAGCTGGTAGGCCCGGATCTTGTTCTCGAAGCCGATCCCCCGTCCCTCCTGCCGGAGGTAGAGGATGACCCCGAAGTCCCTCCGGTCGATCTCCCGAAGGGCGAGCTCCAGCTGGTCCCGGCAATCGCAGCGTAGCGAGCCGAACGCGTCCCCGGTCAGGCATTCGGAGTGGATCCGGACGGGCACCCGCTCCTTCCCCACCACATCCCCCCGGACCAGCGCGGCATGCTCCTCCCCGTCCGACGGGCTGTGGAAGGCGACCACCTGGAAAGGCCCGAACCGGGTAGGCAGGTCCGCCACCGCGCTCACCCGGACGCAGGGGGCGGCCTCCCCCGCGCAGCGATGGTCCCGGTTGAGCCGGAGCAGTTCCTCGATGGACGGCTTGGGGATCCCCACGGGTCGCTCCTCCCTCCGGAGGGCCTCCAGAGGCCGGCGCCCGCTGATAAATCCCGCCTATCGCCCGAGACCGTGACCTCCCGGGGGGAAAGGGGCGCCCGCCCTCGGGGCCCCTCAACCCTTTCGCGTGTGACGGACGACCGGGTTGTCCACGTACTCCAGGACCTTCTCCTCCCCCGATTCCTGGCCCAGCCGGTAGGCCAACTCCAGCAGTTCCTGCCGGCGCCCTTCGGTCATGGGAGGGACCCGGGCCACCGTGGTGGTCACCGGGCTCGCATGACGGTCGATGCACAGGAGGAAGGACTCGAAGCCGGGGAAGGCCAACTGGAAGAACTCCATCTGGAGCGCCACGTCCGGGGGAGGCGGGACCGCCTGGTAGCTCTTCATCTCGTAGAACCGGGCCCGGGAGTCCCAGTAGTCCGGCTGGGCGTAGATCCCCACCTCCCCGTCGATGAGGATGAGCCGGGTCCGGGGACGAGAGCATCCCAGGGCGGGGCACTTGCGGAAGGCCGCCAGGACCCCTTCCACCTGGCGCTGGAGCTCCTCTCGCTGGTTCGGCTCCAGGCTCAGGTCGGCGTCCTTAAGGCCTTCCTCCAGGTAGGAGTCCGCCAGCCGGGACATGGCGCTCAGGCTGGGCTTGCGCCCTTCCCGGGACTCGTGGCTGAATCGGGAGAGCGTCTCATCGATCGCCTTCCCCACCACGAGCCCGATCTCGTCCCTCTCCGTGATCGGCCGGGGGTGGACCCGGTGAACGATCTCGTAAGTAGGCAGGGTGCGGATGGTGGTCATGGCGGTCTTAGGGCCCCGCTTGTCGGGCACCGGGGAGGGGTTTATTACCTAAGGGCCATGGTGCCGCATGGCTCAGTCCAGCCCTCCGGCGACCTCGACCCGGCCCCTCGGGGTCGCGATCCTGGCCATCTTGCTGGGAATTTATGGCTTCATCTCCTTCCTGGGGGGATTGCTCATCGCCGTCCTCTCGAGCTATGTCATCACCCTCGGCTACACGCAGGCTTTCGGTTTCACGGGGGTCGTGGCCGGCCTCATCATCGCGATCCTGGGGCTCATCGTGCTCGGGGTCGCGGTCGGCCTCTGGCACCTTAGGCTCTGGGCCCTGGCGCTGGCCGTCATCGTCCTGTTGGTCTACATCCTCGAGCCCCTGATCAACCTGGCCCGGAACGTGACCAGCGCGGGGGACGCAATCCTGGGGATCGTGATCCCAGTGCTGCTGCTGATCTACCTCCTGGCGGTCCGGCGGCACTTCCGCTGAGCCCTCCGGGCGCCAGGGGGGGGACCCCCCGTCCCTTCCCTCCGGTCTCAGACGACGCTGATCGTCCCGGCCATGTACCCCGGGACCCCCATGGGCGGCGCCGTCGGGCTCGCGGCCCCGCAGGGGGCCTCGCAGATCCAGGAGAAGGTCCCGGTCTGGTTGAAGAAGGCGGTGAAGGTCACCGTGCTCATGGCCGGGCTCAGGACGTTGATCCCCAGGCTCGGTACGTCAAAGGTGTGGGCCACGTTGGCGTTGCTCACCAAGTGGGTGGCCGTGCCGTTCACGTACTCCACGTTCCCCAGCGTCCCGGTGACGTTGCAGTTGCAGCCCGGGAAGGACATGGGCACATCGTCGTCGACGATGGTGATGGTGACCTCCCCCCGGGGAATGGAGAAGTTAGCGGGGGTGTACTGGGGCCACCCGTTCAGCGGGTTCATGGCCACCGTCAAGGTCACGTTGAAGGGGGTGGGGGACGGCGCGGTCGCGGCCCCGGAGGGGGTCGGGCTGGAGAGGTTCCCTCCCACGGCAAAGACCCCGGCACCGACCAAGAGCCCCCCCACCAGGAGTCCCAGGACCAAGGTCCCCAGGAACGACCGACGGCGCGGGTACACCACCGTGTAGATAGGATCGGTCTTCGACAGGTCGGACGAAGCGGAGTTGCCTTCCCCTTCGGACATGGTTCTCACTCGAAGGGGAAGCGCGGTCCGGAGAGTATCTTCCCTCCGTAAAGCCGGCTTGACACGACCCGGAGGGCCCCCCCAAGGACCCCTCGCCCGGCTCCGTGTCCCCGCACCGTTTAATCCCCGGGCCCCTGGCGGCAACATGCCTTCCCCGCTGGTCGCCGTATTGATGGGTTCGCGTTCGGATTGGCCGTACCTGGAGCCCGGGGCGAAGATGCTAGACTCCCTGGGGATCCCGTACGAGGTCCGGGCCCTCTCCGCCCATCGGAGCCCTCGGGCGCTGGTGGAGTACGTGGAGGCGGCCCCGGCCCGGGGCGTGGAGGTCTTCATCGCCGCCGCCGGCGGGGCGGCCCATCTTCCCGGGGTGGTCTCCGCCCACACCTTGCTCCCCGTCCTGGGCGTCCCGGTGGAGACCCAGGCCTTCGGGGGACTGGACTCCCTCCTGTCCATCGTCCAGATGCCCTCGGGCGTCCCGGTGGGGACCCTGGCGGTAGGGAAGGCCGGCCCGGTCAACGCCGCCCTCTTCGCGGCGGCAATCCTGGCCCTGAAGCATCCGGCGGTGCGGACGGCCTTGGAGGCCTACCGGAACCGGATCACCCAGGAGGCGCTCGCGCACCCGGACCCCCGCGAGGCCCCCTGACCTTCCGGGCACGCAAGGGCCTTAGGGCTCGGACCCTCGCCGGGGGATGTCGGGGGCCGCCCGGGAACCGGGCGCCTCCCTCGGGAGAACGAAGATGCCTTACACCGTAGACCCCCATGGAAGGAAGCTCGTGACGTTGATCCCCGGCGACGGCATCGGCCCGGAGGTCACCACCTCCGCCCGGCGGGTGCTGGAAGCGGCCGGGGCGCCCCTGGCCTGGGAGGAGCGTCCGGCGGGGGCCAGCGTGTTCCGGACCGGCCTCGCCTCCGGGGTGCCCCCGGAGACGGTGGAGTCCATCCGGCGGACCCGGGTGGTGCTCAAGGGCCCCCTGGAGACCCCGGTGGGCTTCGGGGAGAAGAGCGCCAACGTCACCCTCCGCAAGCTCTTCGAGACCTTCGCGAACATCCGGCCGGTCCGGGAGCTCCCCGGGGTGCGGACCCCGTACACCGGGCGCGGGATCGACCTGGTCATCGTCCGGGAGAACGTGGAGGACCTCTACGCCGGGATCGAGTACCAACAGACGCCCACCGTGGCCGAGTCGCTCAAGCTGATGAGCCGGCTGGGTTGCGAGAAGATCGTCCGGCTCGGCTTCGAGCTCGCCCGGGCCGAGGGGCGCAAGAAGGTCCATTGCGCCACCAAGGCGAACATCCTGAAGCTCACCGAGGGGCTCCTGAAGAAGACCTTCGAGGAGGTCGCCCAGGAGTACCCGGATATCGAGAGCCAGCACATCATCGTGGACAACTGCGCCCACCAGCTGGTGAAGGCCCCGGAGCAGTTCGACGTGATCGTGACCTCCAACATGAACGGGGACATCCTCAGCGACGAAGGGTCGGCCCTCGTGGGGGGACTCGGCTTCGCCCCCTCGGCGAACCTGGGGAACGAGGCGGCCATCTTCGAGGCGGTCCACGGGTCGGCCCCCAAGTACGCTGGCAAGAACGTGATCAATCCCACGGCTCTCCTCCTCTCCTCGGTGCTCCTGCTCCGCCACCTGGAGGAGTTCGAGGTCGCCCGGAAGGTGGAGGAGGCCGTCCTCGTCACCCTGGAGGAAGGGAAGGTCCCCACCCGCGACGTGGTGGGTGAGGCGGTGGCCTCGAGCACCAGCGCGTTCACCGACGAGGTGATCCGGAACCTGGGCCGCTCCCCGGCCAAGCTCCCCCGCCGGGACTACCGACCGCTGAAGATGCCCCGTCGGCCCACCCTGCCCGTCGCGCCGCTCCGCCAGTACGAGGGGCTCGATGTCTTCCTGGAGACCCCCACGCCGCCCGGGAAGCTCGGGGAGGAGCTCCGCTCCCTCGTGGAAGGGACGCCGTTCGTGCTGGGAGGGATCTCCAACCGCGGCACCCGGACCTGGCCAGAGACCGGGGCGATGACGGACCTGGTGGACCACACCCAGGTCCGCTTCCTTCTCCGCTCCCCCGCTGCGGATTTCCCCTCCGAGGCCGTCCGCACCCTGCTGACCCGTCTCGAGGGGGCGTACCGCTGGATGCACCTGGAGGTGCTCCAACGCTTCGGGACGTTCCAAGGCTATACCCGCTCCCAGGGCGATGACTGAGGGGTCATGCTCCGGAGCGGGAGGAGCCCCCCCGGGAGGGAGCCCCCCGAGGTCCCCTGGGGAAGGCGTCCCACCTGGGAGCTCCAGGTCCGGCTCGGGCGACTGACGCCCACCCCCGGGACCCGTATCCAGGGGATGGTCTACCTCTACGCCAGCGACCGGGACCTGAGGGGGGATCCCTCCCCCCCGTCGGGCCTTCCCCTCTGGTACGTGGCCCGCGTCCCCTCCGCCTTTAGGGGGCTCCCGGAGCCTGGGGAACGCGTCCCCCAGGACCGCCGGAGGCTGCGGGGTTGGGCCCGGGCGGTCCGCCCCAAGGAGATCAACCTGGAGGAGAGCGACCTGGGGACGGTGCTGGAGGGACGCTACCGCCTTCCCGAGGGCCTCCTTTTGGAGGCCCGGTTCTCCTCGGAGCGCCCGGGAGAGCCCCGGCGGACCCGGCGGGAGGTCCTCCCGGTCCGCGACCCCGCCCCGGAGGGTCTCCAGTGGGGGGAGCCCCCCTACCAGCTCCAGGTGCGCCTCGAGCGATAGACCGATAAGCTCAGGACGGTCTGGGCGGGCCGGTACGCATGCCGCTGTCCCCTCCCTCTTCGGCTCCCCCCTACTTCCGGCCGTACCTGGGCGTGATCTACGACATGGACGGGACCCTGGTGGACTCCCGGTTGGACTTCTCGCGCATGCGCCACGTGGTGATCGAACTGGCCGGCCGCTCCGGCGTTCCCCCGGGGGAGCTCCACCCGACGATGAGCATCCCGCATCTGCTCGGGTACGCCCGCGACCGGCTCCAGCAGCTGGGCTTGCCCCCCGGGGTGTACCTCCGGCTGGAGGCCGAGGCGAACCACCGGCTGGACGAGCTGGAGCTGGAGGCCCTGGAAAGGGTGACGTTGGTACCGGACGCGCTGGAGCACCTGAGACGGATGCGCGAGAGCGGTTACCGTCTCGGGATCCTCACCCGGAGCTCGGAAGGGTTCACCCGGGGGGCGCTGAAGAAGGAAGGGCTCCTCGAGCTCTTCGACCGGATTCGGACCCGGAGCGACTCCGGGCCGGCCAAGCCGGACCCGGAGAGCCTTCGGATCCTCCTCTCGGACATGGGCGTCCCCCGGGAGCGGGCGGTCTACGTGGGGGACATGCCCGCCGACCTGGAATGCGCGAGCGGGGCGGGCGTGGACTTCATCGCCTTCGTCGCGGAAGGGGGGTCGGCGGCCGCCCGGGAGGAGGAGCTACGGAGGAAGGGAGCACGACGGCTCGCCCACGGCATCGCAGAGCTCCACCGGGAGATCACCGGTCGGGCGCTCCGGGAACCTCCGCCGACGGGGGCCTCTCGCTGAGATAGAACGCCCAGGCGTGGATCACCGCGCGCTCCGCCCCCGCCCAGGCCTCGGGGATCTGCTTCCAGCCATCGCGCTGGTCCCCCGCGGCGTAGAGCCCGGGGATGACCTGGCCGTCGTGCTCCGAGAGCACCCGGCCATCCTCGTCCGTGACCACGTACCCGTCGCGGGTGACCTTCGCCCCGAGGGCCCGGGCCACGTCCTCGTGGGTGGAGTACCAGCCCAAGGCGCTGAACCCCTTGTCGAAGACCGCGCTGGACCCGTCGGCGAACCGAAGGCCGAAGCGCTTCTCCCGGATCCCCTCGAACCCCACGATCTCCTCCGTCCGGACCGGGATCGCATGCTCCTCGAGCCCCGCGAGGAGCTCCTGCCGCTCCTCCTCGGGCACGCCGGGGAGCAGGGGACGGCCGTGGGTCAGAAGGGTGACCGAAGCCGGTTCCCAGTGCAACAGGTCCAGCGCGGTGTTCACCGCCAGCGGACCGTCCCCGAGGACCGCCACCGTCTTTCCCGGGAGGGTGTGGCCATCGCAGATCATGCAGTAGTCCACGATCCCGAAGTTCGCCCAGGGGAAGATGGGCTCGATCTTCCCGCCCACCTCCGGCATCCGGTCCACCACGCCCAGCGCCAGCAGGAGCGCCCGCCCCCGGACCGTCTGGCGCGTCCGGAGCCGCTCGAAGGTCACCGAGAACTCCTCCCCGTCCCGCCGGACCTCCCCCAGGGTCACGGGCGCCACGTAGTCCGTCCAATGGGCCACCTTCCGGACCTGGGAGAGCTGAAGGTCGAGCAGACGGTGCCCCGAGATCCCGTCTGGGAACCCCGGGATGTTGTCCATGGCGGGGGCGTAGTAGGACCGGCTGAACTTCTGGCCCCGGTCCAGGATGACGGCCCTCTGATGGAGGAGCCCGGCCTTCAACCCTGCCTGGAGCCCGGCGTGACCGCCGCCCAGGATGAGCAGGTCGTAACGGGGTTTGGGGCGGACCAGGCCGGCCATGGGGGAGGAAGGAGCCGGGACCAGTACTTGAGAGAACGGGATTTCCCGGGGGCCCAAGGTCCCCGCCCTCTTCCAGGAGCCGTTCCCGGCCCGGCGGGTTGGGCAATGCTTAAGGGGATGTCGGAAGTCGGGTCGTGCCGGGTCCGCCACTGAAGCCGGGAGCCCAGGGCCGGCAGTCGCCCGCGCCTCTCCGCCCGGGATGCTTGCTCCTCGAGGACGGGACCTACTTCGAGGGAATGGGGGCCGGGGCCTCCGCCACCACGACCGGGGAGGTAGTCTTCACCACCGGGATGGTCGGATATCCGGAGTCCCTGACCGACCCTTCCTACCGGGGACAGATCCTCACCTTCACCTATCCGCTCCTGGGGAACTACGGGGTGGGGAACCCCCGGCGACGGGATGCCTTCGGGCTGCCGGTCTCCTTCGAGTCCGGGTCCCTGCAGGTCCGGGCGGCCCTCTTCCAGAACCTGACCGAGCCCCATCACTGGGCCTCTGCGCTCTCGTTACCGGAATGGGCGCGTCGGGCGAACGTCCCGCTCCTCACCGGGATCGACACCCGTCGCCTGACCGCGCACCTGAGGACGAAGGGCGTCCTCCGGGGCCTGGTGCACGTGGGGGCGTCCCTCCCGTCCCGCAGCGCGCTGGCCCGGACGCTGGCCCGGGCCCCCCGCTACGAGGAGGAGGACCTCGTCGCCCAGGTGAGCCCTCCCCGGGCGGTCCTGGTGCGCTCGGGGCGGCCTCGCGCCCCCCTGGTGGCCGTGGTGGACTGTGGATGCAAGGCGAGCCTGCTGAGGTCCTTGCTCACCCGGGGCCTCGACGTGCTGAGGCTCCCGGCGAGCGAAGGCGTCCCGGAGCGCTTTGACGGCCGTCGGGTCGCCGGCCTGTTCGTGGGGAACGGCCCCGGGGACCCGGCCACCCTCCGAGGGGTCGTCGAGGCGATCGCGGAGGTGCGCCGGCGGGACCTGCCCACCCTGGGGATCTGTCTGGGACAGCAGCTCCTTGGCCAGGCGGCCGGGGCGACCACCTACAAGATGAAGTTCGGGCACCGGGGCCAGAACAAGCCGGTGCTCTTCCCGGACGGGAGGGCCTACATCCTCTCGGAGAACCACGGCTACGCGGTGGAGGCGAAGAGCCTGGAGGGGACCGGGCTCAGGTCCTGGGCGGTCAACCCGGACGACGGGACGCTGGAGGGGCTCCGGGATGCCCGGGGGCGCGTGCTCTCGCTGCAGGGGCACCCGGAGGGGGGACCCGGGCCCCGGGAGGCCGGGTTCGTCTTCGACCTCTTCGCCGGCAAGGTCCGGAGGTCCTCTTGACGAGGGCGCTGCCGGCCCGGCCCGAGCGGGTGCTGCTGCTGGGCAGCGGGGCCCTCAAGATCGGCGAGGCCGGGGAGTTCGATTACTCCGGCAGCCAGTGCCTGAAGGCGCTCACCGAGGAGGGGGTCTATTCGGTGGTGGTCAACCCGAACATCGCCACGCTGCAGACCGACCCCCCGGCCCGGGGGCGGACCTACTTCCAGCCCGTCACCCCCGAGTTCGTCGAGCCCATCCTGGAGAGCGAGAGGGTCGACGGGATCCTGCTCTCCTTCGGCGGACAGACCGCCTTGAACTGCGGGGTGACCCTCCACCGGCAGGGGACCTTGCGTCGGCTCGGGGTCCGGGTCCTGGGCACCCCGGTCCGGGGCATCGAGGAGACCGAGGACCGGGGCCGGTTCCTCACCCTCATGCAGCGGGCGAGGGTGCCGGTGCTGAAGAGCCACCCGGTCTACTCCGTCGCCGAGGCCCAGCGGCAGGCCCGGGACCTGGGCTTCCCGGTGATCGTGCGGGTCGCCTACACCTTGGGCGGGAAGGGCGGAGGCGTGGCCCGGAGCCCCGAGGAGCTCGACCGGGTGGCCGAACGCGGCCTGAGGGCGAGCCCCGCGCACCAGATCCTCCTGGAGCGCTACGTGGGGTCGTTCAAGCAGATCGAGTACGAGGTGGTCCGGGACCGGTTGGGCAACGGGCTCACCGTCTGCAACATGGAGAACGTGCTCGGGATGCGCGTGCACACCGGGGACAACATCGTGGTGGCCCCGTCCCAGACCCTCAACGACGAGGAGTACCAGCTCTTGCGGGCGGCCGCGCTCCGGGCCGCGGACGCCTGCGGCATCGTGGGGGAGTGCAATATCCAGTTCGCCCTGGACCCCCGGAGCCAGGAGTACTATGCCATTGAGATCAATGCCCGGCTCTCCCGCTCCAGCGCGCTCGCGAGCAAGGCCACCGGGTATCCTCTGGCCTACGTGGCCGCGAAGCTCGCTTTAGGCTATACCCTCCCGGAGCTGAAGAACCGCGTCACCGGGGTGACCACGGCCTGCTTCGAGCCGGCCTTAGACTACGTGGTGGTGAAGCACCCGCGCTGGGACCTGGAGAAGTTCCCCCGGGCCGGGCGGGAACTGGGGCCCACCATGAAGTCCGTGGGGGAGGTGATGGGGATCGGTTCCACCTTCCCGGAGGCGCTGCTCAAGGCGGTGCGCATGACCGACCCGAGGAGCGAACTGGTGCCCCCGCCCCCAGGGCGGGAGGAGAAGGCGATCCGGGAGGACCTCTCCCACCCCACCCCCCAGGTCCTCTGGCATGTCTTAGAGGGGCTCTCCGCCGGCCTCTCCCCCGCCACGATCTCGGAACTGACCTGGATCGACCCCTGGTTCGTGGAGCAGCTGAGGGAGGTCCAGGAGCTCTGCCGGACCCTGGGGGGGATGCCCCCGGGGGCGGCGCCGATCCCGCTCTTGGCCCAGGGAAAGCGGCTGGGGCTCTCCGACCGGGCGCTGGCCCGGCTGCTCCGGGAGGACGAGGAGATGCTGCGTCGCCGTCGGGTGGCCGCCGGGCTCGTCCCCCACGTCCGGATGATCGACACCCTGGCCAACGAGTGGCCGAGCCGGACCAACTACCTCTACCTCACCTACGGGGCCGATGCGGACGAGGTGGGCCCGAGCCCGGCCGGGAGCCTCCTCGTCCTCGGCTCCGGGCCGTACCGCATCGGCAGTTCGGTGGAGTTCGACTGGTCCACCATGAACCTGGTGGACGGGCTCAAGGCCGAAGGGGTCCCGTCCGTCACGGTGCTCAACTCGAACCCGGAGACGGTCTCCACCGACTACGACCGGTCGGACCGGCTCTACTTCGAGGAGATCACCTTAGAGCGGGTCCGGGACGTGATGGACAAGGAGGGGTTCGCCGGGGTGGTCACCTCGGTGGGCGGGCAGCTGCCCCAGAACCTGACCCCGCTCTTGGCCGCCTGCGGCATCCCCATCCTGGGCACGGTGAGCGATTCCATCGATGCGGCGGAGGACCGGGAGCGCTTCTCGAGCCTGTTGGAGAAGCTCACCATCCCCCAGCCGGCCTGGCGGGCCTTCACCACGGTGGAGGAGGCCGAGCGCTTCTGCGCGGAGGTGGGCTACCCGGTGCTGGTCCGGCCGTCGTACGTCCTCAGCGGGGCGGCCATGCGGGTGATCCCAGGGCGGGCGGACCTGGGACGCTTCCTCTCGGCCGCCGTCCGGCTCTCCCCGGAGCACCCCGTGGTCATCTCCAAGTTCCTGGAAGGGGCCTTCGAACTGGACCTGGACGCCGTCAGCGACGGGGAGAAGGTCTGGGTGGCCGCCCTTCTGGAGCACGTGGAGAGCGCCGGGGTGCACTCCGGGGATGCCATATTGGTCCTCCCCCCCCGCCGGACCTCCCCCCGGGTCCACCAACGGATGGTGGAGTACGCCGAGGCCATGGCCCGGGCCCTCCGGATCCGGGGCCCCTTCAACGTCCAGTTCCTGGCGGTGAACGACGAGGTCTACGTGATCGAGCTCAACCTCCGGGCCTCCCGCAGCCTGCCCTTCGTGGCGAAGGCCACGGGGGTCCCGGTGCTTCGGGAGGCGGCCCGGGCCATGCTGGGGAAGGGGCTGAGCGGCCAGGGGCTCGCCCCGGTCCCCTTCGGCCGCTGGGGGGTGAAGGCCCCCCAGTTCTCCTTCTACCAGGTGGAGGGGGCGGACCCGCTCTTGGGCGTGGAGATGCAATCCACGGGGGAGGTGGCCTGCTTCGGCCCCACCTTCCCGGACGCCCTGGTGAAGGCCCTGGTGGCCACCGGGGTCCGCTTCGTCCCGAGGGGGGGCGAGGCCTTCCTCTCCGTGGGGGGGCCCACCTTGAAGGAGCGGTTGCTCCCGGCGGCCCAACGGCTGCGGGCGCTGGGGTTCTCCCTGGCCGCCACCGAGGACACGGCGGCCTATCTCGAGGCGCACGGGGTCCACCCGGTCCGGGTGCTCTTCAAGATCATGGAGCCGGAGCGGGAGCCGAACCTGAAGACCGTGCTCGAGAGGGGGGAGCTGGACCTGATCCTGAACGTCCCGGCCTCCTTCACCCAGGAGAAGTTCGAGCGGATGTTGGAGGACGAGTACTGGTTGCGTCGCCGCTCGGTGGAGCTGGCCGTGCCCCTGTTCACGAGCCTGGAGACCTTCACGGCGTACGTGGAGGGGCTCTCCTGGCTCCGGGAGCACCCGCTCACGGTCGAACCCCTCTACGGGTCGGACCTTCCCGGTAGGACCCTCTCCTTGAACTCCCCGAGGAGCGTGGACCTCAGCCGGGCGGACCGGGCCCCCTCCTCCCAGAAGCGCAAGGGGAGGACGCCGGGCCGGTCCAGGGGCTGGAAGGGGACCCCCACGTCCACCTCGACGAGGAGGAGGGGATCGGGCTCGGCCAGGGGGAGCGAGAGGCGCCGCTCCCCCCGCAGGGCCTCCTGAACCTCCTTTCGGGTCAGCCGACCAGCGGCTAGCCCTCGAAGGGCGGAGACGGTCTTGCGGACCTGTCCCCACAGGAAGGAGGGGGCCTTGAGGTCCAGGACAAGGAACTCTCCCCGGGGGGTGACCGAAAGCTCTTGCAGGAGCCGGCGCGCCTCCCGGGGCGGGTCGTCCCGACGGCCGAAGGAGGAGAAGTCATGCTCGCCGACGAAGAGCGCCGCCCCCTCGCGGTAGGCCGGAAGGGCCGAGGGCGCGGCCGGCTCGAAGTAGCGGTACCAGCGCGCCCGGGCGGCCCTCGGGGAGAAGCCCGCCGGCACCGGCGCGAAGCCCCAGCAGAAGATCCGGGGATCGAGGGCATTGAGGGCGCGGGCCACGGTCGGGCCCGGGCGTACGGTGGAAAGGGCGATGACGTTCCCCGCGGCGTGGACCCCCCGGTCCGTCCGGCTGGCCGTCTGGAAGTGGGCGGAGGGCTCCTCCATCATCCCGCGGGAGGCTAATCCCTCCCGGACGAGGCCTTCCACGGTGGGGAGCCCGGGCTGGCGGGCGTACCCCCGGAAACCGTCCGCGAGGTACCCCACCCTAAAGGCCCAGCGGCGGAGCTCCGGGCCCCCCATGCCCGCGGCCCCGGCCCGTTCAGAGAGGGAACTTCGTGACGGAGTACTCCGGGATCAGCGTGGAGGTGTCCTCCACGCCTTCCAGGCGGGAGATCTTCTGGATGACGAAGTCCAGCACCGCGCGCTTGTTCATCCCCGGTACGTGCGGGAAGTCCAGGACCAGGAGCAGGTCCCAGTCCCCGGCGATGAGATGGGTCTCCCGGACCTCATCGAAGGCGATGAGCTGGACCCGGATGTCCTCCACGTCGGAGGTCTTGACCTTAAGGTAGGTGAAGGCCCTCAGGTGGGACATCTCGGCGGGGAGCAGGTTCAGCAGGGCCTGGGAGGTGAAGTTCTCCGCCCCCTCCAGCCTCCGGTGGGTGTGCTCCACCTGGAGGACGGGGAAGTGCTCCACGCCGCGCAGGGCCCCGTCCGTCAATTGCCGGAGGACATTGGAGCGGCTCACGTCGACGATCTTCACGGAGTACCCCCGGGGGGGCGCGAGCTCCTGGACCAAGGCCACGGCCCGTGCCTGGTCGTCCGACAACATGTACGCGGTCTCCGTCCCGGCCATCTCCGGGGAGATGTTGGTCCCGCCGGAGACGACCCCGGCGGGGAGCACCTCCCCGGCGGAGGTGGTCTCGAGCGAACTGGCGGGCGTCCGGAAAAAGCTCGTGACGGCCTTCTTGCTGCGGATGTAGAGGGTGACCTCTCGGTGCGTCGTGGGCGGCATGGGGCAGGGAGCGGGCTTCCGCCTACAAGAAGATTCGTAAGGGGGTCGGCCGGGGGCCACGGGGTGGCGGGGTCAGGCTCGAACGCCCCCCCGCTCGGGACCTTCGCTCCCAGGCGACCGGCGCTCACGGGCCCGGCCGAGCGGTCTTTCCTGGCCGTCCCGGGGATGGAGCTCTGGGTCTCTCCTTGGCCCTCTCGCGAAGGCGACCCGGGGAAAAGGTGGGGCGCCCAGAGGGGGAAAGGAAACCCCGGGGGAGGTCCCCCGGGGGGAGGAAAAGGTTAGGGTCGGAAGGTCCCCGGGCCGCTCAGAAGCGTCGGGGGGCGTCGCGTCCGCCTTCCCCTCGGTCCCCGCCGCGGTCGCCCCGGCCGTAGCCGCCGCCACCACCACCGCCACCGCCGCGCCCGAAGCCTCCACCGCCTCCGCCGCCACCGAAGTAGCGCCGCTCGGACTGGAACTCCTGGCTGCTCATGTCCAGCGAGGTGTTCACCTGGTCGATGGGGTCGGGGCTCTTGGTCATGCTCCCGTAACGGCCCACGTTGAGCCGGATGTGGCCGCGCACCAGGGAGACGTAGCCGTTGTCGATGAGCACGACGTCGTCCTTGGCGATGCTGCCGATCTGCTCGTTCCAGAGGGAGAGGGTCACCACAGCGGTGTCGTCCCCGACGACCGCCTCGGCCACCTTACGGGGGTCCCCGTACTTTCCCATCACTTCCTTCGCTTCGCCAACGTTCACCACCTTGGCGTGCACGTTCACTTGCTTCGAGCTCGGCGTCAGGTCCTTCACTTTGGTCAGGGGCTTGTCGGTCATGGGCGTTGGTTCCTTCCTTGGGTTTGTCTGGCCTTGGGGCCCGAAAACCCTCCGAGCTCAACTTCCCAACCTACGGGATGGGTTAAAACAAAAAAACCGCACCGCGAACGGGCCGAGGCATCAAACGAAGGGGATTTCCGGATCTTTCAGACCGAGGGTTGGACGTCACTCGAGGTATAAAACCCTCCCCTGACGCGTCGTGGCAACCCGCGGAAGCGCGGGAAGAGGCCCCTTTCCGAGGGGCCCAGGGATCGGAGCCGAAGGATAGCGCCGCCCTAGGTCCATCGGGCCCCCCCGTGAACGGTCGCTCAGGCGCCCCCCCCGGGTACCGGCCGCGGGGCAGGCTCGCTCGGTCAAGCGGCCTGGGCTACCGTTCCTCGTCGGGGTCGTGGTTGGGGAGGAACATGAAGGGACCCAAGGGCTTGATCCTACCCCGGACCGCCACCCGGTCCTCGGGCCGTGCGGCCGCGAAGAGGTTTTCCCAGAGGTCGCCCGGGGGGATCCTCGGTGGGAAGGACAGGACGGACCCGGGGCGCCCGCCGGAGGGTCACCGTGGTCGTCTCAGGGTCCTCCTCCCGTGTGCAGACGAATCCCCCGGAGTGGGACACCTCCATCGTGCCGTAGTGCGTGTCGTTGGGCCGATAGGAGGGTTGGGAACTCGTGGGGCTGGATCGGAAGATTCCTCTCCTTTCTCGACTTTCCCACCCAGTGTGGCGCTAGGATGGCGATCTCTGCCGGCCCGCGGGTCAGCTCTTTGTTCACGAAAGCTATCAGTCTCGATAATAATAAGTGGACCCTGTAGCTTAACCGGCTAGAGGAAAGGGACCCCGATGGGGGAACCCCGCGATCTCCTGACCGATCCCGCGCGGTCCCTCCCCCGCTGTCCCCCTAGGAGCCCATGACGGACCGGTCTTCAGGGAATGGTTGGGGAAACCGGAGCCTCCGTCCCCTGCCGACCGGGGCGCCCAAGGCCGTGCGGATCCCGGCGGCGGCCTCCGCGCTCAAACCCCAGCTTCCCTTCCCTGGGAACCTTCCGTCCCACGGCGGGCCGGGGGAGCGGTTGCTTCGTACCTTCCAGGCGGAGCCGCGGTTCCTCCTCCGAGAGTTCCTTGGAGGGGACGGGATCGTCATCGTTTTCGCGCTCGCCATCGGTGCGGTCACCACGTCCGCGCTCTTCCTGCAAGGTGTCCTCCCCGGCATCCTGCCGGCCAGCCTGCTGGGCCTCTCCCTGGTCACGGGAGTGTACTTTGCCCTGGAGGCCCGGGCGACCTGCCGTCACCAAGCGGTCTGGGTCACCGACCAGCGGGTGGTCCATGGCTATGGGGGCTTCAAGCCGCGTTTCCAATTCCTGACCCCGGAGGAGGTGTCTCCCGGGGACGTGGTGCAGGACCGTTGGGACCGCCGCTTCGGCCTGGCCCGGCTGGCGCTCCGCAGCTTTCGGGCTCCGGTGGAACGCCCCCCTATGGGGTCGAGCCTGACCTCCTCGCCCGAAGACGGCTGGGTCCGGGGGCTGACCCCCCGGGCCGCGGGCGAGCTGCGGCAGTTGCTCCTCTCCCATCCCGGGCGTCCGGCCCCCCGTCCGGCCCCACCCTAAGCCCCATGGGAGCGAAGCGGCGCGTCGCCGGGATGCGCGGGGAGGAAGGGTCAGGCCGGGGTAGGTCTTCCACCAACGCTCGGGGAAGGAGGACCGCCGGGACCGGATGGGACGAGGCTCCCGCTCTGGGGGGCCCGGGGGAGTCAGACGTCCAGGTACCGGTAGAACTCGTACGGGTGCGGACGGAGGTCCAGCTGGAACTGTTCCTCCCGCTTCATCTCCACGTAGGTCTCCAGGAGCGATAGGGAAAAGACCGGGGAGAGGAAATCCGGATCGGAGGCGAGCTCGTCCAGGGCCTCCCCCAGCGAGCCGGGCAGTTCTCCGATCCGAAGCTCCCGCCGGCGCCGCGCCGGGAGCTTGAAGATGTCCTCGTCCACCGGGTCCCCCGGATCGAGCTGGCGCCGGATGCCATCGAGACCGGCCAGGGCCAAGGCGGCCTCGGTGAGGTAGATGTTCGCGGCGGAGTCCGGGGTCCGGTACTCCAGTCTCTTCGTCTCCGGGTGGCAGCGGTGGTAGACCGGGACGCGCACGTTGGCGGAGCGGTTCGCCCGGCTCCAGGCGATGTAGACCGGCGCCTCGTAGCCCGGGACGAGCCTACGGTAGGAGTTTGTGGTCGGGTTCGTGATCGCGCAGAGGGCCCGGGCGTGGGCGAGCAGCCCGCCCACGTAGTAGCGGCAGAGCTGGGAGATCTCCGCGTAGGCGTCCTCCGGGTCGAAGAACGCGTTCGTCGCGCCCCGCCAGAGGGACTGGTTCATGTGCATGCCCAGCCCGTTGTCCCCGTAGAGGGGTTTGGGCATGAACGTGGCCACCTTCCCATGCTGACGGGCCACGTTACGGATCACATGCCGGACGTCCTGGACGTGGTCGGCGGCGGGAACGAGTTCGTCGAAGCGGATGTTGATCTCGCACTGCCCGGCGGTGGCCACCTCGTGGTGGTGGGCATCAAGGCGGACGTGGAACGCCTCGGAGAGGTGGTTGCAGATCTCCGAGCGCAACGCCTCCAGCGCGTCCGCGGGGCCCGCCCGCTGGTACCCCTCCTTGAAACGGATGCTGCCATGCCCGTCGTTCTCCTGCCAGGGCGCCTCGGCGCTCTCGAGGGCGTAGCCGGCTCCTCCCCAGGCGTCCCGCACCCCGGTCGCGGAGGGGAAGAGGCGGACCCGGTCGAAGACGAAGAACTCGATCTCGGGGCCCCAGAAGGACCGGTCGAAGCCGCTCTCCCGGAGGAGCTCCTCGGTCCGTCGCGCCACCCCCCGGGGGTCATGGGCGTAGGGCAGGCGGCTTCCGCCCTCCAGGATGTCGCAGACGAACCGGGCGGCCCCTCCCTGGGCGGCGGCCCAGGGGATGGTGGCGAACGTCCGGGGATCCGGTCTGAGGATCATGTCGGACTCGTAGATGCGCCGGAACCCCGGGACGGAGGACCCGTCCAGCTTGGGGATGCCTTCCTCGAAGCTCTCCGGGCCCACGGTTTCGGCCGGCACGTGCACGTGGTTGAGCCCTCCGAGGAGATCGGTGTAGAACAGCTCCACCCAGCGGAGGTCTTGCTGCCGCAAGATGCCCAGGGCTTTCGCCACTGGGTCCTCGCGTCCCTCGCTGCCTGGCTCCGCCGGTTCCCCTGCCAACGCTCCTGCCATGGTCTCCCCGGGGGAGGCGAGGGGGGGCTGCCTATGAACCCTTCCCCGTAGGGATTAGACGTTCGTCTAATGCCCTTGGAGAATAGTGACAAATAGTAGCGATCCTTGGCACGATGGAGGGCAGATGTCCAATCTAGACCCCACCGACCGGGCCCTCCTGGAAGAGCTGTCGGTGGACGCCCGCCGCAGCCACCGGGAGATCGCCCGGCGACGGGGCCTCTCCCCCACCACCGTGGCACACCGGATCCAGCGCCTGGAGGAGGATGGGATCATCCGGGGGTACGCCCCGCTGCTCGATGACGAGCTTTTGGGCTGGGGGCTCCACGCCGTCCTGGGCATCCGGATCGCCAAAGGGAAGCTCCGGGAACTGGAGGACCGGCTCGCCCGGGACCCCCACGCCTACGGGCTCTACGACCTCACGGGGGAGTACGACGCGCTGCTCATCGCCCGGTTCCGGGACCGCCGGGACCTGGACCGGTTCGTCAAACACCTCCTCCAGGACCCCTGGGTCGAGCGAACGAACACCCAGGTGGTCCTCAACCGGGTCAAGGAGGACTTCCGGGTCCCGCTCCCGGCGCCGGGGGTGGGGCCGGCCCCCGAACGGTAGGGTTCGCGAGGGGGCCCCGCGGGGCGGGAACCCCCGAGAGGACGGTATGCCTTCGGTCATGCCCGGGGGAGTGGCCGGGGACTACCCCGTTCCCGGCGCCGGGCCGTCCACGATGGCGGAGTCGACCCATCGCTCCACCTCGGCCCGGCGCTCCGCGTGCTCGGAGAGGAAGCGCTGGACCCGGGGGATCAGCCGCCGCTTGCAGTCCCCGCAGAGCAGCTCCCCGCTCCGGCAGGTCCGGGTGATCTCGTTGAACTCCCCCGGGTCCGGGGCGAACCGGCTCCGCCACAGCGCCCAGACCGAGCAGACCTCGGGGTTCGCCCCCAGACGGCGCTGCTCCTCCACCGAGGCCCGGCCGCCGGTGAACGCCCGGGAGATCTTCCGGTCCACCTCCTCGGGAGGGTCGTTCAGGAAGATCACCCCATCCTTGCGGTCCGACGAGGAGCTCATCTTCTCCTCCCCCGAGAGCCCGGGAAGGAGGCGGTTGTGTAGCAGGGCCGGCTTCGGGAACCCCAAGGGCTCGGCCACGTCCCGGGTGATCCGGAAATGCGGGTCCTGGTCGATCCCGCAGGGGATGAGGCAGGGGACCGGCCGACCGGCCCGGACGGAAGGCAGGAAGGCGGGCACCGACTGGATGGCCGTGAAGAAGATCGACCCGATGTTGTTCTGGGGGGTGAAGCCGAAGACCGCCCTCGCGGTGGAGTAGGTCACCCGTTTCGCCACCTTGAGGGCCAGCGGGTAGAGGGAGCGGATGGAGACCGTGTCGACCAGGATGTGGGTCTTCTTCGGGTCGAAGCCCAACGCCAGGAGGTCGAGCAGGTTCTCCCGGCCCAGACGCCGCGTCTCCTCCAAGGAGAGCGCCCCCTGGAAGAGGAACTTCTCGTCGTCGGTGACCTGGACCCAGAGCTCCACGCCGAGCTTCTTTTGGAGGTAGCTGGACAGCTCGAACGGCAAGAGGTGGGCGAGATGGACCTCGCCCGAGGGACCCCGACCGGTGTAGAGGAAGAACGGGTCGCCCCGTTCGTAGCGGTCGAGCACCTCGGGGAGGTCCCGGTGCGAGAGGTAGATGTCCCGCTCCAGCAGCGGATGGAGGGGGGTCCCGAGGAGGCGGCGGAGCCGGGCCTTCACCGGCTCGTCGAGGGGGCTTGTCCCGAAGAGCTCCTGGAGGCGGTCGTAGTCGATCTTCCCGCGGACCTCCCAGGGCGTGACCTTGAAGGAATCCTTCCCAGCCGGAGGGGGCGCCTCGTCCATGGATCGACCGTCCCCCCGGGACCCCGGGGGGCCGGAAGGACGGGGGGGCGAATCTGAGGCGGGGAAAAGCGTTTGGGATGGGCCGGGCGGGGCCGGAGGGTAGGCACCTTTCGAAGCCAGCTCATTTAATAAGAAAACTAATAAACCGCCGGCCTCCCTCCGCTCCCCGAGGAACCCATGACCCCCCTGGTAGGCCGTGCCCTCGTCCTGGTCCTGATCGTCGTCCTCGCGCTGACCACCCTCGTCCCCTTAGGCTCGCTCGCGAACCGGCCCCGGGGATCGGGCCTGGGGGGGTCGGGGAGCGCTCCCTCCCAGGCCCCCACCCCCGGCACCGCCGCCCCCGAGAGCGGGAACGACTACGCCCTCCTTTCCATCGACCCTCCGTCGGCCACGCTTCTCGCGGACACCTCCCAGAGCCTTACCGCCCAGGTCGAGAGCGTCTTCCCCGCCGACCCCGTGG
>JAKAVY010000049.1 GCA_021827405.1 Thermoplasmata archaeon
CGATCCGGCATGGAGCTTCTCTTCCGTCGGGTGCTCGGGCGGGCGCTCCCGTCGGAGTACGAGTTCAGTATGCTGCTCGGCTTCCTGCACAGGGCCGAGTATGCTTGGAGGAAGGAATGGAAGGGAACGACTGGCTAAGGGTGCGCGGCGTGGGTCGGGAACGGTTGGGACGCTACCTCGCGGAGTTCCTGGAGGAGTCCGGGTACGCCGTGACCGAGGGGGAGGAGCCGGTCGCGGAGGGCCCCTCCTTCAAGGTGAGCGGGACCCTCAAGCACCCCCATCACGCCATTCCCCCGGCCCTCACGTCCCTCACCGTCCGGTTCCTGCCCACTTCCGGCGGCTGCCAGGCCGTCTGGGAAGCCCCGGTGGACCCGGTGGAAGGGCCGGACCGGGCCCGGGCGGAGCGGTTCGTCGCCGAGATCCTGGCCCGGCTGGACCAGCGCGTGGCCACCGAGACCCGGGGAACCTCCCGTCTGGTGCGGGAGCACCCGGGGATCCCCCCGTTCCTGCCGGCCGCCCCGGGGAACGCGTCCCCCGCGCCAGAGCGCAGGGGGACGCCGCGGACCGAACGGGGCCCCTCTCCCGCCGAAGGCTTTTAAGGGGGTCGAGGGTCCCTCGCGCGCCCCCCATGGCGATGTCCGGCTCCAGGCACAGTGCACAGACCTTCCGTCGCCTGCTGAAACCGGAAGGCGCCCCTCATCGGCGCGAGCTTTTGATGGCCTGGCGGCGTACCCCCGCGGTGACCCGGCTGGAGCACCCCTGGCGCCGGGACCGGGCGCGCTCGCTTGGCTGGAGGGCCAAGCCCGGCTACCTGGTAGCGCGGGTGCGCCTTCGGCGGGGGGGACAGCGGAAGCGGGCCATCATCGCGGGCCGACGCCCCAAGCGCAAGGGGATATTGCGCATGACGCTGGCGAAGAGCCTGCAGCGCATCGCGGAGGAGCGGGCGCAGAAGCATTTCCCGAACTTGGAGGTCCTCAACTCCTATTGGGTGGGGGAGGACGGGCGTCATCGCTTCTTCGAGGTGCTCCTGGTGGACCCGGACCACCCGGTGATCCGGGCGGACCCGCGGATCTCCTGGATCGCGGACCCCTCGCACAAGGGCCGCGTCTATCGGGGACGCACCAGCGCCGGGCAGCGGGGCCGTGGACTTCGCTGGAAGGGCATGGGTGCCGAACGGATGCGCCCGTCGCGGAAGGCGAACCAGAAGTACTTCCGCCGGACCCAGAGCAAGGTCATCCCGTAGAGGGCCTCTTCCCCGGGGACCTCCTGGAGTGCCGCGCCCTGGCCTCGGAGCCTATCAGAGCCCGCCGGAGAGCCAGTGGTCGAGGGGGGCACCCGCCTCCTCCGAGGCGCGCTCGGCCCAGGGGACCAGGTCCTCCACGCACCGGACCTCTCCGAGCACGCTCAGGGCAAGCCGGCGGCGCAAGGAGATGTCCGCCTCCAACCGGCCGTCCTGGAAGAGCGCGGCCAGGCGCTCGGCGAGCCGACCCCCCTTCGCGTCCCAGTCGGTGAGCAGGATGACGCGGCGGGGGGAGAGGCGGACGACCTTCTCCACCACCTCGGGGAGGGTGAGCCCCTGGTGGACCAGGAGGATGGAGCGCGATTCCACCCCCAGCCGCCGGAGGGCGCTGCGGTCCCGGTCCCCTTCGACGAGGATGATCGCCTCCTCCTGGGCGGCCTCCCGGAGGTCCGAGAGGGCCCGGAGGAACCGATCGAGCGGTTCGGGAGCTGGCATGGGTACCCAAAGGTCCATAACCTCCGGGTCGGTGAACGGCCGCCCACCCGGAGGTTCTGGTGCGGGACTCCGAGGACTACTTTAACCGATTGCTGGAACTCCGTCGCCTGGAGCTCAAGTCCCGGACCCCCGTCGCCCTGCCTCCCGACTTCTACGAGGCCACGCGCCGATACCTCCAGTCCTTGGAGGAGCTCCTCTCCACGGAGATCCAGGCGCACCCCACCTCCCCCCGGACCGAGGCGATCCACCAGCTCCGCCAACGTGCCGTGGGGGCGGCCCGGGACCTCATGGAATGGCGGATGGAGAAGATCAGCCAGCGGGCCTACAAACGCGCCACCCAGGGAGAGGAACCCTCCCACCTCCTGCCCGAGGAGCAGTCCCTGCTGGCCGGCCTGTCCGAGAGCGTTCTCGAGTTCGGCCATCGGTTCACGCCCTACCTCTTTCCTCCCTCGCCCCCCCCCAACCCTTCCCCGGTCGGGGGTCCGGCGCCCACCCCGCCGGCGGAGGCTCCGACGGCCACGGCCGACGCCCCCCGGGCGGGACCCCCCTCCAAACCGGTGTTGGAGCGGGCCCCCGCTTCCTCGCCCTCCGGCCCCCTGGTCGCCCTTCGTATCCTCAAGGACGGGCCCTCCGTCCTGGTGGGACCCGAGGAGAGCGTGGACCTCCACGCCGAGGACCTGCTCCTCCTCCCCCTGGAGAAGGCGAACATCCTGGTCCGATCCGGGCACGCGGAGGCCATCCATCCTCGCCTTCCCCTGGGCGGGGCGGGCCCGGTCAAGGAGGAACCGGGGTAGGACGGAGGTCCCGGCTCGCGGAGAGGACCTGGTGGTTCGGGTACCCCAGAAGGAATGTCTTCACGGCGAGCTGGGCCAGTACCCCCTCGGCGCTCTCCTCCCCTGCCCGGGCCCGCCATTCCCCGGCCCGTTCGCTCAATCCGGCCTCGAGGAGCGCCTCGGCCTGCGTTCGCAGCGGGTCCGGCCGCCAGCCGGCGGACTCGAACGCCTCGGTGAGCCCGGAGAAGTCCACCCAACAGGAGAGGTCCTGTTCCCCCAGGTGGCGGAAGGGGTCCGTCCCCGGGTGATGCCGGTGATACGTCGCGAGGCTTCCTTCGGGGTGGCGAGCGAAGAGCAGCTCGGCGCGGTCCCCGTAGTCGGAGATCACCACGCGACCCCGGGAGACGCGGCCGAGCAGGGTCCGCAGGGTGGTGGTGGCCCTGAGCGGCGCGTCGTACACCACCCCTTCCGGCGCCCCGGTCGGCAGCTCAGCGAGGGTGCGGGCGTCCACGGGCGGTCCCGGGCCCCAGGCCAGGCCCCCGGGGGGGTCCTCCACCACCGCGACCTCTTGCCAGGTCCCCTTCCCATGGCGGAACCGGCGGAAAGGCAGGGCATCGAAGAACTCGTTGGCCAGCACCACCGCCTCCGGGAACGGGGGGAGCTCCTCCACCGAACCGGACCACGTGACCGGGACCGGCAGGCCGGACGGGTCGGAGAGCGGCCCACTACGGGGGCGACCGACGTCCACGAGGTGGACCGGGAACCGTTCCCCCGGGTGTCCCTGGCGACGGAGCTCTCCGAGGAGACCTTCCAGGAGGTACCCTCGGCCGGGTCCGAGCTCCACCAGAGGGAGCTCCCGGGGCCGGCCCAGGTCCTCCCAGGTCTCCTCCACGTACGTGGCCCAGGTGGCCCCGAACAGCGGGTGGGCCTCGGGAGCCGTCTTGAAGTCCCCCCGCCGGCCCACCACCTCGTGGCTCCCGGCGTAGTAGCCGTCCGCGGGGTCGTAGAGCACGATCTCAAGGAACTCGTCGAACCGGAGGGAGCCCCTCCGGCGGACCTGGGTCAGTACCGCCTCCCTGAGCCGGCGCTCCCTGGGGGAGCCCGAAGCGGCGTCCCGCGGGTCCGGAGGGAGGGGGGCGGACGACATGGGGGACCCCGGAGCCCTGTCGGGCCGATCGCCCCTCAGCCGATGTAGCCCAGGTCCTCCCGGGCCTGGGGAAGCTCCGTCGGGCTCTTTCCCTCCATCTCCCGGAACTTCGCCGCGATCCGGTCGATCTCCCGGGCCTTCCCTTCCAGGGCGGAGAGGTCAAGCTCCCGTTGGAGGACCCGGGAGAGGACCTTCAGGACCGCCTCGGCACCGCGGGGGTCCACGAAGTAACCGGAGGTCTCGCCCATGAGGCAGACGCTCTCCATCCCGTAGAGCCGGCCCAACCCCAGGAACAGCCCGCTGGCTCCCAGGAGCCCGCCACCGGGGTCGGTCCGGGAGAAGACCACTCCGAGGGCCTTCATGGCCTCCACCCGCGCCGGGGAACTGGCGGCGCCGAGGACCCGGGGCGCGTCCACCATGTGCCCTTGGGCGAAGCCGGCCAAGGTGTACAGCTCCCGCACCCCCAGTTCCCGGGCCGCTTTCAACACCCGATCGGTGAGCTCGTACTGGCCTTCCGGGCTCAGTCCCTGGTAATCCCCGACGAGGATGAGCAGGTCCCGCTCCCGGGCCCGCGCCCCCCGGGCGTAGTAGAGCTCATGGGAGACCAGCCGGATGGTCCCGTCCTCGTTCACGTAGACCTGGGGAGGGAGGTACTTGGAGTAGATCGTGGCCAGGGGGAGCCCCTTCACGGCGTCCTTCAGGTAGTCCGCGGCAAGCTTCCCCACGTTCCCCACCCCCGGGAGTCCCTCCACCAGGATGGGGTCCTTCAGGCTCACCTTCTCCTGCCACTGGATGACCACGTCCTCCATGAACGACCCCGAGGGGAGGCCCGAGGAGGGAGGTCCTTATGATGATTCCGCGCGCTGACGCCCGGTCCCTCGGCGGGGGGCGGAGGGCCGCTCCCCGGGGCGCGCGGGACCCCCCAGCGCCCGGGCCAGCTTGAGGACCAGGCCCTCGAGCCGGGGGCCGTGCTCGAAGTGTCCCCCCGGGAACTCCTCGAAGACGGCGGGGAGGCCGGCCTCCCGGGCGTGGTGGAGGAAGATGCGCGAGCCCACATCGAGGCCCCACTCGTCCTGTACCGAGGCGTTCAGTTCCAGCGCCTCCAGGCGGGCGAGCGCCTTCTGGTCCGCCGGTTGGCGGACCCGCTGGCAGGGGTCGAGCCTGAGCCAGCGGGCCCAGACCTCTTCCCGGAGGACCCCCGTTTGGGGGTCGAAGGGGAGCTCGAAGGCCCCCGGGGACCCCTCCACCGGCGAGTAGCAGGCGGACATGGCGATCTGTTCCAACGCGCAGGCTATCGGGTCCTGAGGGCGGAGGGTGGGCGGGGGATTCTGGAAGAGGTAGCGCAGGAACGCCTCGACCCCGCCGGCACGGCGGATCTCCCGGATGGCGTGCGGGAACTCCATGGTGTAGCTTAAGTGAAAGGCCATGTCCCCCGCGCTGGAGCCGACCCCTTGGACGGCCCCCGGGCGGTTCATGGCCAGGCTGAGGGCCCCGAACCCCCCGCTGGATTGCCCGAAGAGCCCCACCGGACCGGTCCCGTAGGTCTCCCTCGCCCAGGGGAGGATCTCGTCGAGGAGGTAGTCCTCGTACCGGCCGGTGGCGGAGGAGTTCAGGTACTGGCTCCCTCCCAGGCAGGTCTGGCAGTCCGGGGCGAGGAGCACCACTTCCGGGCAGCTCCCCGTCCGCAGCAGGCGGTCGACCCGCTGGACCAAGCTTTCGTTGAGCACCCGGGAGAGGGAGGCGTACATCCAGCCCGCCCCCATGAACCCCGGCAGGTAGACCAGGAGCGGGATCCCTTCGGTCCTTCCCGAGGGAGGCGTGTAGACCAGGACCGTGCGCTCCACCGGGTCTCCCAAGGGGTTGCCCCGCAGCACGTCCGACCGGAACGGGACGAGACCGAGCTCGCCCTTGAGCGGGGGGGGAAAGGAGCGGACGGTCTTCGCGTCGAGGGGGACCCGGTGGGCGTGTTCCGGCGCCGGGAGACGATAGGGAGGGGTTCCGCGCGTACCGGGGGGCATCGGCCGGTCCTCAGGCCACGCTGGTGAGACCCTTCTCGGAGATGATCATCTTCACGCTCCCGGTGCTCTCGGGGTGGTTACGGACCTTCCTGAGCTGCAGGTAGTGCTCGTTGCGGGGACGGCCCTCCTTCACCTGGACGTCCAAAAGGAGGTCGGCGATGTCCTCGAGAATGCCCGTGGTCTTCACGTCGTGGATCGCCGGGTGATAGGTCAAAAGCGCGTAGCCGCCCACCCGTTGCGCCCGGTAGCGGATCTGTCGGACCAGGGAGATCACCGACGCGGTCTCGGCCTGCTCCAGGAAGAAGTCCAAGGAATCGATGATGAGGCGGAAGGGGCGGTCGAGGCCGGAGAGCTCCACCAGGAGCCGGGTGACGAAGTTCACCGGGGGCGCCCCCAGGTGCTCCAACCGGAACCCGGCGAGCTCCCCGGGGGAGATCCCCCTCTCCCGGTAGCGGCTTACCTCCAACGCCCGGGAGAGCACCTGGTCGTAGTAGTCGTCCGAGAAATTCTCGATCCGGATGTCGTCGCGCCAGCCGAAGGTCTTCATGGCCCGGCGGATGTCCTCCGTCCGCTCGCTGGTGGTGTAGAGGACGACCGGGGCGCCCGGGACCCCCGCCTGGGAGAACTGCTTCGCGAGGAGCTCCAGCCCGCTCCCCGGGGTGCCGGACAAGAGCCCCAGCCAGCCCCGGGGAAGCTGCCCCTCCAAGAGCGTGTCCAGTTCGGGGATGGCGAAGAGGGGCTCCGGTCCGGGCGGGTCTCCGCTCACGGGCGGCCTCCCGGGCCCGCCGGAGGGCTCCCCAGGCGCAGCGTGTCGTCGCAGACGAGGGAGAGGATGTTGTCGAGCTCCGGGCTGGTGTCCTCCGCCACGGCGAGGATGACCGTGGTGATCCCCCGGGACTTGAGGTTGTTCACCAGGATGTGGAAGAACTCGGCGAGGATGGAGGTGTCGTTGTGGATGGCGAAGGAGTTCACCGAGTCCAAGATCACGATCTTGCGCGGGGCGTCGGTCTTCTTCAGGAAGTACTCCACCCGGAGCATGATGTTCTCGAGCATCGTCGGGCTCTCCACGTAGCTCGCGTTCGGAAGGCGGCTCGAGTTGCTCATCATGATGTGGCTGATGGCGTCCACGAAGAAGACCCGCTCCGGCGGGATGTCCAGGGACGAGAGCAGCGAGTTCACCAGGGTGGACGGGTTCGTGACCGAGACGTAGATCGCATAGCCCTTCACCTCCGAGGCGAAGTCCCTAAGCACCGCGGCCAGGGCCTGGAGGTAGTTGTCCGCGTACTCCGCTCCCCCGAGCTTGAAGGCCACGGCGGAGCCTGCGGGGAGCGCCCGAAGGCGCTCCACGACCTCCGTCGTGGTCAGGGTCTCGGCCATGCTCAGGTCCCCTCCCAGCTGCGACCCCCCTTCAGGTAGGGGGCCAGCAGGATGCCGAGGGGGGTGAGGTCCAGCACGTACTGGGCCCGGGAGTGCGTGGTCCCCCGCATCTTGATCACCTTGAGGGTCCTCAAAAGGTCGCCCCGGCGCTGCACGTTCCCCAAGAGGAGCACCCCGTCCGCGATCGCCTCCTCCACGCCGTAGAGGGAATAGCGGTTCTCCTGGGGGCCGATCTCGCTGACCAGGATGGAGGTGCAGTCGATGTCCGAGAGCCCCTTTCCCAGCTTGAGGATGAGGTCGCGGATCTTCTCGTCCTGGCGGACCCGGTAGCAGACCGAGGTGATGGAGTCCAGCACCAGTCGCTGGACCTTGAGCTCGGAGGCCAGCTTCACGATGGAGGCCACGAGGAGATCGATGTCCTCGGAAGAAAGCTCCTCGCGCTGGAGTCCCAGCTTCTCGTACAGGACCGGGACGTCCAGGAAGGTGAGGTGATGGTCCGCCATCACCTTCGGGTCAAAGAACTCGAAGGTGGAGAGGTTCTGCAGGATCTTCGGGGAGGCTTCTGTGACGGAGAGGAAGAGGGAGCGCTCTCCTGCCATGGCGCCCCGGACGAGGAACTCCAGGCTCAACGTGGTCTTCCCGGTCCCGCAGCTCCCAGAGACCAGGACCGTATTCCCCCGGGGGATGCCTCCGTCCAGGATGTTGTCCAGCCCTTCGATGCCCGTGGCGCAACGCTCGACCGAGGTCAGAGGATGGGCCGAAGCGGACACCAGGGGAAAGAAGGGCGCTCCCTGATTAAAGCTGGCGCACGCCCGGGGAGAGGGGACCCCTCCCCTCCTCCCCCTCGCGGGAAGGGGGTCGGATCTCCCACGCCGGACCGGACGGGAGCTCGTGCCGCGCGACCACGAGCCCCGTCCTGCGTCCCAAGGAACCCAGGCGTCGGAGGGAGCGCTCGTCCCCCTGGACCCAGCGAAGGACCTCCTTAAGGGGAAGGAGGTAGGGCGGGGCCGCCTGGCCTTGGATCCAGCGCTCAAGCTCCCGCGAGAACGTGGCGGTCAGCTCCCCGGGGAGCGAGGGACCCGGGGGGGTAGCGCTGGGGGACGGGGCGACCCCTTGGGAGAGGTTCCTTTCCTCCCGGCAACGTTCCGTGGCCTCCCGCCAGACCCGCGCGACGCGCTCCGGAGCGAGAGGGGCGGGGGGCTCCAGGGCGACCGACACGATCCGTTCCCCCTTTCCCAGGAAGGCCCGGGCCTCTCCCCGCGGGAGGTGAAGGACCACCCGCCCGGATCCGGGGACGGTCTCCTCCAGCCAACGGAGGTCGCCCGGGGTCCCCCGGAACAAGAACCAGTCCCGGGCGTTGCTGAGAAGCGCCTGACGCAGATCGGGACCCAGCGCGCCCAGCGACTGCGTCGCCGCGAGGACATGGAGGTGGTAGTGACGCCCCTGGCTCAGCATCTCGGCCAGAGCCGCGGTGGGATATCCCTGCACTTCGTCCAGCAGGAGGACCACCGGGGTGGTCTCCTTGCGCTCCACCAGGTAGGACCAGAGCAGGGAGAGGAGCACTCCCCCGAGGTAGGAGGAGACCCGCTCCCCCACGGAAGGCCGTTCGAGGTCGCAGAGGAGGACCGTTCCGGGGCGCACGAGGGACGCCAGCTGACCGGGGCCGGGGCCCCCCAGCATCGCCGCGAGGGGAGGGGACAGGGTGATCTCCTGCAATAGCCGGCGGGCGCCCTGCCGGTTCTCCTCCGGCTCGCGGAGGAGCTCCTGGTGGAGTTCCTCCTGCCGGGAGGAGAGCCCACCGGAAGCGGGACTCCATCGCCTTGGGTCGGAGAGGAGCCTTTCGGCCTCGGCAAGCCCAGCTCCCGGGGTCTCCGCCAGGAGGGATAGCGCCCGCTGGAGGATCCCCTCGATCCGGGGTCCCCAGAAGAGGGTATCCCCGTAACGCTCGGAGCGGACCTGCCGAAGGACGGTGATCAGTTCGCTGACCCGGCGGCTGCGTCTCGCGGCGTCCTCCCCGGGGAGCGACGCCAGCGGGTCGAGGGCCGCCGGAGCGGACAGGGGAGCGAGCACCTGGACCCGGGACCGGAGCTCTGGCCGGAACTGGGCCAAGAGGCGGTGGGCCAACGACCCGAGGGGGTCGACGACGATCAGGGTGACGTCCGTACGGACCACCGCCTGGGCGAGGGACGCCAGCAGCGTGCTCTTCCCCATCCCTGTTTCGCCCAGGAGGAGCGCATGGTGCCCCTCGCTCCGGTCCAGGACCCACCCCACCGGAGGGAAGCCGGAAGGAGTGGGGAGAAGGAGAGAGACCTCGGAGGAAGAAGGGGAAGGGGACAGGGGAACGAAGGGGGGCTCCGGTTCCGGGAGCCACAGGACCAGTTCCGAGGCCACGAGAAGAGGGGGTCCACGGAGCCAACCTTGGCGAGGCCGCCCGCCGAGCAGGGCGGTTCGGACGGCGGGCGAGCTCCGCGTCGGGAGCCACCGGAGGGTCAGGCCCCCTCCCCCGGGGAGGTCGGAGATGGTCTCCCACCACGCCTGCACTTCCGGGAGGACCCGGGCGAGCGGGGGGCCCCTCTCCCCCTCGGAGACCGTGACCACCGCCGCGACCTCCCAGAAGGGTCCCAGGGCCCGTTCCGTCCGGACCCCTTCGAGATCCCTTCGCCATGCGTTCGGGGCGCTCACGGGCAAAGGGGTCTCGTGGTCGCTCCTCGGGTGCGGCCCCAGGGGAGGAAGGGACCGGGACCGCGACGGCCCCACAGGGCGCGCGAGCCAGAGCGCCTCCAGGGAGAACTGCGCGCCTTGCCAGAGCCGGTCCAGTTCCGTCCAGGGGCCGGGTCCCTGGTGGATCCGGATCGATGGGAGGGGTTGGCCCAGGCCGGAGCCGGGCGCGAGTGCGAGGACGGCCCTTCGGGTGGGCCTCGATTGAAGAGCAGTTCCCGGGCCCAAGGAGCGGTTGAGCCGCACGGGATGATAGGCGGGTTGGAGGCTACGGTTCACCCAGACCTCGGCTCCCGGGGGGACGCCGAGCTCCATCTCCGCGGCCTGGCCCGGGACCCAGGAGGCGCGGACGAGAAAGGGGAGGCCCCGGGCGTGGGACAGCCGAAGCGCCCGCTCCCTCTCGGCCCAGGCCTCGTCCAACCTCTCGGGATCGGGCGGGGGCCCTCGCGCCTCTCCCCGGAACCAACGCCACTGGACGGTCGCCGGGGGAGGTCCAAGGAGATTACGGATCCGGGCCGGGAAGAGGGTGGAGAGAGCCTGCGAGACGGCGGCGGTCTCGGACACCGTTGGAGCTCGGGCCTCAAGGATTAAAGCCCGTCGGCGAGCGTTGGGGGCCCTAGCCCATGGGATCGATCGAGGAGCAGATCACCGAGATCGAGGACGAGATCCGGCGCACCGCGTACAACAAGGCGACGCAGGGACACATCGGCCGTCTCAAGGCCAAGATCGCGGTGCTCAAGCTTGAGCGGGAGAAGCGGGCCAAGTCCTCCGGGGGAGGAGGGCTCGGTTACGGGGTCCGAAAGAGCGGCAACGCCACGGTCGCACTGGTCGGCTATCCCTCCGTGGGCAAGTCCACCCTCCTGACCCACTTGACCGGCGCCGAGAGCCAGGCGGCGGCCTACGAGTTCACGACCACCTCCATCATCCCGGGGATGCTCTTTTGGCGGGGCGCCTCCATCCAGGTGCTGGACATGCCCGGGCTCATTCCCGGGGCCGCCCGGGGCCGGGGGCGGGGCCGGGAGGTGTTGTCCGTGGTCCGTTCCAGCGACCTGGTCCTCTTCCTGCTGGACCCGGAGCATCTGGAGTTCCGTTCCCTCCTCGCGGAGCTCGAGGGGGCCGGGGTCCGGGTCAACCAGCGGCCCCCCCGGATCGTGCTGGCGCCCCGGGACAAGGGCGGGCTCGAGATCCACAGCACGGTGAAGCTCACCCGCCTGGACGAGCGGACCGTGTCCGCGATCGCCAAGGAGTTCCGGTTCCATAACGGGGAGGTCCTGTTCCGGGAGGACGCCGGCGCGGACGAGCTCATCGACACGCTCGCGGGCAACCGGGTCTACCTGCCCGCCCTCCTCGCCGTGAACAAATCAGACCTCCTCCCCCCGCAGAAGCGCGTGGAGGTCACGCATCGGCTGGCCCCCCACCCCGCCCTGTTCATCTCCGCCTCCCGCGACCAGGGGCTCACCGAGCTCAAGGACGGCATCGCGGACGCCTTGTCGTTCGTCCGGATCTACCTGAAGCCCCCGGGGAGGCCGCCGGACCTCAGCGAGCCGGTCATCCTGAGGAAGGGGGACACGGTGGAACGGCTCCTGGA
>JAKAVY010000050.1 GCA_021827405.1 Thermoplasmata archaeon
CGGTCCGATGGGTCATCGGAGGAGCTGACCCGCTGGGTGAACCTGGAGTATGCCCTCTCGGTGGTCCTCCTCGAGCACCTGAAGCTCGCCACGGCCCTCCCCCGGGTGCCCCGGCCCCGCTCGCCGGCCCCGCCGTGAAGGGGAAAGGGGGCTACCGCCCCGGCCGGGGCCGCCGGATCAGAGGACCCCCATCTCCGTGAGCTTCTGGGGGAGGTAGGTCTGGGTCACGTAGTTGAGCCCGTACTTCGCTAAGGACTGCTGCTCGGCCTTCTTCCCGTTCTGGAGCATGAGCTCGATCTCGGCCCGCCACTGCTCGGTATTGAACCGGGGGTCCGTGAGCTCGGCCTTGAGCGCCTGGACGTCCCGGTCGGTGAGCTTGTCGCTCGGGAGCTTGTAGTTCTCGATGTCCGAGGCGGTGACGCCCAGGAACTCGGCCCCGGGGGTGGCCAGGTAATGGGAGATGTGGGCGGTCTTGATGGCGCCGAAGGCCACCGACGCGTAGATCCGGAACGACCAGGGGTCCCCGTCGGTGAAGACGACCACCGGGAGCTTGAGCTCCTCGTTCAGGCGCTTGACGAAGCGGCGGGTGGAGCGGGCCGGTTGCCCCTTGAGATGGACCAGGAGCGCCCGGTTCTCCTCGTCGAACCCGTTCTCCGCCAGGCGGTCGACCATGCCCCCGCACTCGATGGCGAGCACGAACTTGAGGTCGTGCCCCTTGAAGGTGATCTTCTCCTTCTCCACGTTGGCCGGGAGCTGGTAACCCCCGTCCCCCACGTCGTCCCGGCAATTGATCCTCTTCCTCTGGCCCTTCCGGTTGACCTCCTCCAAGGTGAGGTCCCCGATGATGGAGGCCCCGTTCTCCTCCGGCTTGAGCCTAAAGTCCTCCCGGAGGGCCGTGCAGAGGACCTCCAGGTCCTCCACCAGGAGGTTGGACTCGTTCTCGGAGTGGAACTTGGCCTCCTCCCACTGCTCGGAGATGTAGTAGAGCTCCCGCAGGGTGGAGGTCTTCCGGTCCCGGGCCATCTCGTTGATGAACTCCACCAGCCAGAAGGTCCTCAGCAGCATGAGGGCCCCGTCGAGCTTCCGGGCGGAACGGATCCCCGACTGCTTTCCCAGGCGCCAGACGCCCTCCCGGAGATTGAACTGGATGTTCTGCTTCGTCCGGAGCGGGAGCTTCATCCGGGGGATCTCCCCCCGTTGGAGCTGGCGGTAGATGTCCTGGGCCAGGTCCCGGGTGGGCTTGAGCGCGGGGGGGATCTCCCCCACCGGGTCAGTCTTCGTCCGAGGCGACGGATTCCTTTCCTTCGGCGGCATCGTAGTCCACCTCCTCCGGCTCCGCGCCGGTCAGGGGCCCGGCCTCGGCCGCCTCCACCAAGGCGGCGGGCAGGCGCACGTCCCAGTCGCCGGGGAGGGGTTCGGCCCCCAGGAGGTGGGACTCGTCCACCCCGGCCACGTAAACGTCCACGTCCTCCGGTTCGAGCTTGACCCCCGGGGGCCACCGGAGTTTCAGCTCCAGGCGCCCGTTGGGGGAGAGCTCGGAAAGGGGGAAGGAGACCCGACCGAGCTCCGGTTGGACGAGCTCGGGGGTCGGCTCGGCGTGGAACCCCTCCTTGAGCGCTTCCAGGGGGAGCTCGAGGAAGACCTCCAGCCGGCGCTTCCGGTCGGTGTAGTTCACCAGGGTCACGTTGGAGAGGGGGGCCGGGTCTTCCGGGGCCTTCGGGTCCCCCCGGATCTCCACGGCCACCACGTCCATGATCTTGGTGATCACCCGGGTGAGATCCGGGACGGGGCCCTGGACGATCTCGCTGGCCTTGTCCGCGATCCGGGGGAGGATCCGCTGGATGATCCGGAACTTCTCCTCGGCGAAGGAGCGACGGACCTGCCGGGAGAGGTGGACCTTCATGCTCCGGGCGGCGGCCTGTACCGCCAGGGCGATCTCCCGGGTGATCTCCTCCGTTTCCGCGACGGCCTCCTTGGCCTCAGAGGTGTAGGGGATCTTGGTCGAGGCCAGGTGGACGAGGAGGATCACCGGACCGACGGGGAGCGCTCCGTTCTTCTGCTCCAGCCCGTAGCGGTGCCAGTCCAGCTCGGAGACGGTGGTGGTGATGGCGCAGGCCCCTTGCTGGAAGAGCAAGGGCACCCGGTTCGCGAAGCGGAGGAGCTGGATGGGCTGGTCGGAAGGCAGGTCCCCGCCGTAGACCAGCCCCACCTCCACCACGAAGGGGCACCCGGCGTGGACCTTGGGAGGGCGGGTGACCGGGGGGGCGTAGAAATCCGGGCGGAGGGAACCGAGGACGTTCTTCAACCCCCGCTTGATCAGCAACGGACCGATGGGGGAGAGGCAGTCGGAGGAGGGGGGCGCGAGGGGGGTGCTCTTCAACGCGCGGAGGAGGCTCTCCACCTGGGGGCCGGTAACGCTCCCGGGAGGGGTCTTGGGGCCGACCCCCGCGTTGGTCAGGACCTCCCCGGCGGCCCGGCGAGAGAGCCCGGAAAGGTCCTCGCTGAGGAACTGCAGCAGGGTGCTGGAGCGGCTCTGGTGGAGCCGCTGGTCGAGCTCGCCGAGCTCCAGCCCGTGGGGGTGGGGAGGGATCTCCCTCGGGAGGGCGGGCAGTTCCGGGGCCGCCCGTTCCCAGGTGGTCCGGGTCCCGTCTGTTTCCACGAGGGTGAGCCGGGCGTGGGGGTTCACGATGGCGGTCCCCCGGAGGTACTCGTAGGGGGACTGCCGGCCGCGCTGGTAGCGGGCCTTCAACGTCAGTTCCACCCGGGTCCCTTGGGGGCGGTCCCAGGCGAGGGCGTCCTCACGGACGATCCGGGGCTGGTTCTTGGCCGTGTCCAAAAGGATCTCCACCTCGTAGGCGGAGGGGGCCTCCGCGACCTTGGAGACGATCCGGGTCGGGGTGGCGGTGGTCAGCCCGGCGTAGAGGACGGCGGCCGAGATGCCGATCCCCTGCTGTCCCCGGGCCTGTCGGTTGGCGTGGAACCGCGAGCCGTAGAGCAGCCGGCCGAAGACATTGGGGACCTCCCGCCGTAGGATCCCGGGGCCATTGTCCTCCACGGCCACCGCGAGCCGGTCCTCCCCGGCCTTCCGGATCTCCACCAGCACGTCCGGTAGCACCCGGGCCTCCTCGGTGGCGTCCAGGGCGTTGTCCACGGCCTCCTTCACCGTGGTGAGCAAGGCCCGCTGGGGGTTGTCGAACCCGAGGATCTGGCGGTTCCTCTCGAAGAACTCCGCCACGGAGATGGAGCGTTGACGGGACGCCAGTTCCTCGGCCAGCGTCCTTTTGGGGGGCATCTAGCCCACGAGGGACGGTACGGCTTAAAGAGTCCACCGTTCACTGCGGCCCGTGGTACCGGTCCCTCCGGCGCTCGGTGAGGCGGACCGCCTCCGGCTGGAAGGCGAGAAATCGCGACAACGGCGGGAGATCTGGGAGGCGCTCCAGCGGGAACGGGTCGCCCGGTTCCCCTTCCCGCCGCAGGACCGGATCCCCAATTTCGAGGGCGCCTTGGAGGCCGCCCGGGAACTGGTCAAGACCCCCGAGTTCCAGGGGGCCCAAGTGGTCAAGGCGAACCCGGACGCACCGCAGCTACCCCTCCGTAGCGAGGTGCTGCGCGCCGGGAAGCGGTTGGTGATGCCCGTTCCCCGGCTCCAGGACCCCCGGTGCTTTCGGCTCCTGCGTCCCGGGACCGCGACCCCGCCCACCATCGAGGCGGCCCTGTCGCGGGGGGAGGCGCTCTTCCCGGAGGAGGTCCCCTTCGTGGACCTCGTCGTGGCCGGGAGCGTCGGGGTGGGGCCCCGAGGGGAGCGACTGGGGAAGGGCGGCGGGTTCTCGGACCTGGAGTGGGGCCTGCTCACAACGGTGAAGCGTGTCGGCATCGCCACCCGGGTGGCCACGACCATCCATCCCCTCCAACGGAGGGAGGTGAACCTGCCCATGCTCCCTCACGATGTCCCCCTGGACCTGGCGGCCACCCCAAGGGGGGTGGAACGGTTCCCCACCTTCCTCCCCCGTCCGTCCGGTATCCTCCCGGAGGAGCTCACCCCAGCGACCTTGTCCGGGATCCCCTGGCTGAAGGAGTGGGTGTCCCGTCAAGCGCGCCGCCGTTAAGGCGGGACCGGGCTCGGAAAAAGGGTGTCCCGGGACCTGCGTTAGCGACCGGGGAACGGACCGATCGGGTCCAGGGGACTCCCGGCTCGTCACCGAAGCGAGCCGGAACGAATCCTATAAGGCCCTGTTCCCCGGTATTCCCCTACTGTGCCGCTCGTCCTGCAGTGGAACAACCTGGGGGAGGTGGTCCTGCCCTTTCTTGTCTGCGCCAGCCTGGCCGCTTCGTTGGCGGCGCTGCTCTGGCGGGTGGGGGAGCAGGGAGGGCTGGTCCATCGGCGGGAGGCGTGCCTGGGTTGTACCTTGGAGCAGGCGCTGCGGAAACGAGGCACCTGCTCCGAGGCCTGCGCCGTGAATTGGATCCCGGCCCTCCCGCTTTTGCTCTTCTTCGGGACGACCACCCTCCTCCTCCTGACGGTGGGGTTCCCCTGGGTGGTGCTTCAGTACGTGATCCCCCTGGGAGCCGGGGGGAGTGCCGCCCTTGCCCTTCTGGGGCTGGTCGCCGGCTCCATGGGGGGAGCCGCGGTGGTCCTGGCGGGCTACTTCGTCCAGGAGCGGGCCCGGAACCGGGAGATCTTCCTTCGAGTGGGGGTCGGGGCGACGCTGGTCGGCATCGCCGGGACCCTGTTGCTGCCCCCTCCGTTGAGCCTTTCCGCGGGGTTGCTGACCCCTCTCGCCCTATGGATGCTTCTCCTGGGGCTGGGGTTGGAACGCTGGGCCCGGGAAGGGCGCGCGACGCTGGGGATCCGCGCCCTGGCGCTGACCTTGGCTCCCCTCTTCATCCTGGTGGTCATCGCCCTGACCCGTCTCCTTCTGCTCTTGAACGGTTCCGGGGCGCTCTGAGGGCCAACGGGGCCTCTGGGTGAGGGGCCATGGCCCGGGAAGCGGGAGCAGGGGCCATCGGGAGGGTCAGGCGGAGGACGGGAGCCCTCGCGGAGGGCGGGTCCCTCACGGCGACGATGCTGACCAGGAGGAGCAGGGCGGCGGACCCGACGCCCGCCCAAGAGAGCATGGGGTCGGAAGTGGGCACGGCCACGAGGTAATAGGCCGCGACGCCGGCGGTTCCCAGGGCCAATGCCTCGAGCCGGTGGCGGAAGCGCACGGTCTCGGGTCGTTCGGGCAAGGGTCCTTCCTGGGTGGCTCAGCCGGCGGAGGGGTCCCAGGGGTTCCGGTTCCCTCGGGGGGAGGTCCCTGGCGCCGGAGCGGTCTGGGACCGGAGCCGTTGCTCGAGGGCCCAGAGCATCCCTTGCAGGTCCTCCTCGGAGATGAAAGGGTCGGCGGGACCGGGGGAGTCGGGGCCAGGGAGATTCCGGGGCCTCGGCGAGGGCTCGGGGGCTCGGGGAGGAGAGGGGGCTTGCCCCGGGCGAGCAGAGAGGCTGGTCGCACGGCGAGGCACAGGCCCGGGGGGGGTCGGAAGGGCCCCACGGAAGGGATCCAGAGGGGGGCGGATCATGCTCTCGTCGACCGGGGCATGGTCTCCCCCTCCCCGGGGGGTCGGGCGGACCTCTTGCGGGAGGCCCCCGAAGGGGGGGACAGCATGGAGCAGGTCCTCTTCCGTCGGGAGTTCCAGGGGTCCTTTCGGGGGGGAGGCACCGCGGTCTCCTCCCGGGGGGGCGGAAAGGGGGCTTCGCTCGGGGGACACCGGTCGGGCCAGGTCCTCTTCGTCCACGGGGATCGGCGGGGGGCCACGTTCTTCGGGCGCGAGGCCCCCCGGATCGGTAACCGGGGTGCCGGGGATCGGCCGGGTCAATTCTTCCGCGAGCTGGTCGAGGGTCTCCAGGACCCCCTCCGGATTCCGGGGCAGCGCCCGGCCCCCGGCCAGGTCGGAGGGAAGGGTTCGGACCTGCCAGGGCCGAGGGGGGACCGGGGCCGCCTCTGTCGCGGCTACGGTTCCGGGGCGTTCCAGGGACGGGGGCCGGTCTCCCTGCCCAGGTCGGGTCCCCAGCGGAGACCCCACGGCGGATCCGGTCCCCTCGGCCCCCCCCCGAGCGGAGGGGCGAATGTCGAGGGGATCCGGAAGGTCACCGGAAACGGTTCCAGCCGAGGTGGACACGGCCGGGCGGGGCGCCAGGAAGAGCACGGAGACGATGAGGACGGAGGAACCCAGGGCCACGTTGAAGTAGGGCCCGGGGCCCAACTGCCCGAGGGCGAAGAGCTCAGCGAGGCCGGCCATAAGCGCGGCCGTTCCCGCGAAGACGAGCAGATAGAGGAGGGTCCGGTTCCTCTCGGGTGGGCCCGGGGCGGCGGTCATGGGCGCTCCTCCTGGTTCCGCATGCTCCCGGGGCGTTGGGTCTACCTATGAGCCTCCGGGAGGATAATCCTGCTCCCTCGGGCGGCCTACCCGCTGGTCGCTTCCAGGGTGATGCCGGCGGCCGTGGTGGTGCTGGCTCCGGAGTTGGTCACGGCCAGGGCGAAGGAGAAGAAGATCACGCTGGTCCCGGACGTTAGACCGGTGAGGGTCAGGGGGGTTCCTGAGCCGCTCGCCAGCAGGGAGAGGGAGGTCTGGGTGCCGGGACAGGTGGGGGCGTAGATGGCCCAGGGGTTCCCGTTGGCATCCGTACCGGAGGCCAGCGGGGTCCCGGTGAGGGTGACCCCGGTGGGGGCGGCTGTGCAATAGAAGACGTAGGCCGCGTTGACGCCGGTGGCGACCAGCGGGGTGGATATCGCGATGCTCAGGCTCCAGGTGGCGGTGCTGGTGACGGCCGCGGCCACCTCTAAAGTGTCCAGGACGTAGGTCCCGTAGGCGCCATCGGCCCCAGAGACCGAGGCGGCGACGGAGGCTTGCTGGGCGTTGGGGTAGGTGTTCACGGCGAACCCCTGCCCCTCGGCGGTGGCGTAGTTGGCCCCATTGACGAACTGGAAGGGGGAGGTGGTTCCGGAGACGGAGGCGCTTCCATGGTACGTCAGGATCACATCGGCGTAGCCGACGGAGAGGAGGGCGCCAAGCACGGCCACTCCCAAGACGGCGGCCAGGATCCTTCGAGGGAGTCTTCGGCGGGACTTAGGCTCGTTCATCGTCAAAACCTTGCTTTGGAGGGGTTCTTAAAGAATGGGTTGGAGGGGTGCCGGGGCCAGGCCCGCCCTGGCACCCCTCCGGGGGGTTCTCTTCGGTCGCCTCCTATCCTCTTCCCTGGGCTCCTAGCTGATGACCAAGGGGACCGAGAACGAGGCCGTGGTGGTCGGGGTCACAGCGCCATCGGTGTAGATGGCGAAGCTCACGTAGAGGATCGTAGCGGGGCCCGAAACGCTGGAGGTGATGGAACAGGCCCCCCCGATCGTATTTGTTCCGATGGTCCCCGTGACCAGGTTCACCACGGCAAAGGCGCTCGTCGTGCAGCCGGCGCCGAGGGTCCCGCTGTTGGCGGGAACGAAGGCCCCGCAGCCCGCGGGAGCGCCGGTAACGGCGGTCCCCGAGGTCGTAGGAACGTAGTCCGTGATGATGGCGTAGGCGCAGACGACATTGGCGACGGAGCCGGGGGCACCGCTGCTCAAAATGGAGCCGAGGGCGGCCGTGTCGCCGGTGGGCAGGGTGCTCGCCAGGTTGAACACGTTGATGTCCACCAGTTCCACGTTCACGTCCTGGATCCCGGCCAGCTTGGTGGTCATGGTGGGGCCAGAGTTCCCACCGCCGGGGAAGGAAGTCGTCGCGAGGCTGAAGCTCGAGGCCGTGGCGTAGTTACTACCCTCTCCCCACTCGAAGGGGCTCGCTGCGTTAGCGCCGACCCCCGTGTTGGCGACGTAGGTCAGCACCACGTCGGCCACGACTGAGCCTGAGACAAGGACGACCGCCACCCCGAGAAGGAGGGGGAGCCATCGGATGCGCTTGTGCTTTCCGGCCTTGGGCGTGCTCTGGGATCGGTCTCTTTCGTTGACCATGGGGGATTGCCTCCCGGCGTTCGTTAGTATGCGAAAGGTCCAAAGATAAACCTTGCCCCGCGAGGCGGGTTGCCGAAAGGTCCGATGTTTATTTATACGTATTAGTGCGCCCCCCTCCGGTCGGCTCCGGGACCCCCCGACCGGCGGACCTGGCGGAGCGCCTCCTGGGTGAGCTCGTTGGCCCGCGCATTCTCCTCCCGGGGCACCCAGCGGAGCTCCGCCGACTCGAAGAGGGCCAGCGTCCTGCGGAGGCGGTCGTTCAGGGGCCTCAGGTGCGGGGCCCGGACCCGATATCCCCCTTCCGCTTGACGGAGCACCAGCTGGCTATCCCCCTGAAGGACCACGGGACCCCGGTAGCCCCGTTCAAGCAGGTACTCCAGGCCCCGGATGGCCCCGGTGTACTCGGCCACGTTGTTGGTGGAATCGGGAGAGCCGGGGGGCGCCGCCAGACCCCATTGCTCGGCCTCCAGGCCTTCCCCCTCCACCACAAAGGCCCAGGTGGCGACCCCTCCTTTCCCCGGGGGTTGGCAGGCCCCGTCAAAGCTCACGCGCACCCCCATCCAAGCCCGCCCCCGTCCGCCGTAGAAGGGAATCCTTCTCGCATGCCCAAATAGGCTTCTCCGGAGAGGAATGGGCGTGGTCTGGCGGTCCTTGCGCCCCACGCGTGCCGGGGTAACTGGAGCGGAGGTCTCTTAAGCGGGGTCCGCCGTAGGCCGGCCGGGATGCCGCAGGCCATGCCGAGCCGACAAGAGACGCGGTTCCGCGAGCACCTGAGCCTTCTGCGTCAAGCCGCGGGGGGACTAGGGCGGGACATGGAGAACGAGATCACCCAGATGGAACGCAAGATCGAGCAAGGGGCCAAGCGGATGGGATGGGAATCCCAGGACCTCGCTCGAGAGATGGAGTACGACTTCGCCGTCATGGGGGTCCGGATCCAGAAGGGCCTACGGTCCCTTCCTACCCAGGTGAAGAAGGGGGGCCAGGCCCTGGGCAGCGCGGTGGCCCGGGGAAGCGCGGCCGTGGGGAGCAAGACCGCGGACGCGTCGGTGCGCCTCGGGAAGGCCACCAAGAAAGGGGTCAAGAGGGAACTGGCCCGGGCCGCCGGCACTTGGCACGAGCCTCTCCGGCAGTGGTCCCCCGACGGTGACCGCGAGGACTGAGCTTCCCCCGTCTACGCCCTCGTTGGCTCCCCCAGGACCCCCCGGGGGATCACCGGAGCGCGACTAGGACTCGGTTCTCCAAGTGCTGCCAGAGGACCGCCACCTCCCCGAACCCGGCCGCCCGGAGCCGGCGTGCATGCTGTTCTGGGGTCAGATTGGACTCGGCGGAGTGGTGGGAGGGGTACCGGCGTTGGCGTTCTACCCACTCCTGTTTGAGCGCGGGGTCCCGGCTCACGCTCCGCCAGAACTGCTCCCAGGTCTCCCCAGGTCCGCTCGGGCCGGTTCCCGACCGCCGGCGCTGCCGCCACCGGTGCGCTGCCGCCCGTAGACGAGGGCAGCCGGACGGCAACGGCATCTGGTCCCCGTTCAGGAACACCCCCCCGGGTCGGATCCGCTCGGCCAGTCGCTGGTAGAGGCCCGTGAGCTCCCGCGGGGTCAGCCAGTGGAGTGCGGTGGTGGAGACGGCCGCGTCGAACGCCCCCGGACCGAGTTCCGCGTCCCACCCCGCGGCGCGAAGGTCTGCGTCCACCCACCGGATCCGGCCCCCCCTCGCCCCGAGCGCCGTGGACCCGATCTTGAGCAGGACCGGATCGTGGTCTACTCCGGTCACCGAGAGCCCGGGGAACCGGTCGAGGAGCCGAAGGGAAAGGGAGCCAGGGCCGCAACCCAGGTCCAAGACCCTGCGCGGAGGTCGCAGGACGGACTCCAGCACATCGCCCATGGCCCGGAACCGTTCTTCCCGGGCAGCCAGATACCGCTCCTGCTGGGCGTCCCATCGCCGGAGCCATCGGCGCGCATCCGCGCGGTCCATGGGCGTATCAACCGGTCGGCTCTAAGAGCGTTTGCCCAATGCTGGCTTCCGCGTTGGGGTCGGGTCCCCTCCGCCTCGAATGACTCATTAACTTCCTCCTCCTGGGACGGGTATGGTACTTCTCGCCAAGGACATCATGGACCGGGACGTCCTGGTGTTGGACGAGGCCACGGACGTGCTGACGGCCGCCCGCACGATGGTGGAGCGGCGCAAAGGCTACGCCATCCTGGTCCGGCAACCCCGCCGGGAGCCGGTGGGGATCGTGACCGAGTGGGACCTTCTGGAGAAGGTCCTGGCCCCCGGTCGTTCCCCCCAAGAGGTCCGGCTACGGGACATCGCGTCCTCCCCGCTGCAACAGTGCGCACCGGAGACCCCCACCGACGAGGTGGTCTCCCGGATGGCCGAACGCGGTGTCCGGCGCATCGTGGTCCGCCGGGGAGATGAGGTCCTCGGGGTCATCACCTCCCGCAGCGTCCTGGCCAACTTCCGAAAGTACGTGGACCGGGTGAGCGCGGAGATCGCTGGCTTCCGGGGACCCACGGGCTGATGCCCCGTCCCTGCTCTCGCGCCCCGTACGGTCGCCCTGGCCGGCGGGTTGCCCGGGGCCCTGATGGCCCCCCCGTACGGTCCTCGGGAGCCCCATGAAGTACAAGTGGCTGGTCCTTTCCAACACCACGGTGGCCACCCTCATGTCGGCCATCGATACGAACATCGTGCTCATCTCGCTCCCCACCATCGGTCGGGAGCTCCCCCAGACCAACGCCACCCTTCTCCTCTGGATCCTCATCGGCTATTCGCTCCTGACCGCCGTGGTTCTGTTGAACTTCGGGCGGCTCTCGGACATGTACGGCCGGGTCCGGCTCTACATCCTGGGCTTTGCGGTCTTCACCGTTGGGTCCCTCCTCTGCGGGTTCTCCCAGACGGGCCTCGAGCTCGTCGGTTTCCGGCTGGTCCAGGCGGTGGGGGCCGGGTTCCTCTTTTCGAACTCGGCCGCGATTATCACGGACGCCTTCCCCCCGAACGAACGGGGCCGGGCCCTCGGGATCAACCAGGTCTCCATCGTCGTGGGGGCGGTGGTGGGGCTGGTGTTGGGCGGGATCATCACCTCCACCATCGGCTGGAGGTGGATCTTCTTCGTGAACGTGCCCATCGGACTGGTCGCCACCCTCCGGGCCCGCAAGGACCTGAAGGAGCTCGCTCCCCCGGAAGTGCGCCCTCAGCTGGACTGGACCGGGAACCTCGTCTTCGCCGGAGGGCTGACCTCGCTATTGCTCGGCATCACGCTGGGGGCCTTGGGAGAGGCTTCGGAGTCCTGGTCGATCGGAGGCGTCCTGCTCGGTCTGGCCCTCCTCGTCGCCTTCCCCTTCCTGGAGCGTCGTAGCGACCATCCCAT
>JAKAVY010000009.1 GCA_021827405.1 Thermoplasmata archaeon
ATCTCACCACCCTCTCAGCCCGGGATCGGCCTCCCGCCCCCCCCACCAGCACCCCCCAGACCCTGAGGGACAACGGGGACGAGCCTGGGAGAGACCCTTCGTAAGGGAAGAGGCATCCCCCCAGGCGCCGAAAGGAGGGGAGAGCCCTACTCCCTCGTCCTTTCCCTCCTGCCCAACCCGGCCCCGGGGGATGGCGCCGGGGCGCACGGTGCGCCCTGGGGAAGCGCGAAGCTAGGGCTGTCCCATTCCCGTCCACACCCATCCAGCAGGGGCGCCGTGCGGACGGGACTGAGGTGCTTGGCCTCCTTCTCACCTCCTCCTTACCTTCCAGGGTCCGAGCGGATCCCGCAACGTCCTGGGGGCTCCCCTGTCGAGTCGCCAGGAGACGGAACGCGCCGGGCCGAAGGGTCCCGAGTCCTCCGCGTGCTCCCCGGTGCTCAAGCAGAGGAGGGAGGGCGCCAATCACCGCAACCGCGCTGAGCGCTCCCCTAGCTGTGGACGACCCGTCCAGGTCCGCCGGGTTCCCACCCACCGATCTACGCTACCCTCGATCACCCGTCAGTGGCTGCAAGTAACCGCCTGCTCGCAGGCCCAATGGTCCCTGACCCTAGAAGTGCCCGCCCCGGAGGGCTTCGCCAATCGCGACCGGATCTTTCGGACCTCGCAGAGATTCCGCAGTGTCCCCCGGCCACAACACCCCGCCGCTACGCACCCGCCTTACGTGTCCAGGTTTTACAAAGTCGCCTGCTCGAGCTCGACGCAGCTCTGGAAGCTCCCGCGCCCCAACCCGAACTTCTGGAGATGACCTGGCCGACCCGCCCACGAGGAACTGGTCAGAGGGACGGAAGATGCGGAGGCGGGGCTCCCGGTGGGGCCCTCCCTGGACCCGTTCCATGGGGTGCACTCGAAGGGTGTCCAGTTTGACGTGGACCCACGGGCCTACGATCGAGGGACGGGCCCCGGAGTGCCGGGCGACGGGCAATTCTTGCCTCCGACGGCGGCTTGCGGATTACTTAGGTCCATCCGCGCCAAGCGGGGGGATGCCGTCGCCGGGAGCCGACGCTCAAGGCCGGACCGTCCTCCGCGTGTCGGGACTAGGACCGACCGGCGCCCAGACCATCCCCCCGCGAGAGGGTCGCCGACAAGATCGCGCGTCCCAGGATCAGACCGCTAGGCCTTCAGCACGATCTCGATGTTCACGCCGTCGGGGACCTGGATCCGCATCACCTGGCGAAGCGCCCGCTCGTCGGCGTCGATGTCGATGAGCCGCTTGTGGATCCGCATCTCCCAGTGGTCGATGGTGCTGGAGCCTCCCCCGTCCGGACCCTTGCGCACGGGGACCTTCAACCGCTTCGTGGGCAGCGGCACCGGTCCCACCATCCCGATGCCGGTCCGGCTGGAGATCTCCCGGATCTGGCCACAGACCGTGTCCACCTTCCGGGGGTCCGTCCCGCTCAGGGAGATGCGCGCTTTCTGGGGCATGGTCCGGACCACCTGGCGTCGAAAGGGGCCTACTCGCTCCGCTTCTTCAGGTCCACGATGACCCCGGCCGCGATGGTCTGCCCCATGTCCCGGATGGCGAAGCGCCCGAGCTGGGGGAACTCCTTGTACTTCTCCACGACCAGAGGCTTCTTGGGGGTGATCTTCACGATCGCCGCATCGCCGGTCTTCAAGGTCTGGGGCTTCTCCTCGGCCGTCTGCCCCGTCTTGGGGTCCAGGCGCTTCTGCAGCTCGGTGAACTCACAGGCCACCTGGGCGGTGTGGCAGTGGAAGACCGGGGTGTAGCCCTCGGTGATCACCGAGGGATGGTTCAGCACCTGGATCTGGGCGATGAAGTACTCCGCCACGCTCGGCGGGCTGGAGACCGGCCCGGCCACGTCCCCCCGCTTGATGTCGTTCTTGTCGATCCCCCGGACGTTGAACCCAACGTTGTCCCCGGGCACGGCCTCGGTGAGCTGCTCGTGGTGCATCTCCACGCTCTTGACCTCCCCGCTCTTCCCCGAGGGATTGAAGATGATCTTGTCCCCGGGCTTGAGCTTCCCGGTCTCCACCCGCCCCACGGGGACCGTGCCGATCCCGGTGATGGTGTAGACATCCTGTACGGGCAGGCGCAAAGGCTTGTCCGTGGGCTTCTCGGGGACCTGGAGGGCGTTCAGGGCCGCCATGAGGGTGGGCCCCTTGTACCAGGGCATGTTCGGAGAGGCGGTCTTGATGTTGTCGTCCTTGTACGCGGAGATGGGGATGAAGGTCACCTGTTCCGGGATCTTGTAGCCGATCCCCTTGAACAGCTTCGTGAGCTCCTCCTTCACCTCGTTGAACCGCTTCTCGGAGTAGGCGACCTCCTGACGGTCCATCTTGTTCACGGCGGCGATGACCTGGCGGATCCCGAGCGTCCGCGCCAGGAAGATGTGCTCCCGGGTCTGCTCCTGGACCCCCTCCGCCGCGGAACAGACCAGGACGGCCGCATCGGCCTGGCTGGTCCCGGTGATCATGTTCTTGACGAAGTCCCGGTGGCCCGGGGCGTCGATGATGGTGAAGTAGTACTTGTCTGTGTCAAACCGCCGGTGCGCGATGTCGATGGTCACTCCGCGCTCCCGTTCCTCCTTTAGGTCATCCATGACCCAGGCGAACTCGAACGTGGCCTTCCCCTTCGCCTCGGCCTCCGAGCGGAACTTCTCGATCTCCTCTTGCCGGATCACCCCTGCGTCCAACAGGATCCGCCCGACGGTGGTGGACTTGCCGTGATCCACGTGACCAATGAAGACGAGGTTCATGTGCGGCTTCTGCGCCATGGGTGACTTGAGCTCCGGGCGGCCCAAGGGGTTCCCCTATATAAGGGGTAAGCCGTCTTGACAAGCGGTACCGGCGAGCCGGGGCAAAGACCCCCCTTCCGGCGACCTGCTCGGATGTTCCACGAAGCCCCTCCCCAGAAGATCCTGGCCGCCCGGAGCGTGGCCCTCTGCGCGCTCCTCCTCCTCTCCGCCCTCCTCCTTCCTGGGCCCGTCCAGGGACGGGGTGTCACGGGCCTGTCCTCCTCCTCGGGCTCGCCGGGCAGCCTCGCCCTCCTCGCCCCCTCGCTCCCCGGGGCCCCCCCCCTCGCCCAAGGCTACTCCCGGGTCGGTCCCGAGCCCAAGGCGGACCACGTGGCCACCGTGTTGGCCTTGACCCCAGGGAACCTCCCAGGCCTTGAGCAATACGCCCGCGAGGGCACCCGCGTCCCCCCTCTCACCCCGGCCCAGGTGATGAGCCGCTTCGGACCCGCCCCTTCCGCCGTGAACGCCCTTACCCAGTACCTCCATTCGGCCGGGCTTCAGATCCGGGCGCCGACCGACGGATGGGACTGGGAAGTGACCGGCTCCGCGGGAGCGTTCGAGGCCGCCTTCCATACCCAGCTGACGCGCTACTCGGGAGCCGCCGGCGGCTCCTCCCAGGTGGTCTTCACGGCCCCCCCGACCCTCCCGGCCGGGCTACCGGTGAGCGCGCTGGCCTCCCCCTCGGACACCTCCCTGTTCTCCCCGGTCGGACTTCAGGCCCAGATCCCTTCCAGCCCTCCGTCCCCCTCCTCGGGAGGGGCGGCGGTCTGCCCGACCGGCGGCCTTACCCCGGCCGTGGTCCAGGGCGCCTACAACGTCACGCCCGTGATCGCCGGGGGTTCGCGGGGTCAGGGGGTCACCATCGGGATCGTCGACGCCTACGATTCGGCCGAGCCCCAACCCACCATCCTCTCGGACCTCCAGAGCTTCTCCTCGTGCTTCGGCCTCCCCTCCCCTGCGATCACTTTCAGTTACCCCGTCCCCGGGGGGAACATGAACAGCTCCACCTCCAGCGGCTGGGGCCTGGAGATCGCCCTCGACACGCAGTGGTCCCACGCTTCCGCCCCGGACGCCTCCATCGATCTGGTCCTGTCCCCCAACAGTGGCTACGGCCTCTACTACGGGGTCGCTTCCCTCGTCGCCCAGGACCAAGTGGGGGTCATCTCCCTCTCCTGGGGAGAGTCCGAGCTGGGCATCTACAATGGAGGCCCCTGCAGCTTCCAGTGCAACGCCACCACCGATGGGTCCTTCGCGTTGCTCGGGCCCCCCCTTGCCGCCGCCGCGGCCGAGGGGATCGACGTCTTTGTGGCCAGCGGCGACTGCGGGGCCAACGGCGGGACGCCCCTCTATTCCCCCTGGTTCCCCGCCTCCGACCCTTTTGCCATCGGGGTGGGAGGCACCCAGTTGAACGTGACGGGGGACCAGTACCGGAGCGAGAACGGCTGGAGCGGCACCCAGACCACCTGCAACAACCAGGGAGGCTCCGGGGGCGGCTTCTCGGTCCTTCCCCGACCTCCCTGGCAGACGGGACCCGGGTTCAGCCGGTTCCCCGGCCAGACCACCCGGGGGGTCCCCGACGTCTCGCTGGTGGCGGGGACCGCGCTCGGGATGATCTTCCAGGGGAACGACGCCTACGTGGAGGGGACCAGCGACGCGGCTCCCCAATGGGCGGGCTATGCGGCCCTGCTCGCCTCCGCCAAGGGGACCAGCCATCCGGGATTCCTCGCCCCCGGGCTCTACGCGGTGCTCAACTCCAGCGCTTACCCGGTCGCCTTCCATCCGATCCTCTCCGGCTGGAACGGCTATACCGCCGGCTACGGTTGGAACCCGGTGACCGGCATCGGCACCCCCAACTTCTCGGTCCTGCTCTCGGACCTTCTGGCACAGACCCTTCCGACCGCGACCCCCCCCCAGGGCATGGTCCTCAAGGCCGCCCCGGGGGCCGGGCCCGCTCCCCTCACCGTCACTTTCACGGCCTCCCCGGAGAACTTCTCGCTGTACCAGTACGCCTTCGGGGATGTGGGGCCCCCCTACGATGAGTTCAACGCCACCACCACGCCCCAGGACACGATCGCCCATACCTACGGGCTCCCCGGCACTTACACAGCCTACGCCGTGGGGTACTCGTCCACGGGGACCGGGGTCACCAATGCGGTGGTCCTCAACGTCGGGAACGCCGGGCCCCTGACGGTGAACCTCACCGCCACCCCCGCGGATCCCACCGCCGGGGAACCCGTCACCTTCACCGCCACCGCTTCGGGGGGGACGGGTCCGTACGCCTTCGGCTTCCTCTTCGGGGACGGGAGCTCCCAACTCGGCTGGGGGGCCGGGGGTCCCCAGACGGTCCACACCTACCCCCAGAACGGCAGCTACCGGGTCAGCGTGGTCGCCAACGACTCTTCGACCCCCCAGCGGGGCGGGGTCGCCACTCTATGTCTCCGGGTGGGGAACGTCGCCCAGTCCTGCCCGTCCGACCTCCCGACGCTCGTGACGGACCTGGCCCCGCAAGAGACGACGCTGGCGAGCGGGGCCTCGATCGGCGTGAACGTGACGGTGACCTACAACGGGCTGCCGGTGGTCGCCAACGTGACCGCTTCGGCCTCCCAGGGGCGGTTCCTGGCCCCGACCGGGACCACGAACGCCTCCGGGCAGCTCTCCCTCCGGTACGTGGCCCCCACCCTTTCGACCTCCACCTTCGTCCACCTTTACGCCAATGCCAGCGGGTCAGGGTTCTCCACCGGGCTGGGCCGCTCCGCCCTGGTGGTGAACCCTGTCAGCGGGCCGTCCCTAACGGGCGCGGTCACCGTCCTGGGGAGCCCCCTCCTCTCCGGCACCGGCCAGGGAGTGGTCGTCCGCCAGTCCGTCCTTCTGACCGGGCTTCCGGCCCGGGGCGTGACCGCCTTCCTGAACACCACCGTCGGGAGCCTGAAGGAGGCCACCCTCGCCATGCCGCAGCAGCCCGTTTCCGTCGCCTCGGACCTCCTGACGCTTCCCTTGGTGACCACGCTCCTTCCCGGGTCCCTCACCCTCGAGCTCACAGCCCCCGGTTTCACCCCGTTCGCAGAGCAGCTGAACTTCACGGTGGTCCCGGCCCCCGGCTCGACGCCGCTGGTCGCCGAACTGACCCTTCCCAGCCTCGTCCCGAGCCTGGGCCGGGTGCCCGTTCAGGTCTCGGTCTTCCAAGGGCCGGGGATGAGCCTCCCCCTCTCTCCGGCCGGGCTCAGCTTCGGAGCGAGGCTCTCCGGGGTCCCGGTCGTCTTGGCGCTGAACCAGACCGCCCCGGGAAGCTATGCCGGCGACCTCAGCGCCCCGGCCACGCTGGTCTCCCAGCTCTACACCCTTTCCCTGAACCTGACCGCGCCCGGGTACTCCTCGGCGAGCGTCGCGGCCGTCCTGAACGTCACCGGCGCCACGGGGGCCTTGGCCCTCCGGATCGTCGCGCCAGGCTCCTGGACCCCCGGGGAGACCCTGACCCTGGAGATCCTGGTCTCTTCCGCCAACCTCCCCGGGAGCCGCCTCGGAGGCGCCGCGCTCTCCGTTAAGTTGAGCGGCGGGACACCGGACAGCGCAGAGCTCTCCAGTGACGTGGAGGGGGTGGCGAACCTCACCTACACCGCCCCCAATGCCCGGGAGACCGTCATGGTGACGGTGCTGGCCTCCGCGTACCCGTACGAGAGCAACCGGACGTCCGCCAATTTCTCCGTCTCCCAACCCTCCTTGGCCTCCCTCCTGCCGGAGTTGTTCGTCTACGTGATCCTCCCGGTGGGGACCATCCTCGCGGTGGTCGTCGCTTTCCTGCTCCTAAGAAAACCCGCCCCCAAGCACCCTCCGGTCTGGGTCCCTCCATGGCAGCCCCCCCCGTCCGCCCCGGGTCCCCCCCCTGTAGGCTAATAACCCGCCAGGTATCCGGCTGCCCGAGGTCCTTTCCGCGGTCTAACCCACCCCGGTAGAGGCGCCGGAACCTTGCCCAGTCTGGAGGAGGGAGAGGGGACCCGGTCCGTATCGACCCGGGAGGCGACCTACCCCAGGCGCCATCCGGTGGACGGGGTGCTCCTGGACATGGGCGATACCCTCATCGAGGAGGGCCCCTTCCTTCCCGGCCGGTCCCCGCTCATCCCGGGGGTAGGCGAGACGCTGACCCTTCTCTACGGGAGATACCGTTTGGGCCTGGTCACGAACACCGATCAGGCCGGGCGGGCGGAGGTCTCCCAGGCCCTGGACCGGCTGGGGATCGGCCGGTACTTCTCCGTGGTCGTGACCTCGTCGGACGTGGGATGGCCGAAGCCGCACCCGTTCATCTTCGAGGCCGCCCTCTCGAGCCTGGGACTTCCCCCGGACCGGACCGTGATGGTGGGGAACCATCTGGCCAAGGACGTGGCGGGGGCCAAGGCCCTGGGGATGCGGACCGTCCACTTCCGCTGGAGCCCCCGTTACCCCGCCTTCCCCCGGGGCGAGGAGGAGCGACCGACGCTGGCCATCGGGGATTTCGTGGAGCTTCCCGAGGCCCTGTGGCGCCTCGAGGCCCTTCCTTGTCCAGCGCCCAGGGCGCCGGTGGACACAGGGGAGGAACATGATCTGTGAGATGTGTGGCCGCGACACCGAGAGCGTGACGCCGGTGAACGTGGAGGGCTCGGTACTTCGGGTGTGCAACGCCTGTTTGAAGTTCGGTCGCCCGCTGGGGTCGCCGGCGGGGCCTGGGGCCCCCCGACAGGGGCCGGACCGCGAGGCGCTCCACGAGCGCCTCGGGAAGGCCCAGGGGCGGGGGCTGGAGCGGGACCTCTTCGCGGAGCTGCCGGAGCGGGAGCTCGACCCGGACTGGAGCCGCACCATCCGGCAGACCCGGGAGCGTCTGGGCCTCACCCAGGAGCAGTTCGGTCAACGGATCAACGAGAAGACCAGCGTGGTCCACAAGCTGGAATCCGGGGCCATCGCCCCCCCGGATGCGCTGGTCCGCAAGATCGAACGCACCTTCAAGGTCCGGCTCACCGCTCGACCCGGGAGCCCCCCTTAGGCCCCCCGGGGGGCCTCACCGCGGGCGTCGGCCCGGCCCGAGGAAAAGCTCGAGGATCGCCTTCTGCGCGTGCAGCCGGTTCTCCGCCTGGTCCCAGATCGCCTGGCGGTCCCCGTCCATGACCTCGTCGGTGATCTCCAGGCCCCGGTGGGCGGGAAGGTCGTGCATGGCGAAGGCCCCGGGCTTGGCCCGGTCCAGGAGGGCGCGGTTCACCTGGTAGCCGGCGAAGGCCGCCTTCCGTTCCGCCTCCTCCGCCTCGTCCCCCATGGAGACCCAGACATCCGTGTAGAGGGCGTCCGCCCCCTTCGCCGCCTCCCGGGGGGAGACCACGATCTCGGAAGCGGCACCGGCCTCGGCGGCGAGCGCCCGCGCCTGGGCGACCACCTCGGCCGGCGGGCGATACTCCTGGGGTATGGCCGCGACGAAGTCCAAGCCTACCAGCGCGCTGCCGAGCAGAAGGGAGTTCAGCACGTTGTTCCCGTCCCCGATGTAGGCCAGGCGCCGGCCCCGGAAACCCCCCTTCCAGCGTTCGCTCAGGGTGAGGAGGTCGGCCACGACCTGGCAGGGATGCTCCCGGTCGTCCAAAGCGTTGATCACGGGGACGGAGGAAGCGTGTGCGAGGGCCTCCTCGTCTTGGTGCCGGAACGCCCGGTAGATGATCCCGTGGTAGTAGCGGGAGAGCACCCGGGCGGTGTCGGGGATGGTCTCGCCCCGCCCCAACTGCATGTCCTGGGGGGAAAGATACACCGCGTGCCCTCCCAGCTCCGTCATGGCCAGCTCGAAGGAGCTCCGGGTCCGGGTGGAGGGCTTCTCGAAGATCATGGCCAGCGCCCTCCCTCGGAACGGTGTGCCCAGCCGGCCCGCCTGTCGCTGGGCCTTGAGCACGGAGGCCCGTTTGAGCAGCGCCGGCAGGTCGTCCTTCAGGTCCAGGATGGACAGCAGGTGGCGAGGCCCCGGCGGGGAGACGGTCTGCTTCGGCATGCCCGACGATGAGAAAGAGAGCCTCTTAGCCGTTCCGTCACACGAGGGACACCCGGGGCCCGGGATGCCTTCCGGACCCCAGGAAAGTCTTAGGGGGAACAAGGAGTCCCCTTCCCATGCCCCCTCCTGACGCCGAAGCGGTCCGTCTTCTCCAGCGGTACGTCGGGGTCCCCAGCCACGAAGACCCCGAAGGGGGGCTGCGGTTCCTGGAGGGAGCGCTCCGGCGCGGAGGGGTCCCCTACCGTCGGCTCGCCCTTCGAGGGGCGAGCCCGGTGCTGCTCGCGGGGGCCTGGGAGGGCCTTCCCGGGCCCCGGGTCCTCCTCGCCACCCACGGCGACACCGTGCCTCCCTCCCGGACCGGGCGGGTTCGGCCCGGCCGGGTGGTCGGGGACCGGCTGTTCGGCCGAGGGTCCCTCGACATGAAGGCCGGGGTGATCCTGGGGCTCCTTTTGGTCCGGGAGTTTTGGCGGCATCCGGGGCTCCGGCTCGCCCTCGCGGTCACCACGGACGAGGAAGGAGAGAGCGCAGGGGCGTGGGGACTGCTCTCCCGGCTCCCTCCAGGGATCGGCCTGGTCCTGATCCCCGAGCCCACCCAGGAGGTCCTGAACCTCAGCGCCTGGGGGCGGGGGGTCTTCTGGGGCGGGTTCGAGGGCCCGGGGGGACACGGGGAGGGTTTCGGCCGCCCGGGGGAGGCCCCCAACCCCCTTCGGGCGCTGGCGCGCTTCTTGCTCCGTGTCCCCCCCGGCGTCCAACCGCTCAAGGTCTGGACCGAGGGGGAGGGCGAGGTCACTCTTCCCCAAAGGGCCCTCGCCCGCTTGGACGTGCTGGTCCCCCCGGGTTCGACGCTCGCCCGGAAGGAAGGGGAGCTCAGACGCCGGCTCCAGGCGGAAGCGGACCGGCTCCCCCCGCTCGCGCCCGTCTTGCGCCGGGCTCCCCGGGCCACTCCCTGGCTCCCCCCGTACCGGACCGGAAGGGACCACGCTCTCGTACGGGCCTTCCTCCGTTCGGCGGCCAGATCCGGGACCCCTCCGACGGTCGAGGAGCAGCGGGGAGTGGGGGACTTCAACGTCTTCGGCTCGGTCCTTCCCACCGTGGTCTACGGCCCCCGGGGGGAGGGGGCCCACGGCGAGGGGGAGAACGTCAGCCTCCGCTCCTTCCATCGTTGCCTGGCCGTGTACCGGGACTTCTTCTCCAGGCTCTCCCGGCCCCCGGAAAACGATTAAGAGGGGACCGACCTACCGCGCGCCTCCGAGGAGAAGACAGCACATGGCGGAAACCAAGAAAGGCAAGAAGCGAGACCTCTTCCCCGGGACCCCTACCCCGTCCAGCCCGAGACGGCCCGGGCGTCGGGTCTACATGGTCTCGGGGGGGGTCACCAAGTTCGCCAAGGCCCACCCCGCCATGGACTTCCGGCTCATGTGCAAGCGGGCCTTTGACCTGGCCAAGGCCGAGGTCCCCAACCTGACCCACGCCATGATCGACGGGAGCCGGGTCTCCTACTTCTCCGACCACTTCAGCCGCCAGCTCAAGGCGGCGAGCATGGTCCAGGACTACCTTGGGCTCAACCCCCGGGGGTCCGTGCGGATCGAGTGGGGAGGGGCCACGGGGGGAGAGTGCTTCCAGGCGGCCTACGAGGCGGTGGCCTCGGGCCGGATGGACCTGTGCCTGGCCGTGGGATACGAGACCATGAGCCGGGTCCCCACTTGGAAGGGCAACGAGTTCATCGCGCTGGCCAGCGACACGAACTTCGATTTCCCCCTCGGAGGGTTCTACACCGGCTACTACGCCCTCATGGTGAACCGGCACATCTACGAGTACATCCGGCGGCGCAAGTTCGCGCACGTGAAGGACGAGCGGGAGGCCCAGCGGCTCTCGGTGGAGTACGGGACCCGGGTCATGGCGAAGGTCTCGGTGAAGAACCACCGCAACGCGCTCTACAACCCTTACGCCCAGTACCCGAAGGCCATCGACGTGGAGGGGGTCTTACGCTCCGAGATGGTGAGCTACCCGCTCACCCGGGAGCAGATCTGCACCATGTCGGACGGCGCCGCGGCGGTCTTCCTCTGCAGCGAGGAGCGGGCGAAGGAGCTGACCGACCGGCCCGTCCAGGTCACCGGGGTGGGGTGCGGGACGGACACCATGCGGCTCGCGGACCGCCCCTTCGGGAAGGTCCTGCTCAACCCGAAGGAGACGGAGGAGGAGTACGCGGACCTCCGCTACCCGGGGGTGCACAGCTTTCGGGCCGGACGCTCGGCCGGGCTCGAGGCCTACCGACATGCGGGCATCGAGGACCCGAACCGGGACCTGGACTTCGTCGAGCTCCACGATGCCTATTCCTCCTCGGAGATCCAGACCTACGAGGACCTGGGGCTCTGCAAGTACGGGGAGGGTTACGACTTCGTGGAGCGGGGCGACCCGTTCCTCAAGGGCGTGGACTACGGGTTCGACGTCCCGAAGGCCGGGGCGATCCCGGTGAACCCGAGCGGGGGGCTCATCGCCTGCGGTCACCCGGTGGGGGCCACCGGCCTCATGCAGGCCGTCTTCGCGTTCTGGCAGTTGCAGGGGAACATCCAGAAGCACTTCGGCTCCGAACGGCTGCAGGTCCCCCACGCCCGCCGGGGCGCGATCCATAGCCACGCCGGGACCGGCTCGTCCGTGACCGTGAGCATCCTGGAGGCCCGCTGATGCCCCGGAAGCCGCTTTCCAAGAGCCAGAAGTTCCCCGAGGTCCACGAGCGCCTCAAGTCCGAAGGGGCCGCGATCTTCGTGGACCGGGAGGGCAAGGAGTCGCTCTACGTGCTCTCGCCGTACCAGATCGACTACGTGCACAGCTACGCCGAGGACACGCCGTTCTTCCTGGGGCTGGCGGAGCAGCGGATCCGGGGCTCCCGCTGCGCGGGCTGCGGGTACGTCTACGGGACCCCCCGGGGGCACTGCCAGTTCTGCGGGGAGCCGACGGAATGGGTGGACCTCCCGCTCTCGGGCAAGGTCCACTCCTGGACCACCTGCCACTTCGGGTCCGAGGCCTTCCTCAAGGAGACGCCGTACAACCTGGTGCTGGTGGAGTTCGAGGGGGTCAACAGCCTGCTCTTCTCCCGCCTCAAGGACTGCGGGGAGAAGGACATCTACGTGGGCATGCCGGTGGAGGCCCGGTTCGCCCCCGAGCCGAAGTTCTCCATCACCGACCTCTGGTTCGTCCCCGCGTCGAAGACGGGGGGGAAGGGCTCCCGCTGAGCCCATGGGTCCGGGGCCCGTCCGTTTAAGGCACGGCTCCTCAACCCGCCCCGAGGGAGGCGTCCCGGATCAGGTTGGCCGCCACGGACAGGAGATTCACCACGGCGTTGGCCCCCGCCTTCTTGAGCTTCGGCACCGTCCCCGGTTCCTGGGCCAGCGCCACGATGCGCAGGTCGGGAAGGAGCCCGCGGGCGGTGATCACCGTGAGCAGGTTCTCCGCGTCGGAGCCCTCCGCCGCCACCAGGGCCCGGGCCCGTTCCAGGCTCAGGCTGCGGAGGAACTCCTCCGAGGAGCTCTCGCCCAGCACGGCACGGAAGCCCTCCCGCTGGAGCGCCTCCACCCCGGCCGGCTCGGCGCCCACGATGACGAAGGGGACCTGGGCGGCCCGAAGCGACGTGGCGATGGCCCGCACCTGGGGGGAGGTCCCGCAGACGATCACGTGGTTCCGCAACTGCTCCATCTGGGATCGTTCCAGCCGGCGGGCGACGTTCGTCACCCGGCGTTCCAGGAACGGGACGAAGAAGGCGATGATGGCGGATAAGAACGTTCCCACCCCCAGGACCACCAGGACCACCGAGTAGAGCCGCGCGCCCTCCGTCGCGGGCAGGTAGTTCGTCCCGTTGGTGGACATGGTCATGACCGTGAAGTACAGCGCCTCGTTCCAGCCCCGGATGGGAGGGGAGAACTCCCCTCCGAGCAGCCGCGCCCCCACGAGGCCGTAGAGCAGCGAGAGGAGCAGACCCAGCAGCACCGCGGACTGGGTGGCCTCCGTCCCGCTCATGGCCCCCCGGTAGAACCGGACCCGGGAGGCGTAGAGCGCCCCGAGGAAGGCGAGGCTCACGACCGCCGCCCCCAGGGAGAGGAGGGTGGGGCTCAAGGCCGCGGTGACGAAGGTGAGGGACGGGGCCGCGGTGGAAAAGAACCAGGCCACGCGGCTCTGGTTGCGGAGGCGGTAGGCCAGGGCGAGCAGCACCACCCCGGCCACCCCGAAGAACGGGGGATCGAGGCCCACGAGCGCCCCCCCATAGAGCGAGGGGAAGGTCACCAGGGCGGAGAGGAACGCGGTCAGGATCAGGTAGGCACCCGTGGCCACCGCGGCCAGGGCCAGGATGAGAGGGTCCAGTCCTGGACGCCGGAGCCGCGGGGACACCCGCGAAGGGGTCACCCGACCCTCCTCGCGGGGCCCCCGATCGGGGTCCCACGGGCGCCGGGCGCGGAACGGGCCGCCTCCGGACGCCTGGAAAGGGGTCCCGGGGGGGAGGGACCCGCTCTCGATCCCCTTCCTTCGGGCACGCCCCCGAAGACCCGTGAGACGACAAAGCGTTTCGGAATCCCCACCCGGACCGGGCCCCTTCCGGTCCCCCCTTCAAACCGACGGGTCCTGCCTTACCAGACCGTCCGACCCTCGGGGGCCGGGGCCCGGTCCGGGGGCCGGACCAGCGAGAGGTACGGGAAGAGGCCCCCGAGGACCTTCTGCTCGGCCTTGCGCAAGAGGGCATCGAAGGCCTCCCGGGAGATCCCGAGGTCCCGGGCCATCTCCGCGGTGGAGACCGCCCGGGGGATCCGGTAGTACCCCCTTCCGTAGGCGGTCACCAGGGCCCACTGCTGCCGGGGGGTGAGCTCCCGCAGGAGATTGGCCGCCGGCACGAGGAAGCTGTCGTCTGTCCCCAAGGCCGTGAACGGGTGGGTCCCCACCTCCAGCACGCGGACCGTGCTCAATTGCTCCAAGGAAGGGACCTCATCCGGCACGAGGAACTGGTAGTGCTCCCCCTCCGCCGAATAGCTGGAGGGGGGCAGGTACAGGTTCCCTCCCTCCTCCACTGTGGGGATGACCTTGCCCGTGCGACAGCACGCGCAGGAAGGGAACCGGAGGAGAGCCGCCGGGTTGCCGACCTCCCGAAGGAGGACCTCCCCCCCGAGGCTCTCGTAGCGTTCCACCAGCGGTCCGAGCAGCTCGGGGGAACCGCCGTGCACCTCGAGGATCGCCTCGCGACCGCGATGGCAGAGGTGGGTGACCCGCACCGAGGGGGAGGCCTCGGCCAACGGGTCCGCGAACGGACAGGGGTGCGTCACCCGGAGCCTGAGCCAGCGCACTTCCCCCACCCTCCTCGGAAGGCAGGGGGCCCCGGCGTAAACCCATTGCGTAGGCAATGGGTCGGCTCAAGCCCTCCCGGGGATGGACGGCCTCGAGGAACCATGCCGACCTACGAGATCAGCCACCAGTGGAAGGACGCCGACAGCAAGACCGTTGTGACGAAGGTGCAGAGCGCGATCGAGCTCGCGAAGAAGGGCCAGATCCCCTCGGGGTTCAAGCCCATCTCGATCGTGGCCGTGCCCGGGAAGACCGAGGCGCACTGCCTTTGGGAGGCGCCCAGCAAGGAGAGCCTGGAGGCCCTCTACACCAACCTGGCGCTGCCCACCACCCGGAACATCCGGGAGGTCACGCCGTTCTACACCCGGTAGGGCGGCCCGGCGCGCCTTTCCCAACCCTTTCCTGCCTCTTTCCTCCGCGGAAGGAGGCCCCCCGTCGGGACCCGCCGAAGACCCGGACCCCTCAGGTTCATCCTCTGGCCTTCGTTGGCGTTGCCCCATGAAGGAGTACGGGCTCCTCGCCATGGGCACCGGTTCGGTCATGATGGTCGTGGACGCGTGGCTGGGCCGCCACCCGGACCAGCGCGCGGCCGTGGTGGAGAAGGACGAGCCCGGAGGGATCTGCCTCACCCGGGGGTGCATCCCGTCGAAGATCCTCCTATATCCCGCCGAGTTGGTCCGCGACCTGGAGCGCGCCTCCCTCTTCGGCCTGGAGCTCTCTCCTCCCCGGATCCACTTCGACCGGGTGATGGAGCGGATGAGGAAGCTCGTCGGTACCGACGTGGAGGCGATCCGGCGAGGCCTCCGTTCCTCCCCCCAGTTGGACTACTACCCGGGCGTCGGGGAGTTCGTCGGCCCTCACACGTTGCGCGTGGGTCCGGAGACGCTCCACGCCCCCCGGATCCTCCTGGGCACGGGTTCGGCCGTCCGGGTGCCGGCCATCCCGGGCCTGAAGGAGGTGGGCTACCTGACCAGCGACACCGTCCTCGGACTGCGGGCGCTCCCGGAGAGCCTCGCGGTGATCGGCGGTGGCTACATCGCCGCCGAGTACGGACACTTCTTCGCGGCCATGGGAAGCCAGGTGACCATCCTGGGGCGCAACCCCCGCTTCCTGCCGCGGGAGGAGCCCGAGATCGCCTCGGTGGCCGGGCGAAGCCTTAGCCGGCATCTCTCCCTCCGCCTGGACCACGAGGTGCTCTCCGTCCGCCCGGGAGCGCGGGGGAAGAAGGTCCTCCGGGTCCGGGACCGGTCCCGGGGATCGGAGCTGGAGCTCGCCGTCTCGGAAGTGCTCGTGGCCGCGGGCCGGGGTCCCCAGCACGGGGTCCTGCACCCGGAGAGGACCGGGGTGGAACTCGACCGGCAAGGTTGGATCCGGGTCAACGAGTACCTGGAGACGACCCAGCCGGGCATCTGGGCCCTGGGGGACGGGACGGGAGCGGCCCAGTTCAAGCACCGGGCCAACCACGATGCGCGGATCCTCTACGAGAACCTGGTCGAAGGGCAGCACCACCCGGTGGACTACCACGCGGTCCCGCACGCGGTCTTCACGGTACCGGAGGTCGCGTCCGTGGGCCTTACCGAGGAAGAGGCCCTAAGGCTGTTGGGCCAAGACCGCCTCCTGGTGGGGCGCTACCCTTTCGAGGCGACGGCCAAGGGAGAGGCCATGGCCCTCGAGGAGGGTCTCGTGAAGGTGCTCGTGGAACGGGGCCCCTTGAGGATCCTGGGCGCCCACATCGTGGGCCCCCAGGCGTCCGTGCTGCTCCAGGAGGTGGTGAACCTGATGTATACGCCCGACCAGAGCGCGTGGCCCATCCTCCGGGGCATGCACATTCACCCCGCGCTCAGCGAGGTGGTGGAACGCGCCTTCTTGGCCCTCCAACCCCCGGGGCCGACCCCCGGGGGCTGAACCACCCCCGGGCAGGGCCCCCCGGTGCAACAATGGGGGCCCAAACGCTTTTCCCCTCCCTTCGGGTCCCCGGGGCCATGCTCCGGATCCGGCGACTGGACCAGGAGATCCGCGCGCGACACCTGCTGAAGCATCCGTTCTACGTGGCCTGGTCCCGCGGGGAGGTCCCTCTTCCCGTGCTGCGCGAGTATGCCGGCCAGTACTATCACTTCGAGTCCCGGTTCCCCCGCTACGTGGCCGAGACGTATGCGCGGCTGGAGCGTTCCCAGGACCGGCGGGTCCTGCTGGAGAACTTGATGGACGAGGAGGGGCGGGACCCTACCCATCCGGAGCTCTGGCTTGACTTCGCCCGGGCCATCGGATCGAGCCGCCGCCAGGTCCAGGGGGCCCTCCTCACGGCCCCCACGCGAGACCTCCTGGGGACCTACGAGCGCCTCACCCGGGGGGGAACCGCCCCGGAGGCCTTGTCCGCGCTCTATGCGTACGAGTCCATCTTCCCGGAGGTGGCCCGGGAAAAGTCCGCCGGGCTGCGCGCGCACTACCACATCTCGAGCCCAGCGGCCCACGAGTTCTTCCGGGTGCACACCGAGGCCGACGTGGAGCACTCCGGGGCGGAGCGGCGCATCCTCTCCCGGCTCCTGGCCCGTTCGCCCTCGGCCGGGGCGAAGGCCTACGCCGCCACCCGGCGGACCGTCCAAGCGTGGTGGGACTTCCTCGACGGCTTCCCGGTGGCCGGCTGAGGCCGCGCCCGTCGGAACGGCTTCAGGCGAAGACCAGATTGACGGGGCCCGTGTACCCGCGGCCCGGCAGTTCCACGGTCACGTTCAAGGCGCCCTCTGCGTTCGCCGGGATCGCGAGGGGAACGCCCACCCCCTCCAGGGCGAAGCCGCTGGTGTTGGTGCTGAGCGCACGGACCGTGCAGCCGCTGGCGTTGTAGTTCGGGACGCCCAGGGTAAGGGATACGGACGAGCCGGCGGTGCTGTTGAACCCCGCATAGTATCCGGGGTTGTTCGCCAGGTCGCAGACGTTGTCCGGCGCCCAGAGGACCAGCGCGGTGACCTGCACCGAGGCCGGCTGGGAGAGCACCAGATAGAGCCCGCTACCGGCCACGAGAAGCACCACCACAAGGACGGCGACGAGGACCCGGACCCGGGAGCGACGGGGTCGTGCCGGCCCGGGTGTGGGAAGGGGGGGTCCGCCCGTAAGGCCCGGCGCCGCGAGCGCCAGAGGGGGGGAAGCGGAGGGAAGGGGCGGAGCGGGGCTCACGGGGCTACCACAGTACGTGCAGAAGGCGGCCCCCGGGGCCAGTGGGGCCCCGCAACGGGGGCAAGCGGGGGAGGTCACGGGGAGGAGGACACGGCCCGCCCTACAAAGACCGGCCGGTCCTGCCTTGGAGGGGCGAGAGAGTCCCGGGGGCGGCCCTATGGCGGGCGCCTCCGGGGGGCCCGGGGAACGCCAGGCTCCGGGGAGTGCCGCGGGCCGGGCTTGAACCAGCGACCTTCAGATCTTCAGTCTGACGCTCTCCCAACTGAGCTACCGCGGCGGAGCGACCACGGGAACTGGAGGGGGATTAAAAGAGGAGGGTCCCGCGCGGGCTCCCGGTCGCGGGAGTCCCGTGGCCTCCCCCGGACGCACGCGCGCTCGCGTTCAGCGCGTCCCGGGAGCTCTGCCACGGCGGCACACTGCCACGCCCTTTATCTGACCTACCGCGCTCTTTTCCTCCGTGCGAACGCTGGTCGTCACCGAGAAGTTCAACACCGCGCTGCGGATCGCCGTGGTGCTCTCCGACGGGAAGATGCAGCGCGAGCGCCGGGGCTCGGTGGCGCTCTTCCACTTCCTTCGGGACGACGGCGAGTTCACCGTCCTCGGGCTCCGGGGCCACATCGTGGAGCTCGACTACCCGGAGGAGCTGAGGAACTGGAACCTCACCACCCTTCCCCAGCTCATCGAGACCCCTCCCCAGCGCTCCGTGACCGAACCGACGATCGTGGCGATCCTGCAGGAGCTGGCCCCTCGCTACGACCGGGTGATCCTCGCCACGGACTGGGACCGGGAGGGCGAGGTCATCGCGGCGGAGTGCCTGGAGATCCTTCACGAGGTGAACCCCCGCCTGACGGTCCGTCGCGCCCAGTACAGCGCTCTCACCCGCTCGGAGATCGAGACGGCCTTCTCGAACCTCAAGGAGCTCGACCGGAACCTGGCGAATGCCGGGGTCGCCCGGCAGAACGTGGACCTCATGTGGGGCGCCCTTCTGACCCGATACCTGACCTTGATCTCCCGCCAGGAGGAGGGGGGCCAGCGAAGCTCCCAGGGAGGAGGTTTCCTCTCCGTGGGCCGGGTACAGACCCCGACCCTGGCGCTCCTGGTGGAACGCGACCGCCAGATCCGGACCTTCGTCCCCCAGCCGTACTGGACGCTCTTCGCCGAAGCGGAGACAGGCGCGGTGCCGTTCCGGGCGGAGCACGGGCACGGTCGGTTCTTCGAGAAGGCCGAGATGGAGGTCGTCCTCGGGCGGCTGGAGGGGATCACCGAGGCCACGGTCCGGTCCTTCACGGAGGAGAAGGCCCCCCAGCGGCCGCCGGTCCCGTTCAGCACCACCCTTTTCGTGTCGGAGGCCACCAAGCTCGGGTTCGGGGCGGCCCAGGCCATGCGCGTGGCCGAGGACCTCTACACGGAAGGGCTCATCAGTTATCCCAGGACGGACAACACCGTCTACCCGCCCAGCCTGCGGCTGCGCACCGTGCTGGAGACCCTGGCCAAGGGCCCGTTCGCCCGGGAGGCCGAGACCCTCCTCGCCCAGGAGAAGCTTCGGGCCACCCGGGGGCGCTCGGAGACCACGGACCATCCCCCCATCTACCCGACGGGCCTGGCCGACCCGAAGAAGCTCAGGGGAGACCGGGGCCAGATCTATGAACTGGTGGTCCGCCGTTTCCTGGCCACCGTGGCGCCCGACGCCCAGTACACGAAGCGGCAGGCCGAGCTCTCGCTCCGGGAGGAGCCCTTCCGGGCGGAGGGCTCTCACCTGGACGATCCCGGGTGGTACTCCTACTACCCGTACGCCACCCCCACCCGGGATGTGGAGCTCCCTCTCCTCGCCCCGGAAAAGGTCGTCCGGATCACCAAGGTGGGGGTCCAGGAGGACCAGACCCAGCCTCCCCGACGCTTCGGCCAGGGGTCCCTCATCCAGGAGATGGAGCGGTTGGGCCTGGGCACCAAGTCCACCCGGCATGACATCCTCCAGAAGCTCCTGGAACGCCACTACATCCAGGCCCGGGGGCTGGAGCCCACGGTGACCGGGGTGGCGGTCACCGATGCCTTGGAAGCGAACGCCGCCGTGGTCACCCGGCCGGACATGACGAGCCAGCTGGAACGGGACATGGATGCCATCGCGCAGGGGACGAAGACCCTGGACGAGGTGGTGGGGGAGTCCCGGGACATGCTTCGAGAGATCCATGGGGTCCTTCAGGGGAACGCCCGGGCCATCCACGACACGTTGACCACGGCGCTGGACCAGCAGCATTTCCTGGGGCCCTGCCCCCAGTGCGGCGGCGCGCTCCGGCTCATGCGCTCGCAGCGCGGGAGCCGATGGGTCCAGTGCGCCAACAACCCGAGCACCTGCACCGTAAGCTTCCCGCTCCCCTCGGCGGGGTTCCTGGAACCCCAGAAGGACCTTTGCCCCGCCTGCCGGGTGCCGCTGGTACGGATCACCTACCGCGGACAACGCCCGCAGGTCTACTGCGTGAACCCGGAATGTGAGGAGCACAAGAAGGCGTACCGGGTGGGGACCTGCCCGTCGTGCGGCTCTCCGCTCCACGTGCGCTATTCCCTGAAGGGGAACCGGTTCGTCGGCTGCACCGCCTACCCCCGTTGCCGGGTCACCTACCCCCTCCCCCAACGCGGGCACCTGGAACGGGACCATCCTCCCTGCGAGCTCTGCCGGGCGCCCGTGGTGACCGTGGTGGAGCGAGGGCGGCCGCCGTGGACGCTCTGCATCAACCCGGAGTGCCCCTCGAGGGCGAACGCCCCCAAGAAGGGACGAGCGAAGGCCCCCGTAGCGGCCCGGCCCAAGCGGCGGCCCAAGGCCCCCACCGAAGGGGTGGCCCCTACCGAGGGGACGGCCGCCCCTCCCGCCCCGGCCGGAGAGCGGCCGGTCAAGGCCCGGCCTCGCCGGGCGGTCAAGGCCTGAACCTCCCCGCTCAAGCCAGGCCTCCGGGGCCCGGTATGGAAGCGGGCCCCGGCTCCCCGACGGCGGGGGGAGGGAGCGTCACGTTCAGGCCAGGGGCCCGGGGCCGGGGCCCCCCTCGCCCCTGACGGGCGCGGACCGGGCCGGCCAAGGATAGTCCGTAAATAGGCCCGGGGCTCGTTGAGGCGTGCCTCCGCTTTCCCATCGGCTCTCCGAACTCGACTCCCGTAGCCTGGAACGGCTGCTCAAGCGCGACCCGCTCCTGATCCTCCCGGCAGGGGCCCTGGAGGCCCACGGGCCGCACTTGCCGCTCGGCGCTGACCTTCTCCAGGCGGAGGCGACGGCGGGGGCCTTGGCGGAACGGCTGGACGCCCTGGTGGCCCCGGGGCTCCCTTACGGGGTCTGCCCGGGCACTCGCCGCTTCCCCGGGAGCGTCTCCCGCTCCTTGGAGTCGCTCTCTCGGGAGGTCCGCGAGATCCTTGGGGAGTTCCACCGCCAGGGTTTCCGGCGGGCCCTCGTCCTCTCCGGGCACGGGGACCTTGGGCACATGTCCGCCCTTCGGGAGGGGGCTCGCCAGGCCGTGGAGGAACACCCCGGCCTCGCCGTGGCGGTCCTCTGCGACTACGAGTTCGTCTACGAGCTCCGGGGGACCCTCTCTCCCCCGGACGATGGTCATGGGGGCTTGCTGGAGACGTCCCGGGTCCTGGCGTTGGCCCCCGGACAGGTGGGCACGGAACGTCCTCGAGCCACGAGCCGGCACCCGCGCTCCCGGGTCGCCCCGCTCGACCCGGCGGAGTGGCCGGAAAGCGTGCAGGGAGACACGGCCCCCGCCTCGGCCGAGTTAGGCCGCACCATCCAAGCGCATGTGCTCGACCGGCTGGTCCTCATCGTCAAGGAGGCGCTCCCTCCCGCCGGGGGGGCCTGACCGTGGCCGTCCCCGACCCCGGGGTCATCCGCATCCGCGGGGCCCGGCAGCACAACTTGAAGAACATCACCCTGGAGATCCCCCGACGCCGGTTCGTGGTGATCACGGGGGTGAGCGGTTCGGGGAAGAGCTCGCTGGCCTTCGATACCCTCTATGCGGAGGGGCAACGGCGCTACATCGAGAGCCTGTCGTCCTACGCGCGGCAGTTCCTGGGCCAGATGGACAAGCCCGAGGTCGATGCCATCGACGGGCTCTCCCCGGCCATCGCCATCCAGCAGCGGGCCGGGAGCCGCAACCCGCGATCGACGGTGGGGACGGTCACCGAGATCCACGATTACCTGAGGCTCCTGTTCGCCCGGATCGGGATCCCTCACTGTCCTCGCCATCAGGTGGAGATCACTCCCCAGGGAGTGGACCGCATCTCGGCCAGTGTGTTCGAGCGGTTCAAGGGGCAGCGGATCGACCTCCTCGCGAGCGTGGTCCGCGGGAAGAAGGGCGAGTACCGGGACCTCTTCGAGGACCTCCACCGACAGGGGTTCCGGAAGGTCCTGGTGGATGGGGTGGAGACCCGGAGCGGGCCCTCGGCCCCCTCCCTGGTCAAGAACCGCAAGCACGACGTGGAGGTGGTGGTGGACTCTTTCGTCCTGGAGGACGAGGAGAGAAGCCGCCTGGCCGAGGGGATAGAGCTCTGCCAACGGCTGGCCAATGGCCTGGTGGGGATCCGGGGACCGGGGGGGGCCCGGGCGAGCTACTCGGCGGCCCGGGCGTGCCCGGTCTGTGGCTTCTCCCTGGCGGAGCTCGAGCCGCGGATGTTCTCCTTCAACGCCCCGTACGGCGCCTGCCCGGCGTGTTCCGGCATCGGGGCCACGCTCCATGCCGACCCCGGGCTCATGATCGCCCACCCCGAACGCCCTCTCGCGGAGGGGGCGGTCACGGTGGGAGGGCTCTCCCCGGGGCCCGGTTCGGTGGGAAGGCTCGCCCGCCTCTTCGGCGTGGGCCCGACCTGGCCGTTCAAGAATTGGACCGAGGAGGCCCGGAAGGCGGCGCTCTATGGGGTCCCCCGGGCGCTCGCGAGCGCCCGGGGGTTCCTCCTGGACGAGGAATGGCTGCGCTCCGGGCTCACCGGCGTGCTGGAGCGCCGGTTCAAGACCACCCAGACCCCGGGGATGAAGGACTATTACATGGACTTCATGACCTTCACCCCCTGCCGAGAGTGCGGAGGGAAGCGCCTCAAGCCAGAGATCCTGGCCGTGACGGTCTCCGAACGGTCCATCGCCGACGTGTCGGCCATGAGCGTGGAGGTCGGGCTCCGGTTCTTCCGCGGCCTGTCCCTGACGGACCGGGACCGGACCATCGTCGGCGAGGTGGTCCGGGAGATCGTGAACCGCCTGGGGTTCCTGGAGCGCGTGGGGCTCACCTACCTGACGCTGGACCGCGCCGCCGGGACCCTGTCGGGAGGAGAGGCCGAGCGCATCGCCCTCGCCACGCAGATCGGGAGCGGGCTGGTGGGCGTGCTCTACATCCTGGACGAGCCGTCCATCGGGCTCCATCCCCGCGACCACGAGCGGCTCTTGACCACGCTGAAGTCCCTCCGGGACCTGGGGAACACGGTCATCGTGGTGGAGCATGACGAGGCGACGATGCGGGCCTCCGACTTCCTGGTGGACCTCGGGCCGGGGGCCGGGCGGAACGGGGGCCAGGTGCTCTTTGCGGGGCCGCCGGGGGACATCGGCCAGGCCCCAGGGTCGCTCACCGGTGACTATCTCATGGGACGCCGGTCGATCCCGCTACCCGACCGGCGCGAGACCGGCCGGGGAAGCGCCCTGGAGCTCCGGGGCGCGCGGGAGAACAACCTGAAGAACCTCACGGTCCGGATCCCCTTGGGCACGCTCACCTGCGTGAGCGGCGTCTCCGGCAGCGGGAAGAGCACGCTGGTGCAGGAGATCCTCTATCCGGCACTGCGCCGCCACCTGGGACTGGGAGGGCCGCCGCCGGGGAAGCACGACGTCCTCCACGGGGTGGAGGAGATCGACCGGGTGTTGCTCATCGACCAATCCCCCATCGGGAGGACCCCCCGGTCGAACCCGGCGACCTACACCGGGCTCTTCACGCCCATCCGAGAGCTCTTCGCCCAGTTGCCCGAGGCCAAGGCGCGGGGGTTCGCCCCCGGGCGCTTCTCCTTCAACGTCTCGGGGGGCCGCTGCGAGGCCTGCGAGGGGGAGGGCATCCTGCGCTACGAGATGCACTTCCTGCCGGATGTCTACGTGGCGTGCGAGAGCTGCCACGGGAAACGCTACAACGCCGAGACCCTCGCCGTCACGTTCCGGGGCAAGAGCATAGCGGACGTGCTCGACCTGACCGTGGACGAGGCGGCGGAGTTCTTCCAGAACCACCGACGGATCCACGCCCGGCTCCAGCTCCTCTCGGACGTGGGACTGGGCTACGTGAAGCTGGGCCAGAGCGCCACCACCCTGTCCGGGGGCGAGGCGCAGCGCATCAAGATCGCCTTCGAACTGAGCAAGACCCCGACCGGGCGGACCCTCTATCTTTTGGACGAGCCGACCACGGGGCTGCACTTCGAGGACGTCCGGCGGCTCCTGGAAGTGCTCTTCCGGCTCCGCCAGGGCGGGAACACCGTGGTGGTGATCGAGCACAACCTGGACGTGCTGAAGTGCGCGGACTGGCTCATCGACCTGGGCCCGGAGGGCGGAGACCGGGGCGGAGAGGTGGTCGCCACCGGGACCCCGGAGGACGTGGCCCGCGAGCCCGCGAGCCACACCGGGCGCTTCCTGGCCCCCCTCCTGGGGACCGGGAGGGCCCCGGGGGTCCGTTCCCGGGGCTCGCGCCCGCCCAGCACCCCGCCCCCCCGATTGGCCGCCTCCGCCTAGGGCGGGTCGGCCGCGTCCCGGCCGGGGAAGCCCGGTTCAGGTGAACTGTTCCCGGCTGAAGAGCAGGTACCCCACCACCGTGGTCACGACGAAGTAGATGACCATGATGAGGACGGCCTCCGGGACGCTGGCGACGTAGTTCGTCACCCCGAAACTCGTGCTGGTGGTCGGGTACGGGTTCGCAAAGATGTTGCCGATCACGGGGCTCGCGTAGGAGAGCAAAAACCATGGCTCGATCTTCACCAGGCTTTCCACCAGGTCCTGGGCGATTCCGAACCCAAAGAGGAAGAGCACCGCCACCACGAGGATGGCGTAGGCGCTGGTCTTGAAGAGGGAGCTGAACAGGAACGTGGTCCCGAGGAGGGCCGCCAGGTAGACCAGGGCCAGGAGGAGGGAGGCCCCCAGCTGCCAAGGGAAGGCGTTCATCCCGAAGTAATAGATGCCGTTGAGCAACAGGATCGCCAGGTAGAGCACCACGGCGGTGACCGAGGCCAGGTAGGCGGCCAGGAGCTTCCCCTGGTAGATGGTCCCCCGCTTGAGGGGGAGCCCCATGAGGAAGTAACCGGTCTTGTGCTGGAACTCACCGGCGATGGCGTCCCCCCCGTAGATGATCCCGGCGAAGACGATGAGCACCACGACCCCTCCGCCCCAGAAGGAGCCGTAGAACGCGGCCGGGGACGAGACGAGGCCCCCCCGATAGTGGGCGACCACCACGGTCAGGATGACCCCGATGGCCAAGGTCAGGGCCGTCATCAACAGGAAGCGGCGGGACCGGAGGTAGTCCCTAAGCTGGAAGCGCATGAGCCGGAAGGCCTGATGCTCATCGGAGGGCAGGGCACCGGCCCCGCTGGGGGCCACTTCCCCCGGGGCGACCATCCTCCCTCAATCCCCCCGCGAGATCTGCTGCATGTAGACGTCCTCGAGCGCCCCGGCGGACTCCTTGAAACTGACGAGGCCCAGCTTGAGGGCCACCAGTCCCTCGAGGATCTGCGCCTGGTCTTCCGGCCCGGGGGGTACCGCCAAACGGACCCGCTTCGGGTCCAGGAGCTCCACGGCCTTCACCCCCGGGAGGTGGGGGATGGCCTGGTTCACCACGCTCGGGTCCAAGGGCCGGGCGAAGACCGCGTCGACCTGGGCGTTTCCCCCGTTGAAACGGGCCGTGACGTTGGTCAGGGTATCGTAGAAGAGCAGCTTGCCCCGGTCGATGAGCGCCACCTCGTCGCAGACCTCGGTGACCTCGCTGAGGATGTGGCTGCTCATGAAAATGAGGCGGCCGTGCTTGCGCTGCTCGCGGACGATGGCGCGGACCTCGGCCATCCCCCGGGGATCGAGGCCGGTAGAAGGCTCATCCAGGATGAGCACCTCCGGGTCATGGACGAGAGTGGACGCGATCTGGATGCGCTGCTTCATCCCCTTGGAGAAGCGCCCCACCTTCTGATGGGCCCATTCGCTCATCTTCACCTCCTCCAAGGCGGTCCGGATCCGTCGCGGCTGCTCGCCTCGGGGGACCCCCCGGAGCTCGGCGACCATCTCCAAGGCCTCCGTGGGGCTCAAGGAGGGATAGATCTCCGGCGACTCGATGAGGACCCCGGCGTGGGAGAGCGCCCGCTTCCGGTCCTGGCGCACGGAGAGGCCGTTGATGAACGCCTCCCCCCGGCTGGGGAAGATCATGTCCGTCAACATCTTCAGCGTGGTGGTCTTGCCCGCGCCGTTCGGGCCGAGGAACCCCACGCACTTCGCCCCCTCGATCTTGAGGTCCAGGCCCTGGACGGCGACGAACGCGCCGAAGTTCTTCCCCAGGCCCGAGGTCGCGAGGGAGGGGCCGCTCATCGGCCCCCCAGGCCCCGGGGCCGGCACCGCTCCTGGGCGGCCGGGCGAAGCCAGCGGGAAGGTTCGTACATCCGGGACCGCCAGGCCGAAACTTTCGTCGGTTATAAGTCTCTAAGCAATGCCACGTGAAGGCTTGGGCCCCCCGGCATCAGCCCTCGGGCCTCCTGTCGCGAGGACGGCAAGCGGTATTCACGGGCGGTTCCTCCTCCCCCCGTGACCGACACCGCCCTTCCTTCCGGACCGGCCGCCGGTCCTTCCGACCTCCCGGCGGGCCCCACCGGGCCGGGGGTCTACCTGTTCCGAGGGCCGCGGGGCGAGGCCCTGTACGTGGGAAAGGCCCGGAGCCTTCGACACCGGGTCCTCGACCATCTCCGGCTCCAGACCGACCGCGACGGCTACATCACGACCCGGTCCCGCCAGCTGGAGTTCCTTCCCACCCGGAACGAGCGGGAGGCGCTGCTCCTGGAGGCCACCTTGATCAGGCGGCTGCGTCCCCGCTACAACGTCCTGCTCAAGGACGACAAGAGCTTCCCGTACCTTTCCCTCACGGCCGGGGAACGCTTCCCCCGGATCCTGCTGTTGCGGCGTCCCCCACGCCGCGGCGAGGCCATCCTCTTCGGGCCCTATCGTAGCGCCGTGGAGGCGCGGCAGCTCGCCCGGGTCCTTTCCGAGAGCTTCCAGCTCCGACGGTGTCGTACCCTTCCCCGCCGGGCCTGTCTGTACTACCACCTGAGGACCTGTTCCGCTCCCTGCATCGGGGCGATCTCCCCGGAAGCCTACCGGGAACGGGTCCAGCGCGCCCAGGAGGTACTGGAAGGAAAGCCGACGGAGGCCCTGGAGGACCTGCGCCGGATGATGCGGGAGGCCTCGGTCAGCCAGGATTTTGAACGCGCCGCGGTCCTCCGGGACGCCTTAGGCGCGCTTAGGGACCTGGAAGAGCGGCAACGGGTCGTGGACCTCGGGACCGAACGGGTGGATGCCCTGGCGCTCGCCCTTCCGACCCGTCCGGGAGTCCTCCGGGCCGCCGTGGGGGTGATCAAGGTCCGGGAGGGGAACGTGGTGGGAGGGGAGCCCTATCTCCTTACCCTACCGGCAGAGGACACCCCCGCACCGGGGGAGCTTCTCTCCACCTTCCTCCTTCAGTACTACGGGGAGGCCCGGGACCTCCCCCAACGGGTCTATCTCCCGGGGGACCTCGCGGGCGTGGAGGGGGCGAGGGAGGCGCTCTCCGACCTCCGGGGGCTTCGGGTCGACGTGGCGCAGGCCGGGCGGCGCCGCTCCCTCGTGGAACTCGCCGAACGGATGGCCCGGGCACACCTGGACGCCCGCGCCGGGCCCCCGACCCCCGGCCCCGTTCTCGAGGCCTTGAGGAACCGGCTGGGGCTCCCGCGGGTCCCCCACCGGATCGAAGGGGTGGACATCTCCCTCTTCCAAGGCTCTCAAGCCGTGGGCTCGTTGGTGGTCTTCGTGGATGGGGCTCCCGCCAAGGACGAGTATCGGCGCTACCGGATCCAGAGCGTGGAGGGGACGAACGACTTTGCCATGGTGTACGAAGTGGTCCACCGACGTTACCGCCGGCGCCTTCAGGAGGGGCGGCCGCTTCCCGACCTGCTCCTCATCGACGGCGGGGCCGGCCAGGTCGCCTCCGCCCTCCGGGCCCTGGGGGAACTGGGGATCGGGGACCTCCCGCTGGTGGGGCTGGCGAAGCAACGGGAGGAGCTGTACCGGCCCCGGCTCCACGACCCCTTAAGACCGGACCGGAACGCGCCGGACCTCCTCCTGCTGCGGCATGTCCGCGACGAGGCGCATCGCTTCGCGGTAGGGTATCACCGGACCCGGCGTCGCATGGCCCTCCGCTCCGAGGAGGCCGCCGTTTCGACCCCTTGAGCGAAGGGCCTTAAACCGGGTCCGTTCCCCCCGGGCCGTGCAGACCCGACCCTGGCCCAATAGGAGGCAATGGTACGCGCTCAAGCTGGAGCCAGGGGAGCCGCTCTTCCCTACCCTGGAGACCTTTGCCAAGGAACGGGACCTGTCCAGCGGGTTTGTGGTGGCCGGGCTGGGGTCCCTGCGGGGGAGCGTTCTGGGGTTCTTCAACGGGGAGCGTTACGTGAAGCGGACCTTCCCCGGATCGCTGGAGCTCGTCTCGTTAACCGGTAGCCTGGCGCGGGTGGAGGGCCGGCCGCATTTCCATCTGCACGCGACGCTGGGCGACGAAAGGCATGGGGCACGGGCCGGCCATCTCCACGAGGCCACCGTCGCGCTCCTGGCCGAGGTCCTCTTCCTCACCGGACCGGGGATGGCGTTCGGACGGAACCCCCAAGGGCCGCAGCTGAAGGTGCTGGACCTCTGGCCTCCCGGAGAGGGGCCAGCCCCCGTTCAGGGCGGGTCCCCGAGGAGAGAGGCGCCGTCCCGGGCCGCCCGGGCGCGTAGCCGCGGCGAGACGTAGAGGCCCGCGGCCCAGGCCACAGGGCTTCGCTTCGCCCAGGCCGCCCAGACCGGGTCCTCCTCGTACAGGTTGCGGACCTGGCCATCCCGCTGGACCCAGACCGGGTCCGGGGGGGCGCTGGCCGTCCCCCGGGCGCGTTGGGGGAGACCTTCCGCCAGGTCCACCAGTACCTCACCGGGCCGTCCGCCGAAGCGGCGGGAGAGCTCATCCTCCCATTCCCGCCGCCGCGACGGGTGGGCGGCGAGGGCCCGCAGACGGACCCGGACCTCCGCGGGCACCTCCGGGCCCAAGAGGGCGACCCGCTTGTACAGTTGACGCACCACCAGCCGACGGGCTAGCTCCCCGCTGGTCTCGGGGGCCTCCTGGAGCCGCGCCAGGAGCGCTCCGTCGGTCAACTGCCACCACGCTTCCCGGCCGGGGCCGGACCAGCGCTCCACCGCTCCCTGGAGCATCAGCTCGGCGATCCGTACGGTCTTGTTGTAGTAGACCGAGGAGTACATCAGGGAACGGGCCAAGAGGAACCCCTCCACCGCCGGCAGGCCCTTCTCGGCGAAGACCAGATGCCCCCGTTCCCGGTCCAGCGTCTCCAGGAGCCGGTGATGGTCGATGACCCCGTGGGCGACGCCGGTGTAGTGGGCGTCCCGTTTCAGGTAGTCCAGCCGGTCAGCGTCGACCGCCCCATGGAGCATCTCGGAGACGTAGGGGCGGCCGGCCACCCCCCGGGGAGAGAGGAGGCGGGCGATTTCCCGGGGAGATTGTCCATGACGCTCCAAGAGCGTGGGGAGGGGCTCGGGCCGGTACCCCCGGATCCCTTCCCCTGGGAAGGGGCCTCCCAGGGGACCCTCCCCCTGGACTAACGAGCGCGTCCGGTCCTCGTGTCCCCCTCCGGTCTCCTCCCGGAGCACGGGCTCGAGGGTGTGGGAGAAGGGCGTGTGCCCCAGGTCATGGAGCAGCCCGGCCACCGACAGCTGCTCGACCTCCTCCGCCGGGAGGTGGAGAGCCTCGCCCATGGCCCGGCAGAGGAAGAGGACCCCCAGGGAGTGTTCCAGCCGGGTGTGGTTGGCTCCCGGGAACACCAGATGGGCAAGGCCGGTCTGGCGGATCCCCCAGAGCCGCTGGACCAGCGGGTGACCGACCAGGTCGAGGCTGATGCCCCCCAGGCTGATCCCCCCGTGGACGGTGTCGTAGATGTACTTCCGAACCCCGCCGGGCATGGGACGGTCCCCCCAGGGGCGGGCGTCCATATAGGGACGGAGGGCGCCGGCCGGCCCTCCCTTCGACCGGGAAGCGGATTATACCCGGCGACCTGTGGAGGGGATGCTATGCCCGCGGAGCCCCCGACCTCTGGCGCGGCCGAGCAGCTCCGCGGGCTGTTGGACGCTTCCGACCAGGCCTGGAACCGACAGGAGGTGGACCGGCAGGGACGGTTGCTGAAGGAGGCGCTCACCTTCGCCCGGGAGAACCTGACCGTCCTCACCACCCGGAACGGTTCGGAGGTCGCCGACCTGATGGACCGGGCCGCCTTCGGCCTCTACCGGCTCTCCCTGAACGACGTGGCCTTGGAGGCGGTGGACCTGGCCCTCACGCTGAACCCCAACCTGCCCTCCGCCTTGCAACACAAGGGGATCATCCTGCTCGCCATGAACCAGAACTTAGACCAGGTCCTGCCCCTCCTGGACCGGGCCCTGGGCCTGAACCCGCAGGACAAGAACCTCTGGGCCGGGAAGGGGGACGCGCTCAAGCTCATGGGACGGCCGGAGGAGGCGGTACAGGCCTATCTTCACGCCCAACAGCTCGACGCCACCTCCACCCAGTTCGTCGATCGCGCGCTGAAGCTCGTCCCCGGGCACCCGGAGGCCCTGCGGATGAAGCTGGCCCACGCCATGGCCCTCGGAGGCGTTCGGCAGGCCACGGAGGTCTGCGATCAGCTCCTGCAGACCAACCCCGGGGACGCGGAACTGCACTTCACCCGGGCGAACCTGCTCGCCAGCGCGAGCCGCTTTGACGAGGCCCTGCCCGCGGTGGACCGGGCGTTGGAGCTCAACGCCTCCGAGCCGCGCTTCCGGTTCCTGAGGGCCCGGCTGCTCCTGGCCGTGGGTCGCTACGCCGAGGCCTTTGCGCTCTACCGGACGCTCCTCGAAGAGAAGGTGGTGGCAGACCCCACGGTCCTCGCGGACCTGGCGGAGACCTTGGAGACGCAGAAGCTAGAACCGGCCCTCGCCCTGGAGGCCCGGCGGCGGCTCGCGGTGCTGGACCCCGGCAACGTGGCGAACCTCCAGCGGCTCCTGGCGCTCGCCCGGGACCAGGGGCGCAAGGACGTGGCCCAGGAGGCCTGCCAGGCGTGGCTGAAGGCCTCCCCCCACGCGCTGGAACCTGACCGGACCCTCGCCGAGCTGCTGGCCTCCGGCGGCCAGGTGGAGGAGGCGCTCAAGGTCTACCAGGACCTGGGCGAAGCGCATCCTCAGGAGGCCGGGGAACTGAGGAAGGGGCTGGAGCTGGCCCGGGCCCACCGGCGGGCTCCGTTCCAGGTGACCTTTGCTCGGGCCCTGCTCCGGCTCCGCCCGAACGACCCGGAGGTCGCCGTTCAACTGGCCCAAGGGCTCTTCGGGGTCGGGCAGGGGGACGCGGCCCTGCAGGTGTACGAGCAGCTCTTGGCGAGCCAGCCCGACCATGTCCCCTACCTGCTCGAGAAGAAGCGCATCCTCCAGACCCTGGGCCGGGTGGACCAGATCCCCCCGCTGCTGGACCGCCTCTTCGAGGTCGACCCGAGCCGACAGGACATCGCCCTGGAACGGGGGAACCTCTACCTTTCCCGCAGTTACCGCTTACCGCCGGGGGACCCCGGGGGGAAGCCGCTGGCGCAGGAGGCGCTGCGCAGCTACGAGCGCTCGGTGGTCTCCCCGGAACTGCGTTCGTCCAGCCTGCTCGGGCAGGCCCGGGCGAGCCACCTCCTGGGGGACCTTCCGCGGGCGATCCAAGGGTTCCATGACTTCCTGGCCGAGCCGGCCAACGCCCAGCGGGGGGACGTCTTCAAGGAGTACGGCCATGTCCTGAGGGAGGCCCACCGGGACTCCGAGGCCCACATGGCCTACGAACGGGCCGTGGCCCTGGGCCGGGAGGACTCCGACCTCCTCTTCGGCCTGGTGGAGGTGTTGAGCGCCCTCAACGAGGATGCCCGCGCCCTCCACTACGTCGACGTGCTGCTCAAGCGGGAGCCGAGCAACTCGAACTACCTCCGACGGCGGGGCCGGCTCCTCATGCGGACCGGGCAGAAGGCCCAGGGCTTGGAGCTCCTGCGAGCCTCGGTCTCCTCTCAGGAGACCGACCCCCGGGTCTTCTTCGAGGTGGGCGCCTCGCTCAAGGAACAGGGGGACTATCCCGAAGCGCTCGACTACCTGAAGAAGGGGCTTTCCCTGGCCCCGCAGGACCCCTACGGCCAGAGGGCGTTGGCGGAGTCCCTGCTCCTGGCCGGGCGATACCCGGAAGCGGCGACCACCGTGGACACGCTGTTACGACAGGACCCCCACGACCCGGCGGCCTGGAAGCTCAGGGCGGACGCCTACCGGGCCCTGCGACGGGAGCCCGAGGTGATCTATTCGCTGAAGGCCCTGCTGCTGCTCGACCCCGGGAACGTCGCCGTGGCCCAGGAGAAGTACCGCCTCCACCGGGAGCGCGGGGAGCGCTTAGAGGCGCTCGATACCCTCCAGGGCCTCCTCAAGCAGGTCCCCGACGGGGAACCCCGGGCGGCCCTCGGCATGGCCGAAGGGGACCTCCTCTCGGAGCTCGGCCGACCGGCCGAGGCGGTGAGCGCCTACGACCGGGCCCTCGCCCAGTCGGACCGTCTCGGCCCGGAGATCGCCTTCCACAAGTCCCGGACCCTGCTGGAGAGCGGCCAGCCCCAGGAGGCGCTCGAGGCCCTGGGATCCATGGGCGGGAGCGGGACCCCCCCGGACGGGGCCAGGACGTTCGCCCGGGAGGTGCTGCGCTCGCGCATCCTCCTCGCGCTGGACCGGGCGCCCGAGGCCCTGCCGCTACTGGAGAAGCTCGTTTCGGAGCATTCCGATGACCCGGAGCCGGCGGCGTTGTACTTGCGCGCGCTGGTCGGGGCCGGGGAGGCGGATAAGGCCTCCTCGTACTTCGAGTCCAACCCGAACCTCCTCACCCCCCTCCCGGAGGCCTACCTGGCCGCTGCCGACGCCGCGCTCGCAAAGGAGGACCCGCCCCGGGCGACCGCCCTGCTCCAGCAGGGCGTGGCGCGCCACCCCCGGTCCGTCGCTCTGTGGGCCCGACGGGCGGAGGTCGCCCAGCGGGCGGGGGACGATGCGCTCGCTGCCGAGGCCTTCGGGAAGGCGCTCGAGCTCGCCCCCCAGGACCCCCAGCGCTATGTCGACCTGGGCACGGTCCAGGAGAAGCTCGGACGCTTCCAAGAGGCGCTCTCCACCTACGACCAGGGCCTCGGGCTGGCCTCCCGGGACAAGGTCATCCTCGCCCGGAGAGGCAGTGTGCTGCTCGAGCTCCGGCGGGCCCTCGAGGCGCTCGCCTCGTTCGAGGAGGCGCTCCGGATGGACCCGGAACTGGAGGCGGCGGTGGAAGGCAAGAAGCTCGCCGAGGAGCGCGTACGCGACGAGCAGGTGGAGCGCTACGGGAAGGAGGCCCTGGTCTTGGAGGCCAAGCTGGGCCGCCCGGTCGCGAAGAACGACCTGTTCCTGACCCTCAAAGTGCCTTTCGACCTGTTGGAGCCGGTGACCCGGGCCCTGTCCCGGACCCCTGAGATCGAGATCCGGGACCTTTCCCCGGAGGAGTTCCAGCGCCTGGAGTCCCAGGCCAAGGAGTTGGTCCTGGCCCGGCTTACGCGCAACCCGGCCGCCGGAGGCTCCGAGGGCCTGTCCCTCTCCGAAGTGGCCGCGTTGCTGCCGCCGGAACGGACGCTCTCGGAGGTCCAGCGGCTCTTTGCCTATCTGGGCGCGGTGCTGGCTCTGGACATGCGGCCGGACAACGTGACCATGACCCCGGAAGTGGAGGAGCTGGCGCGTCGGGCGCTCACCCTCCCTCCCGGGGACCGGGGCCTCTACCAACTGGTCCGTACGTTCGGGGTGGGACCGTACAAGGCCCGGTTGATCAAGGTCGTGGAGGAGGTGGGGGGGGCCTCGCACGCCCCCTCCGCCATTCTCCGGGCCTCCCCCGGCCTGGAGACGGGGGGCTCGGGCCGGAACCTGCTTCCGCCCCCCCCTTCGCCGTCTCCCTCCGCGAGCGCGGCACCGGGCCCCCTTTCTCCCCCTCTGGTTCCCGTCCCGGGCCCTACCCCCGGGCCGGCCGCAGAGCCGCTGGACCTGGTCCCGGCCCCCCCGGGGTCCCGTTGTGAGAGCTGTGGGGGGTTGGCGCAGTGGAAACACCGCTGTGGGGCGCTCATCTGCGCCTCGTGCGTGACCCAGTTCCAGCGGTGCCCGCGTTGCTCGCTGCCCGTGACCCTGGAACCGGCCCGGCCGGTCTCTGCGGCGGGGGCCGTGGCCCCCCCCACCCCCTCCTCTGTCCCTTCGCCCTCCGCGGCGGAGGAACCGAAGAAGCGCCGTCGGGGCCTTTTTGGCCGGAAAGGGACGTCCCAGACCGACGAACCCCGGCTCTGAGCACCGGGAGGGTCCCGGCCGATGGCCGTCAAGGCTATACCCCCCGCCGGTCATCCTGGGGGCCTATGGGATCGAACACCCCCCGGCCCTCCGTGGGCAGCAGCGTGGCCCTGGCGGTGGTCGCCGGGATCATCGTCGTGGTCCTGGGGTCGTTGCTCTACTTCGAGCAACCGGCCTATGCCCACTTCTACGGGCTGCTGGACCTGGGGATCCTTTCCCTTGCGGTGGGGCTCCTGATCTACCTCTTCCAGGTCTTCACCCACTACACCGCCGAGCTCCGGGTGGCGTCCACCGCGGCCTTCTGGTTCGGCGTGGCGGTGCTGCTGGCGGCCGACCTCCTCACGCCGGACAGCGCCTTCGGGGGATCGGCGGGCGCCTTCACCTTCGGGCTGTACCGCTCGGTCTTCCTCATCGTGATCCTGTTCCTGGCGCTGTTGGGGATCCTCATCCTGCAGTTCCGCCAGCGGGGGGCGAAGTACGCCCAGCGCCGGACGGACGAGCGGGCCGCCTGGAGGCAGGCGGCCGGACTTTCGGCGCCCCCGGCGAACCCGGCGGCGCCTGACCTCCCCCCTTCCCGATCTCCGGAGCCCGCGGACCCCTCGGGAGGGCACTGAGGATGGCGACCCCTTCCCCGGGGAGCGCCTGTCCCGCCTGCGGGGCGCCGCTGACCCCGGGGGCGAAGTTCTGCCCCTCCTGCGGGGCCCCTGTGCCGTCCCCGACGACCGGAAGCGCGCCCACCGTCCGCCCCGTGACCGGGGCCGTAACGTCCCCCGCTTCCCCGGGGGGAGTGGACATCCGGGAACGGGTGGACCAGGACCGAGGGGCCCTCAAGCGGCTGCAGCTCCTCGTCCCGGGATTCCGGGCCTACCGGCAAGCGGAGGATGTCCGGGCCGCGGACGCGATGCTGCGCCTACAGGTGGCCGACCTCCTGGTCCGGGCGATGCAGCAGGTCGACACGCTGCGCTCCCAGATGACGAGGGACGTGGTGCTCGATGGGTTGACCACCTTGGGGGGGCTCCGCTCCGAGCTCCAGAGGCTGGAGGGAGAGGTCCGCCATGCCGAACAAGGGTATACGGGCATCTCCCCGGCGCTGCGGATCACGCCCGAGATGTTGGACCGACTCTACGAGCGGGATTACCGCTTCATCGCGTCCGGACAGGGGGTCCTCTCCGCCTTGCCCGCGGTCCAAGCGGCCGTGGGAAGCCGGGACGGCCAGCGCATCAACGCCGCCGTGGATGCGTTCCGGGCGCAATTGAAGGACCTGGAGAACGTCTTTGCCCAACGGATCCAGGGAGTGGAGGGGATCCTCCACTGAGGGGCCGGGCGGGTCTTTGGCAACGCGGATCTAACGAGGGAACCAATGGCGAACACGAGCTCATCGTCGATCAAGCAGGGGAGCCTCTTCGGCTCGACCACGATCATCTGGGAGGACGCGAACAAGGGGACCAACGTCATGTGGCGGGTCCCCCGGAACATCCGGCTGAACGATAACATCGTCGTCCGGGAGGACGAGTATGCCGTCTTCTTCCGGGACGGGAAGGTCCTCGCCTACATCGACCGACCGGACCGCTACTCGCTCACCTCCCTGAACGCGCCGGTCGTGGGCGGGCTCGTCCGGGCCCTCAGCGGCGTCCAGCAGCAGGCCGAGGTCTACTACCTGCAGCGCCGGTTCTTCGATGGGAAGTTCGGGTCCAAGGAGCCCTACGTCTTCCGAGACCCGGACTTCGGGCTGGTGAGCCTCCGGGTCTTCGGGGAGTTCCGCTGGCGGGTGAGCCACCCGGACAACTTCATCAGCCAGTTCGTGGGGACCTTCGGGGCTTCCGCCCAGGCCGACGTGGAGGACCGGCTCCGCGACCAGATGGTCCTTCTCGTCTACGCGGCTTTGGGCCAGGCGAAGGACCAGGGGCTCCGGGTCACGGACCTGGCGGCCCAGTTGCAGACCTTGGAGCAACTGGTGCTCGGGAAGGCCCCAGACTACTTTGACGCCTACGGGCTGGAGATCAACCGGCTCCAAGGGCTCTCCATCAACCTCCCCGACGACGTCCAGAAGGCCGTCTCCACCCGGTCCGCGATGGGGGTGCTGGGCGTGAACTACATCCAGTACCAGGCGGGGCAGGCCATGACCACCGCGGCCGCGAACCCCGGGGCCGCCGGCTCCGTCGCCGGCCTCGGCGTGGGCCTGGGGGCGGGGATGGGGATGGGCTACGGCATGATGGGACAGATGGGGTCGGTCTACGGGGGGACCGGCCAGGGCCCGGGGCGGCCCTGCCCTCGCTGCGGCACGATGGTGCCGGCCGGGGCGAAGTTCTGCCCGTCCTGCGGGACCTCCATGGAGGTCTCGGGAGGTTCGGGCCCTGCCGTGACCTGCCCGAAGTGCGGGGCTGCCGTGGCGAGCGGGGTCAAGTTCTGCCCCAACTGCGGGAACCCGATGACGGCCCCGCCGGCGCCGGCCGCAGCGCCGGCTCCCCCGCCGCCGCCCCGGACGTGTGCCAAGTGCCAGGCCGCCCTCCCGCCGGGGGTCAAGTTCTGCCCCAATTGCGGGGCCCCGGCCTGAGGACGGGCGGGTCGGGATCCCTCTAGGGGAGCGATAAGTAGGGCCTCCCGGTCCCGGTCGGGCCCATGGCCATCTACTGCAGTTCCTGCGGCGCCTCGAACCCCGACGACGGACGCTTCTGCTACAAATGCGGGAAGCCGCTGGAGGCACACTCTTCGGCGGGGACCGGGGCTCCGGCTCCCCCCCCCGCCGCCCCTTCCGCCCCCTCGGGCCCGGTGGACCTCAAGTGCACTTCCTGTGGGGCCCCGCTCCACCCCATGGGCGGGGAGATGGTGGTCACCTGCGAGTACTGCGGAAGCTCCATCGCCCTCTCGGGACAGGGCTGGAAGATGATCCAGACCCACACCATGCTCGTCCCCAAGGTGACCGAGGAGGCCCAGGCCCTGGAGATCTGCCGGGCCTGGATGGACCAGGGCCTGCTACACCGTCACCTGTACGAGGAGAGCAAGCTGGTGGAGGGGAAGCTCTCCATCGTCCCGTACTGGATCATCCCGGTCAGTGCCGTGACCAACTACGTCTACGAGTCCGGGGGGGCCGAGGCCGCCCAGATCGGCGGGACCCTGGCAGCGGCAGCTTTGGTGGGAGCGGCCTTGGGAGGGGGCGGGCGCCGCGGGGGCATGGGGATGGCCTTCGTCCCCATCATGGGCATGGGAGCCATGGGGGCCGGGATGGGGGCGGGCCAGTCCGCCCGGCGTGCGGCGGAGCTCGCCGGCCAGTACAACTTCCCGGTGATCGCGGTCCGAGGGTTGCAGAGCTACCAGCCCCGGGACTACCAGTTCGACCTGATGGCCCGGGAACCCTTCGACAAGCGCCGGCTCCCCTCGGGCGCCCCCATCCTCAACGGGGACGTGGGCGAGGATGCCGCGCAGTACACGGCGAAGAACTACGTGACCGAGGTCCAGGCCCAGAAGGCCCACAAGCAGCACAGCATGGTCCAGCAGCTCACGACCAAGGCCGACGCCTCCGAGGGGGAGCTTTTGCACGTGCCGATCTGGTACTTCACCTTCCAGCACAAGAAGGAGCAGACCATCCTCCTGGTCGATGGCCAGAAGATGGCCATCATGAACTCGGTGACCTAGCCGGAGCCTAACGCCTCAGCCAGAAGCGGTAGCGCGCGGGGACCCTCCATCGCCGGGGAGTCCAGAAGGGGCAGGTCATGCAACGGTATCCCAGCAGGGCCCGGCCCCCGTCCAGGGTCCGGTTGAACCGAGGGGACAGCTCCCCGCCACAGACCGGGCAACGGGTGTAGGGGCGCCGTCCCGGCCGGTCCGCGTAGAGCACCTCCAGACGGACCCGGGGAGAGCGAACGAGGACCCCCCGGAGCCGGGCACCGCCGAGACGGCCGGGCGGGTCGTCGCGCTCAAGGAACCCTCCCAGCTCGCGAAGCAACGCGCGTTGGGTCAGCGACCCTCCGCGGTGCCGGGCCAGTACCGCGAGGGCCTCGTAGAGGATGGCCTCCGCCGAGGGGCGGCGGAAGGCCGGGGAGGGCGCCGCCGGGTCAGCCGGCGGAGGCGAGGCGGCCTTCCCGGGCGTCGATCTCCTGCTGGTAGAAGAGGCGGGCGAGGGCCTCTTCCTCCCGGTGGACCGGTAGCGGCGTCCGCTCCGGGCGGTCACCGTGAAAGAACCCCACGAGCGCGCCGGCGGCCGCCAATTTCACCGCCCGGCTCCGCAGCCGGGGGGAAAAACGGGGGTGCGGGTTGCGGGCCAGGGAGCGCTCGGAGACCTCCCGGAGCGTCTGGTAGAGCCCCCGGGAGAGCGCCACCCCCCGGGGGGCCCAGCGTCGGGCGAGCGGATGGCCGGATTGGATGCCGTAGACTAAGGTCAGGTGGTCCCGGATCCTCTCGGCCAGGTCGAAGGAGAGCTCCCCGAGCTCCAAGCGCTCCGCGCTCCGTTCCACGGCCCGGAAGCGCTCCCGGGTCATCAGGTGGAAGCGCAGGAGCATGCGGTCCTCCAAGGCCGCGAAGTTCGGGTCGAGGATGGTGCTCTCCCAGGCCGTGTTCCCGAGCACCCGGACGTTGTAGTTGACCGAGAAGTACGAGCGGAAGGTGTATGGGCCGATGGTCCCCAGCGTGGTCTCCCACTTGACCTCCCGTTGTTCCATCACCAGCTTGAGGGGCTCCACCATCCCGCGGTACTTGAACCAGTCGTTGAATTCCGGGACGATGAAATTGAACGTCCGGCCCTGGTAGTAGGAGCCCACGCGCAGGAACTGGGCCGGGGTGATGCCGCCACAGTAGCGGTTCCGCCCGGGAAGCCCGTGCGCGGGTACCCCGGTCCGGTCGTTGCCCCGCAGGAAATCGTCGATGGCGAAGGTCTTCCCGGTCCCCGGAGGCCCGAAGAGGGCCAGATGGAACCCGGTGGTCCCCGTGGGGCGGCCCCCCGGCGCCACCAGGGGGACGTCGGCGAGGGCATACTGCTGGAGGAGGCCGAGGGCGATGTCCAGGTACAGGGCCTCCCCGAAGAGGTCGCGGCAGTAGTCCAGGAGCTTGCCCAGGGTGAACTCCCTCCCGAAGCGGAGGGTCTCCTCCAGGCGCTCTTCCAGCACCTCGTGGAGATGGAGGAGGAACGCGGTGTCCATCCCCTCGATCTCCTGCCGCTCGTCCGGGGGAGGCCGGTACCCTCCGCTGAACGGGGCCTCCCGGGGCGGGGTACGGGAGAGGGAGTCCCGAAGTCCCTCTCGCAGCTCCGCCACCGCCGGTAGCCGGTAGACCTTGTCCCCCCGGGGCCCCAGGTCCTCCTCCAGGAGGCCACGCCGCTTGAGCCTAAGCAAGAGCCGGCCCGGGTCCTGGAAGACCCGTTCCCTCAGGAGCCCCCGCCGGATCTCCGAGAGGCGCAGGAGCCTCGGGGCGTCGGGCGCCGCGGGCCCGGTGCGGGCGGTCGCGTCCAGGAGCCCGAGGAGCACCCGGGCCACGCCCCGGTCCTCGGGAGGGAGGTCCAGCGAGCCCTCGGGCAAGACCATCGGAGCTCCCGATCGTTCGAGGGCGGAGGAGCGTATATGTATTGTCCGGGCCGTCGTTGAGGGCGTGGGATCGAGCGCCTCGGCCTACGAGAGGGAGCTCAAAGGGGTGCTCCAGGGAGAGCGCGAGGCGCTCCGCCGCTACCGCCGGGAGGCGGGCCGTCCCGAGGACCTTGCCCGGCTGGACCGGCTGAGCCAACGCCCCTTCCTCGTGGTCCGCGCGGCCGGGTCCCATGGCTTCGACCTGGTGGCCCTCCGGGAGCGGCTGATCCTTCCCATCGAGGTGAAGTCCTCCGGCTCGGGGACCATCCATTTTTCCGCGGCGAGCGGACGGGCCTCCGAGCAATACCGGCAACTCGTCCGCCAGACCCGCGAGGCCCGTTTGCTCCTGCTCTACGCGTTCCGCCGGGTGGGTCTGCGGGGGGAGGACCCGTGGCGGCTCTTCTCGGCGGAGCCGGAAGAGGCCCCATTGGACGGGTTCGCGGGCCTCGTCTCCCGCCGGATCCCCCCCGTGGACTTGACCGGTGCCGGGCACCGGGTCCTGCGTTGGGAGAAGGGCGTCCCGCTGCTCGCCTTCCTCGATTGGCTGCTCTACGTGGGCTCCTGAGGGGCCGTGACGATCGGGATCGTCTCCTGGGGGCTCACCCCCTTCGGCCGGAGGCCGGAGGGATTGGTCGGGCTCCTCTGCCAGGCCGGGGAGGAGGCCTTAGAGCGATCTCCCGGGCTCCGACCGGACGCGCTCCTCGTGGGTAGCATGGCGGGCGGGACCCTCGCCGGCGTGGAGAACCTGTCGGCGGAGGTGGCGGATGCCCTGGGGCTCAGTGGCCGGCCGGCTGCGCGCGTCGAGGCGGCTTCCGCCACGGGGGCGGCGGCGCTACAGATGGGCGTCGCGTGGCTCCGGGGCTCCGGGATGCGCTCCGTCCTCGTCCTCGCGGGAGAGAAGATGACCGCCCGTCCCGGGCCTGAGCTCACCCGGGACCTTTCCCTGAGCCTCGCTCCCGAGGAGGTCCGGCACGGCGCGACGATGCCGGCCATGGCCGCGCTCCTCACCACCCTTTACCTCCGACAGTGGAAGGTCCCTGAGGAGAGGCTGGGCGAGGTCACGGTCCGTAACCGGGCCTGGGCGAGCCGGAACCCGCGGGCGCACTTGGGCACCCCGGTCACCCTCGAGCAGGTGAACACGAGCCGGATGATCTCGACCCCCCTCCGGCTGCTTCACGTCTCCCCCGTGAGCGATGGGGCGGCGGCGGTCCTCCTCGCCCGGGACCTGGGCGCGGTCCAGGTGACGGGGCTCGGGCAGGCGACGGAGGTCCTCCCCGTTCTCTCCCGGGACCCCGAGAGCGGTTTCCGGGCGACCCGGCTCGCGGCGGCCGAGGCCTACGCCCAGGCGGGGCTCACCCGGAAGGAGGTCGGGGTCGCCGAGGTCCACGATGCGTTCGCCCCGTTCGAGCTCATGGACCTGGAAGACCTGGGGTTCTGCGGTCCGGGCGAGGGGATCCGGTTCGTGGAGGAAGGGAGGGGAGACCTCGACGGGGTCCTCCCGGTCAATCCCTCCGGAGGACTTCTCGGACGGGGGCATCCCGTGGGGGCCTCAGGACTCGCCCAGGTGGTGGAGGTCTACCGGCAACTGGTGGGGGAGGCGGAGCGCCATCAGGTCCCTTCCCGGCCCCGGGTGGGGTTGGCGCAGTCGGTGGGTGGTCTGGGTTCGCACAACTTCGTCACGATCCTGGAGCGATCGGGAGCGGCATGATCGAGGTCCGGGTCTGCCCACGCTGCCCTCGGGTGTTGCCGCTGGAGAGCCTCCGGTGCCCGGCCTGTGGAGGACCGCTCACCTCGGAGACCCGGACGGGGGTGGGCCGGGCCCTCGCCGCCACGGAGCTCTCGGTCCCGGCGGCCGGCTGGCCCGCCCCCCATCGGCTGGTGGTGGTGGAGCTCGAGGGAGGGGGACGGGTCCTCGCCTTATCCCCCGACGAGCTGCCCGAACCCGGGCGCCGGGGCCGGGTGGAGCGCTCGAGGGACGGGCGGTTCCATTTCCTCGGGTAGGGGTGGCCCCGCGCGGGGGGGCCGGGAACGCGGGGAGGGGGAAATCCCGCCCCGCGGAGCGGTTCCGCGGCGCCTTTGAACCCCCGAGGTGCAAGCACCACAGGATTAGCAATCCTGCGCCGTACCAGGCTGGGCCATCCCCGCGCGGGCTCTCGGAGAGTTAGGCCGCCATTTAAGCGTTGGTCGTGACGCTCCGTCACGGAGGCCCGGCGGAGCGCGGAGGACCCGGTCGCACCGGGGGGCCACGCCCTTCCCCCCGGGCCCGCGAGATTAAGTAGCGTCCGCCGGCTCCGTCCCGGGGAGGAGCCCATGCTCTACGTTCGGAAGGCCGGGGTGGTCGGGGCCGGCACCATGGGAGCGGCCATCGCCGAACTTTTCGCCTACAACGAGATCCCCGTGGTCCTGAAGGACGTGCGGGAGGACCTGGTCGCGCGCGGGTTGGAGAGGGTCCGGGGCTTCACGGAGGAACTGCTCCGGTTCCAGGAGGGCCGATTCGGCAAGGAACGGGAGCGCCTGGAGGGGATGGGGCTCAAGCTCACGCCGGAGCAGGAGACGACCCTCCAGGAACGGCTCCGGCCGAAGTTCACCCGCTCCCGGGCGGAAGCGATCGTCCAGCGGGTCCAGGGCACCACCGAGGACTCCGCCTTCCGGGACGTGGACCTCGTGGTGGAGGCCGCCTTCGAGAGCTTCCCGGTCAAGCGCGCGATCTTCGAGGCTTTGGACACGGTCCTTCCGGAGCATGCCGTCCTCGCGACCAACACCTCCTCCCTATCGGTGACCCGCCTGGCCCGGGGCCTCCGGCATTCCCGCAGCAGCCTGGTGACCCACTTCTTCAACCCCCCGACCACGCTGCCGCTGGTGGAAGTGGTCCCGGGGGTGGACACGCGCGAGGACGTGACCACGGACACGCTGGAGTTCCTGCAGGGGCTCAGGAACCACCGCTACCCCCTCGTCCCGATCCGGGTGAAGGAGGTGCCGGGCTTCCTGGTGAACCGGCTCTTGATCCCCATGCTCAACGAGGCCTGTTTTGCGTTGGACGAGGGGGTCGTATCGGCCCGGGAGCTCGACCAGGCCCTCAAGGCGGGGGCGGGCCTTCCCATGGGCCCGCTGGAGCTCGCGGACATGATCGGACTGGACGTCTGCCTGGAGGTCGCCCAGATCCTGATGCTGGAGTACGGCGACCCGAAGTACCGGCCCTCCTTGGCCTTGAAGCGGTTGGTGGATGCCGGGCATCTGGGCCGGAAGACCGGACGTGGGTTCTTTGAGTATGCCTGACGGCCCGGCCGTCCCCGTGCCGGCGCCGGTTCAACCGGCCCTGGGCGGGCCCAGGGCCCCCTCGTGGAGGATCGCCGAGAGGGGTTTCCGAGCGCTCGGGTGCTCGCGCGCGGCAAGCTCGCCGGGAAGGGCTGTCGGCTCCCCGCTCCGGCCGATGGCGATGCCTACGATGACGTCATAGTCCTGTGGGGAGACCCCGAGGACGGAGTAGACCTCGGGCCTCCTCAGCCCCCCGATGGCGTGGGTGGAGAGCCCGAGGAAATGGGCCTGAAGAGCGAGGGCCATCCAGGCGGCTCCCGCATCGAAACGCGCGAAGGGGTTCGGGACAGGGCCGGATCCCGGGGGACCCGGCAGGTGGGTACGGGCGAGGAGGTAGGCTAGTACGGGGGCCCGGGAGGCCCACGCGCGGTTCCGTGGGTGAAGCCCCTCTAGGAAGCGCGCCCGGTCCTCGGGACCTTGAGCGTAGAGGAAGAGCCAGGGTTGGGTGTTGTTGGAGGAGGGGGCCCAGCGGGCCGCCTCGAAGAGGCTGCGCAGGTCTTCGGGGGAGATGGGGTCCGGGGCGAAGGAGCGGGGGGACCATCGAGAGAGGAAGGCCGGATGCACCTCGGCCTCGGCCCTCCGGGAGGGGGCGCCCCCCTCCGGGGCGGGGAGGGGGGACCGGGGTACGGGCCCCGAGGGCTGGGGCAGCGCATCGGATCCTGACATGGACAATAATACCCTTTAGAAAGTATTTAAGCTCTCCAAATGCCACTGGACAGCACGCATTACGGTCGGTGTCGAAAGGGGGGATGACAGGGACGTTCGTTCCGTTTGGAAAGGGATTTAATACTGCCGGGGGAATGTACCTTCCACCATGGCGGAAAGTTCCTCCGTGCCCTTCGTCCGTCTTCCCCGGGAGGAGGGGCGGGCCGTCTCGCGTTCCTCCCACGCCGGTTGCCCGGTCGCTGACCTCTTCGCCATGCTCGGGCAACCGCACATGCTGGACCTCCTGAGCGCCCTCCTCGGGTCCCGGGGTCGGCCGCTACGGTTCACCGAGATCCAGAACCGGCTCGGCCTCTCCCCGAAGACCCTCACTCACCGGTTGAGGACGCTGGTGGGGGCGGGCATCGTGGTCCGGTGGGCCTACAGCGAGATCCCTCCCCGAGTGGAGTACGAGATCACGGAAAAGGGGCGGGAGTTCTCGCAGGTCTTCCAGATCCTGAGTGATTGGGCAAAGCATAACACGCTGAACCCTGTACCGGTCGTCTCCACCGTGGGTCGTCTCACTCGCGGCCCATGAAATGAGATAGCCTACGCCTGCCGGGGAGGCTGGACCGTCCTTCCCGTGGGACTTATTGGCTGGCGACGCCTGGACCGACAAATATATACGGTTTGTCTGACAAACGTCATCACAGATGACGGCCATCAAGATCGAGCTGGCGCCGTTGACACGACCCGTGACCGGAGCCCTCGGCTCCACCCCCGCGGACCGGGCCTACGCCGAGGCCGGGCGGGCGCTCTTCGGCGTCTGCGGCGTGAGCCTCGTCCTCTTCCCGGAGCGGGAAAGGGAGCGCTGAGCCCCGGTCGCTCAGACCGCCTCCGATCCCCCGAGCGACTTCGGGGAAGCTCCCGGACCCCTCAACGCCCTTTCCAACCGGTCCAGCGAGCCATCCACCACTTCCCGAAGGTCCTGGGCGTTCTCGTCGATGTCGTCCAGGATTCCCCGGGCGTTCGTCACCTTCGTGCGGATGTTCTTCAGATGGTTCAGCCCGTCCCGCAACCGCGCCAACTCGTCCCGTAACTGGTCCGCCGGTAACCCGGCGGACGCGTCCTGCCTTGCCTTCAACGAGAGCAGCACCACCAGGAACCGGAGCGCCGTCCTCAGGTGCTCCTCCGTGCAGGCCACCCACGGGCCTTCCGGTAGCTCCCCTTCCCCCCAATCCCCGATCTCGCGGGCGAAACCCTCCGGCGATCGTCCGAGCCAGATCGCGCCCTGGCATTGCCGGTCCTGCATCACCCGGGCCAACTGGCCCTGGATCACGGTCCGCCCCAGGGGGTCGGTCCGGTCCTTCACCTCCACGGCCAGCCGGTACGGCCGGGCGGTCAGCCCACTGCTCGGGACCTGCACCACCACGTCCCCCGGCATATTGTCCGGCCCGACGTGCTCCACCTGGGCCCCCACCATCCGGGCCCATACCTGGAGCAATCCCACCACGTGCTCCTCGTACTCCCGCCCTTTGAGCGGGGTCTGCTGCACCACGGAGTCCGCCCCCGCCTGTTCCGCCATGCGCTGCGTGAGCGCGTTCACCTGCTCCACGAGAGGCCGCACGGTCTCCTGGACCACGGAACGGACCGACCCGGTGAGGTTTCCCTCCGGTCCGGAGAGCTGGCGGACCGCCTCCCCCAGCATCCCCTGGACCGAGTCGGTCCGTCGGGCGTCGAGGAGGTCCTGGATCGACCGGAGCGCCCGGCCGAGGGAGGAGGCCTCGTTCGTCGGGTTGATCTCCGAACGGAGCAGGTCCTCGACCTCCCGGACCCGGCGGTGGGTGGCTTCGGAGGCGGCTTCCACGGCCGTGCGGACGGGGGCGAGCACCTGGCCCGGGTCCGTCCCCAGCCGCGCGGCCAGTTGGGACTCCAGCGTGGAGGGGATGGACCGGACCGCCCCGTCGACCTCTTCGAGGAGGGAACGCACCTGTTGGCGCACGAAGTCCAGGTCCCGGACGTTCCCGGCCCGCTCCAGGCAGTAGACCCCGACCTCCAGGACCCGCTGAAGATGGGCCTCCCGGCCCGGGGCATCCAACGGCCGCAGGGACGCCGCCAGTTCGTCGCTCTCGAGCTCGATCTCGTGCAGGAACACCCGCTTTCCTCGCACCTCGATGCGCGGCGGAGCCGCTCCGGCGGGGACGACGAAGCCCTCCCCGGGGACTTCGCCTTCGCGGGGAACACGCTTCCCCATCTCTTCCATGCGCCTCCTCAGGCCGGGCCCGGGGTAATACCTTAACCCCCCGGGCCTTCCCCCCCGGGGAGCCCCATGGTCCCCTTCCCTTCTCGAGAGTGGATCGCCCGCTTCCAGGAAGAGCTCAACCGGAACGCCGCTTACGAAGAGTCCGCCCGGACCTGGGAAGGGGACTTCGTCTTCCTCATCCAGCCGGACCCCTCGCTCAAGGAGCCGGCGACCTTTTACCTCGATCTCTTTCACGGGAAGTGCCGGGAGGCGGAGATGCTGCCGAACCCCCAGGCCCGGTCGGCGGCCTTCAGCCTCGAGGGAAGTTATGGGGACTGGCGAAAGCTCATCTCCAAGGAGATCGATCCCGTCCAGGCCCTCATGGGCGGGAAGTTCCGCTTCAAGGGGAACATGCTGAAGGTCATGCGCTACAACAAGGCCGCCCGGGAACTGGTCAACACCGCCACCCTCATCCCCACGGAGTTCGTCTAGCCCGAGGGCCCGGGTCCGGGTCACGGCGGATCGGTGGGTTTCTTCACGCCCCCCCGGGTGGCCTTCGGGCCCGGGGCGATCGAGTGGCTGGCCTCCCTACCGGGGGACCAGGCGCTCCTGATCGTGGAGCCCGGGACCGCCGCTTCCCCCGGTGCCGTGGCCCTGCGGGAACAGCGGGAAAGGATAGGGAAGCGCACGGAGGTTCTGGAGGTGCCCGCTCTCGACCTGGGGGGGGCCACCCGGGCCGGCACGGCCGCGCGGGAGTCCGGCGCGGACCTCTTAGTGGGTTGGGGCGGGGAGGAGCTCCTGGACGTGACCAAGGTCGCCTCCGCCCTCCACAGTAGCCCATCCCTGGACCCGGAGGAGATCACCCCTCTCGTGGACATTCCCCCGGGACCGGCGCTCACGAAGGTGCTGGTCCCCTCCACCATCGGCCCCGGCAACGAGATGTCCTGGAGCGCGATGCTCCGGAAAGACGGGGACGGACCCGTCCGGGAGCTGACCCACCGCAGCCTCGCTGCGGATTGGGTGCTTCTGGACCCGCTACTCTCCCGGTCCCAGGCTCCCGCGGCGGTCGCCCTCGGGGCGGCCGATGCCTTGAGCCATGCCTTCGAGTCCCTCTCCTCGGAATGGTCCGACGCCTTCTCCGAGGCCCTGGCCAAGCAAGCGGTGGAGATCCTTTTCGAGAGGGCACCCCGGCTCCTGCGGCCCGACCCGCCGGAGGATCTTCGGGAGCAGCTCCTCCTCGCCTCCGGCCTCGCCGGGCTGGCCCAAGCGCATGCCCAGATGGGATTGGGTCACGCCCTGGCGCACGCCCTCGCCCCGCGCTTCGGGCTCCCCCATGGGGTCGTGGCAGCCGTCCTCCTTCCGTCCGTGCTGGAGTTCACCTACCTGGCGGCCCGCGAGAAGTACCGCCAACTGGGCCGGTGGTTGGGGGAGGGCGCGGTCCGCAGCGGGCCGGAGATCGCCGGCCGGGTCCGGGAGCTCTGGGGGGTCCTGGGCATACCCAAGGACCTCTCCAAGGTGATACCGATCTCCCGGGAGGGGTTCGAAGCGGCCCTGCCACCGGTGATCGAGCGGGCGGAGCGGTTCACCGGAGTGGTGGCCAGCGGGCGGGTCCCCTCCAGCGCCGAGCTCGCTCGGCTCGTGCTCTGCGCGTGGGACGGGAGGCCGGTCGACTTCTGAGGAGGGGGCCGCTCGTCCCGGGCCGCCGGGGAGAGGGCCGACCCGACCGACGCAGGGGGATCGTCAACGCCGGGCCATTCCCCCGGATCCCCGCTCCCGAGGGTCGCCCCCCCGGGCAGAGGGCTGGGACTTCGCGGAAGCGGCCCAGGCGAGGATCTCCCGCAACGTATCCTCCCCCAGCCCCTTCCCGGGGGCCCCGTCGTGCCTCCAGCGCAGGGCCCCGTCCTCGAAACCCAGGACGGTGGGCACCACCGAGACGTCAAAGGTCAAGGGAAGACGCTCGTAGAAGCTCCCGAACACATAGTCGGCCAGGAGGACACCCTCCGGGGCGGGCCACTGCCCGTACTCGGACCGGAAGGCGCGGCTGTACGGGCAGGTGGCCATCCGGAAGAGCACGGCCACCCGGCCGGGACGGGAGAGACGGCGGCCCTGGAAGTCCGCTTCGTCCAGGCTCTGGATGACCGCCATCCCGGCCCTCCTTCCCGGGCCCGGGGGCTCAAGCGTAGTGGCTGAGGGCGGCCCGGTCCCTCTGACGCTGCTCGTCCTTCCCGCCCGCGGGCTCCCCGGCCTTCCGTTCCCGCTCGCACTCCGCCTCGGTGACCCAGGAGAACCCGATCGCCTCCGGGTGCTCATGGGCCAGGAAGGCCCCGGCCTCGAACGCGCTGGAGAGCAGTTCCTCCATGTTCTCCTCCTCCTGCCCCTCCAGCCGTCCGACGGTCCGCCAGTACCAGTCGGGAGCTTTCCCGGCCACCTTCAGGTACTCCGTGAGGTGGTCATAGATGGCCCCCCGCGGGTCGGTCAGGCGGACGTGGAGGTGGCGGGGGGGCGACGCCGGGGGCATCGTCGGGCTGCTCATGGGGAATCCTACCGAACGGCGGGCTATAAGTGTAAGGGAAACCCGCGGAAGGAAGGGTTATGGACGGACCGCGCCCTGCCCGCGTCATGGCCTACGGGAGAGGGAACCCGTCGCCCGAACGAAGGGTGTACCTCATGCAGAGGCTCACCAACCGGGAGATCACCATGGAGGAGGCAACGGAGCTCTTCTCCCTCATGTCCCGGGAGATGGAGGGCCTCCGGCGCATGGCGCAGCCGACCCCTCCCCCGCCGGCGTCCCCCCGGGCCCCGCGGGAGGAGGCTGTGGTGGTGGTCGCTCCCACCCCTTCCGGGGGCGGAGGGATCACCCTCGGGACGGAGGAGTTCCTCCTCCTGGCCGGTCCCTTCCTCGGCATGCTCGCGGCGGTCCTGAAGAAGGGGACCGGCGCTCCCCCTTCCGAACCGCCCCCCTCTCCCCCGAAGGACCCGGGTCCCCTTACCGCCCGGGGTCCCGGGAAGCGCGCTGGCGGGAAGTGAACGGAAGTCCGTTCACGCGAGCCAGGAGCGGAAGGTCGCCTCATCGGCGGGAGGGACCCGGGCCAGGGCGAGGTTCTCCTTGACGTGAGCCGCGTCCTTCTGTCCGACCAAGGTCGTCAGGTGCCCCGGCGCTGAACGGCTGAACTGGAGCACGGGCTGTGAGCCCGTCAGTCCGCCGGTGGGCGGGACCTGCCCCAGGGCCTCCCCCTGGAGAAGCGGCACGGAAGAGAACGTCCCGACCCCGAGGGCAGAAGCCGCCTCCAGCAACGTCATCGCACGGGAGCCGACGCGCTGGTTATGGAGCAGGGAGGCCTCCGGCATCACCGGGTTCAGGGGGAACTGGACGAACCGGAAGCCGTGCTCCTCCCCTCCCACGTCCCGGGCGAGCGCCACCATCCGCTCCAGAGAGAGGTAGCCGGGCTCCGAGCGTCCCATCCTCAAGGAGTCCCAGGTGGCGAGGCCGTAGAAGCGGATGCGTCCGACCCGTCGGGCCCCCTCGTAGAACGCGAAGGCCTCCCGAAGCTGATCGTCGAACTTCCTTGGGCCGAGCGCCGCCATCTCGGCCTCCGCCGGGTTGTGCAGGTAGAGCAGGTCCACGGTCTCCAGCCCCAGGTTCTTGAGGCTCCGGCCCAGTTGGTCCCGGAGGTAGGGGACCGTCATGGCATGGCTCCCGCCGACGACCTGTTCGGGGCGTAGCGCCCCGGTCCCGAAGATCTCCCGGGCGACCCAGACGCCGGGCGGGAGCGGGGACTCGGAGTCCGGCGCCAGATAGCCCCCTTTGGTGCTCACGAAGACCTCCTCCCGGGAGACCCCTCCTCTCCGGATCACCTCCCGAAGGGCCCTCCCCACGGAGCGCTCGGCCCGTTGATGGCGATAGTTGATCGCCGTGTCCACCACGTTGATCGCACCGGACCGCAGGCCCTCGGCCACCGCCTCCTCGACTCGATGGTCGGTTTCGGGGTCGGGCTCTCCCAGGTAGGTGCCCAGGCCGAGGGAGCTCAAGGTAAGCTCGCCGAAGGTCCGGAAGTGTTCCGGGCAGGCGCGGCCGTGGGACCGCGCCCGGTCGGCGATGGCACGGGTCCCGGGGCCCGTGGCGTGACCCGTCAAGCCCGTGTCCATGGCGGAACGAACGGGGGAACGGGTTAATCCTTTCCCGTTCTCAGCGGCCCTCCCCCCACGTCCCGGGGCAGGATCCCATGCCGCGCAGGAAGTACGGTCGGATGCAGAAGCCCATCCCGCCGGTCAAGCCGGAGAAGTGCCGGCTCTGCCGGCTGGGACGGCGCTGCCCGCTGCACGGTCGCCGGCCGGGGGCGGATCCCCCCTGAGGCGACTCACCGGGACCGACGCGGAGGGGGACCGGAGAGGAGCGAGGAGATCCAGGAGGGCCACAGGGACCGGCCTGGGGCAGGGGCCTGCAGGGGCCCGCCGGTGAGGACCTTCCGGGCGATCTCCTGGCTCCACCAGTCGGTGGCGGATCCCATCGTCTCGCCGACCACAGGGACGTACTTCCGGGTGATCGGGTCCAGCCGCCGCCAGAACCGCATCCGGGCCCGGGTCCAGCGGTACACCGGGGGCGGGAAGACGCCCTCGTAGAGCAAGGACGGCCTTCCCTGCGAAGCCACCGATCCGGACCCGTCGTCCACGATCCGCTCCAGCCGGGTTCCCGGGAGGGGGACCGCCACCGAGACCGAGTACTCCTCCGGCGCGAACCTCCGGAAGAGCCGGACGGTGGCGTCCAGGTCCTCCAGGGTCTCCCCGGGATACCCGAGCATGAGGAACCAATATTGACCGATCCCGTGGGTCCTTAGGGCGGCCGAGGCACGCTCCACCTGGCCCAGCGTGGTCCCGCGGTTCATCAGGTCCAGCATGGCCTGGCTCCCGGATTCCACTCCCAGGAAGACCCGGCGCAGACCGGCCGCCTTGAGCCGGGGCAACCATTCCGGCCTCAGGAGGTCGGCCCGGGAGAGGCACTCGAACTGGAGGCCCCAATGCCGGTCGAGGAGGGCGTCCAAGAACTCCTCGGTCCACCGGCGCTGGATCCCGAAGACGTCGTCACAGATCCGAACGTAGTTGACCCCATAGAGCTCGCGCAGCGCCCCCAGCTCCTCCACGACGGACCGTACGGAGCGCTGGCGGAAGGACCGACCGAAGGTGGGTTTGGAACACCAGGAGCAGTCGAACGGGCACCCCCGGGAGGTGACCACCGCCATCCGACGGGACCCGGTGGACCGTTCCCACCGGGAGAGGTACTCCTCCAGATCAATGAGGTCCCAAGCCGGGAGGGGAAGGGCATCCAGGTCCGGCAGGAACGGCCGCGGCGGCCCCCGCACCACCTTTCCCTGGTGGCGGAAGGCGATCCCAGGAAGTCCGAAGAGGCTCTCTCCCTGGGCCCGGGCCCCGAGGAGTTCCACCAGGGCGGTCTCTCCTTCCCCGGTGGCCACCGCATCGAAGTCCCCGGCCAGGTAGGCCTCTGGACGGGAGCTGGAATCCGGCCCGCCGGCCAGGACGAAGGCCCCGCCCGCCCGGGCCCTCCGGGCGATGGCCAGGGACCGGGGCAGGGTGAGGGTCTTGGTGTGCACCCCCACCACCTCGGGGGAGAAGGAGCGCAGGGCCCGGTCGAAGGGCTCGAGGCCCCGGGCAAAGGTGAGGTCCACCACCCGGACATCGGCCCCCTTCTGACGGGCGTAAGCGGCCAGCGAGAGCAGCCCGAGGGAGGGATACTGTTCCTCCCCCTTGCGTTCCATGGGGTCCTCGCGGCGGAGGTACGGGTCGACGAGGAGCACGCGAAGGCCCGCGACGGAACGAACGGCGGCAAAGGGGCTGGGGGAGGACACCATTCTGAAGGGGACCCACCGGACGGTGCGGCTTGAACGTTGCGTTCCCCGTGGGTGGGGGCCCCCAGGAGCACTTTCCCGTCCGACCGTGGCTTCCCCGACCCTGCCGTCGGGTACGGGGGTGACCGCGGCGGCCCCGTCCTCACCGCGGCGGAAGGGATCCGGGGAGAGAGGAGAACGGTCTCAAGCCCCACGGACCGGCGCGGGGTTCCGGGGGCGAACGGACCCCCGGGCCCGGCCCCCGGAGAGCGCCCCCACGGGGCAGTACGGGATGCAGTACCCGCAGGAAGAGCAGTTCGAGAGCACGGTCAAGGCCGTCTCGGTGAGGTCCAAGGCATTCGGGGGGCAGACCCCCGTGCACAGCCCGCAGAGGCAGCAGGCATCCGGGTCGACCTCGATCACGGCGGGGTCTCCCCGACGCCGGGGGACTCGGTGCCAGGAGCTTCCGATGTGGTCAGCGGGGTACGGGTCCCGGCGAGCGCCTCCGCCAACGCCTTCAAGGGGGTGAGGGCGCACTTCACGCGCACCGGGGACAGGGGGATCCCAAGCATCGCCTCGACGTCGGTCCGGCGCAATTGGGAGACCTCGGTCAGGGGCTTGCCCTGGACCCGTTGGGTGAGCAAGGAGGCGCTCGCCATGGAGATCGCACATCCGTCGCCGGAGAAGCGGACCTCCTCCACCCGTTCCCGGGTGGGATCGAGCCTAAGCTCCAGGGTGATGTGGTCGCCACAGAGCGGATTGCTCTCCGACCCGGTGAGGTCGGGGGACTCCAGCCGTCCGAAGTTCCGCGGCCGCCGGTAATGGTCCAGGATCCTCTCCTGGTACATGTCCCAGGCCATGGTCTTCCCCTTCGCCCGACGATTCCCGGGGCCCTTATAAGCCACGGGTAAGCCTCTTCCGGGGGCAGGACCCGTTTATAAGGCGAAACGCCTCGTGCCCGAGGATATGGTCGCCCGGGCGGAAGAGACGGGTTTCCAGACATGGTTCCCCTGGTCCCGATGGGAGGAGGTCACCTCCGGTTCCCCCGAGCCCGGGTTCGTCACCCAGGAGAGGAGACGTTCCTACCAGGCGTTCGCGGGCCTTCCGGTGGAGCTCGATCCCCTGTTCAAGAAGTACTCCTCCTTCTCCGGGCTCGACCGGCTGAGGGAGGTCCGGCTGGACCGGGGCGCCGGGACCGTCCGTTTCCCCGAGCCCGATCCGGGTTCCATCCTCCTCGTCCACGACCGCTCCGGCAGCCATCTGACGCTCCCCGAGCCGCTCCGAAAGGCCGGCGTGAGCGTGCTCACCGTCCCCGAGATCTGGGACCACCCCCGGGAGGCGGAGGGGTTCCTCTCCGCCGGCGAGCCCCGGGAGGAGAAGTTCCGGGCCCTGAACAGCGCCCTGTTCAACCGGGGCGTCTACCTCTCGGTCCCCGACGGCCTCGAGACCCCGGTCCGGGTGAAGGACATGACGGTCCTCTCCCGCCCGGACGAGGGGCTCATCGTCCGCCGGGTCCTCCGCCCGGGCCGCCGGAGCCGGCTGCTCTACAGCGAGGAGGTCTACGCCACGTCCCCGGCCCCCCAGCCCCGCCTGTACTCCTCTTCCGTGGAACTGAGCCCCGCCGAGGACTCCCAGGTGGTCTACCTGACCGTCCACGCCCCCGATAGCCAGACGGTCTCCTTCTACAGCCGGGAGTCCCGGGTCTCCCAGAACGACAGGCTGGGATGGATCTGGGCGGGGTTCGACGGTCTGCGGACCGCGGTCCGCAACGAGAGCCACCTCTCGGCCCAAGGCTCGGAGGTGGAGGACCTCCAGGTGATGTACGGCGACGGCCAGAGCGCGTACAACAACTTCACGGAGATCACCCACGAGGCCGACGACACGAAGGGGCAGTCCATCACCCGGGGGATCTTCAAGGGGCAGTCCCGGGGGACGAGCCGGGGGATGATGCGGATCCAACCCGACACCCGGAAGGTGGTCTCCTACCTCTCCGAGCATGCCATGCTCCTCTCCAAGGAGGCCCGCTCGGAGTCGGTCCCCGGGCTCGAGATCCTCTCCGCCAAGGACGTGAAGGCCACCCACTCCTCCTCGGTCGCCCCCATCGACCCGGAACGGATCTTCTACCTGGAGTCCCGGGGGATCCCCGAGGACGCGGCGGTCCGGATGATCGCCGAGGGCTTTCTTTCCGCCGTCCTCGACCGGGCCCCGGTGGAGGGGCTCCGGGAGGTCCTGTACCCGGCCCTCGATGCCCGGTGGAACCGCCGACCGGTCCTCTGGGGGAGCGAGGGCGCCCTCCCCACCCTCCCTCCCCTCACCATCGTCGGCTGGGGGGCCATCGGCGACTGGCGCATGGACACCAAGCTCCGGGACACCGCCGGACGGGCCTGAGGTCCCGGCCCGTTCCGCGGCACCCTCAAAGGGGCCCCGCGCCTCTTCCCCGACATGGGAAAGGACCCGCTCCTCTCCGGACCGGCCCCCCTGTCCGCCCCGGACCTCATCGGGGGGCCCTACGGCATCCAGAACCCGGCGGGCATCCCCGTCAGCCTACCGGCGAAACGCCGCTTCCATCAGTTGACCGTCCAGGTGGACCTGGCCGGGGCGGAGCCAGTGGCCGAGCCCCTGGCCTTCCTCGACAAGCTCAGGGCCGCCCTCCGGGACCCGCGCCTCCGGGAACGGGAGGAGCTCTACACCCTCGCCTCGGCCACCCTCCACGCCCTGGGGCGCCTGGGTTTTGGCGTGGTGACCGACTGGGGCCTCTTGCCGAAAGGTTCCCTGGCCCTGCCGAAGGGCGGTGACCACGCCGGAGGAGAGGCGCTCAACGAGGTCATCTCCCGGCTGCATGCCTCCGGGTCAGAGGCGCCGGCCCAGGCGACCGGCTTTGTGGCCACCCTGTCCGGAGGGACCGGGCAGAGGGCCACCGTCACCCTCCGCGAGGTCCATCCTCGCCGCCAACATGGGCTGACCCTCGCCCTTGAAGGCACGTTCACCACAGAGGACCTCCACCGCCTGGAAGGCGCGCTACGTCGCCACCTTCCGGTGCGGAAGACCACCCTCGAGAGCTACTCGACCGAGGCCCGGCGGCG
>JAKAVY010000010.1 GCA_021827405.1 Thermoplasmata archaeon
TCGGCCGTGCTCTCCCCTCGGAGGGAAGCCGAACTGAAGCTCCTCCGGCGGTACTTCAAGGCGAAGCGGCGGGGGGCCCCCGAGCGGCGGCCCTTGACCCCGGCGGAGCGCCGGGTAGTGGACGGGGCGTACGCCACCGCCGAGCTCCTGCTGCACCACGGGGAGCGTGCCCTGCTGACCCTGGCGGCCCGGGGAGTGGGGCCGGAGACCGCCGGGAGGATCCTCCGGCGTCCGTACGGTTCGGAGGAGGAGTTCCTGGCGGAGCTCCTGCGGGCGGAGCGGACCTACGCCAAGACCCGGGCGTTCTGGGACTGAGGGGACCTCTCCGGAAGTCCCGCCGGGCCCGGTCCGTCCAGACCTCCTCCGGCAGGCTCAACGAAGGGCGGACAGTTCGCGGAAGCGTCCGGCCACCGCCGACCACGGGGCGTCCGTGCGGAAGCCCGCCGGGTCCAGATGCGTGCGGGCCACCGCCCAGCCGGCGTCCCGGAGCGAGGCAAAGATCCGTTCCCGCCGGGGGGGTTGGGCCAGACCGAGCCCGCTACACACCTCGCCCACCTCGTAATAGAACAAGCGGTCCACTCCGCTCTCCTCCTGGAGAAGGCTCAGCCAGGCCCCCACAGACGGCCCCTGTTCCGCGGAGGCGGGCACCTCCACGCGGCCCAAGAAATCCGGGTCGAAGAGCGGGCCGGTCCACAGAGGCCCCCCCCGGACGCCCTCCGCTATGGGGGGCCCCTGGTATCCGGGGAAAGGGACCTCCCCCAGGGGCGGGGTCCCGTCGGGGGCCGTCAGCCGGAGGTAGACCCGGAAGTGATGGTCGCGTACGTAGCACAACAGCGGATGGATGCCGCGCCCCGCCTGCCCCGCTACGGAGGCGAGATGCGCGAGCAGGATACGCAATCCGGCCTCCCGGCAGAGGTAGGTCCTCAGCGGGCGGGCCCCGTAGCGCTTCAGGCAGCTCTTCCGCTCGGGGCCCGCGAGAACCGCGGTATCCGTGGCGGTCACGGAGAGGATCCCTTCAAGCTCCAGCCGCTCGATCGCGGCCGGCAGGAAGGGGGCGGGCGTGCCGTACGGGTCCAGGTCCACCCAGTCGAACCGTTCCGAAAGCTCCGGGTGACGGGCATCCTGGCATAGGACCCGGGCCCGGTCCCAGGGCCGGAGGTTCCTCTGGAGGTAGCCCAGCGCCTCGGGGTTGAGCTCGGTGGCGACCAGCCCCGCCACGGCATCCGTCTCGTTCAGCCAGCGGACCGACCGGATCCCGGAGGCGGCGAGGGCCTCCCAGACCCGGAGCCCCTGACGCTTCTCCCAGGCGGCCACCCGGAGGACCGCCACGTCCAGGTCGCGGGTGAAGCTCATCGCCGGGTTGTAGAACACCGCGGCCCGATGGGCGGGGCCTCGCCGCTCCTGCCGCAGCGGACCCGGGGGGAGGAAGAATTCGGAAGTCCCTTCCCGGTGGAGCTCGCCTTCCCGGGTACCCGGGGGGTCCGGGGCGAGGGGAGGAGCAGGGGGGGAAGCCGCCGGGTCGGCCATGCCTCCGGCCACCACGCAGGGGTCATCATCCTTCCGGTCCTCTCGAGGACCGTGGAGCTCTTCGACCTCGACCTCCCGGTGGACCCCCGGGTCTACCCTCCCCGGGAGGACAGCCTGCTCCTGGCCCAGACGGCAGAGGTCCACCCGGGCGAACCGGTGGTCGAAGTGGGGTGCGGCTCGGGCCTCGCCTCCCTGTCCGCTGCCCGGTCGGGCGGGCGGGTGCTCGCGACGGACGTGAACCCTTACGCGTTGCAAGCGCTGAGGCGGACGGCGCGGGAGCGCGGTCTGCCCATCTCCCTGGCCCGGGCCGACCTCTTTTCGGGGCTCCGCCGCTTTGACGTGGTGCTCTTCAATCCCCCTTACCTCCCCTCCCTTCCGGCGGGGGCCGGGGAGGACCTCTGGGACCGTTGGGCACTGGACGGCGGCCCGGATGGGCAGGGCCTCCTCCGGCGGTGGCTCCGGGAGCTTCCCGAGCACCTGGCCCCGGCGGGAAGGGCGTACCTGCTGTTCGCCGAAGTGCCCCCTTCGGGAGGACTCCCGGATACGCTTCCCTTTCCTCTTAGAGGGCTGCGGGCGAGGCGGTTGGGGGAGTCCCGACTCCTCGAGGGGGAGCGACTGAGCGTCTGGGAGATCCTCCCCCACCCTTCAGAGGGCACCGGGGCTCAAGCGTGTCGAGCCAGGTGAGCCACCACGGCCGAGAGGAAGCGCCCCCCGTCCCCGAGACCGTCCGGACGCTCCGTCCGCTGCCCTCCAAAGGACTGTCGGGGGCGGAAGGTCCGTTCCGGGTGGGGCATGAGGCCAAAGACGTTCCCCTCCCGGTTGGTGAGCCCGGCCACGTCCCCCGCGGAGCCATTGGGGTTCCAGGGATACCCGGCGCGCTGGCCCTCGGGTCCGGCCCAGCGGAAGAGGACCTGGCCGTTCTCTTCCAGGTCCCGAAGGGTCGCGTTCGCCTCCCCGGAGAGGATGAGCTTGCCCTCGCCGTGGGCCGAGGGGATCTCCCAGACCGTGCCGGGGCGGAGGGACCCCTTGAGCGGGGGGAAGTTCCCTCCGTCCCAGCGGCAGAAGGTGGTCCGGCACTCGAACCGGTCAGAGTCGTTGGTGTTCAGGGCGGCCTGGGGGGGGCCCACCCGGAGGCTGCCGGGTCGCCCCGGGAGCAATCCGATCTCCACCAACGCTTGGAAGCCGTTGCAGATCCCCCCCACCAGGTTGCCCGCCCGCAGGAAGTCCTCCAGGTCTCGTCCCAGCACGCCCCGGAGCCGGGCGCCGAGCACGGCCCCGGCCCGGACGTAGTCGCCGGCGGAGAACCCTCCCGGCAGGAACAGGGCCCGGTAATCCGCGAGCCGCCGGCGCTGCTCCCGGGAGACGTCCCGGCCCTCGAACTGCTTCAAGTGGACCATCTCCGGGTCCCCCCCCAAGGCCGCCAGGGCCCGGAAGAGCTCCTCGTCGCAGTTGGTCCCTTCGATCTGCAAGATCGCCAGGGGGAGATCCCCGTCGGTCACACCCCGTCGGAGACCCGGGTCATCTAAAGGCTTCCGGAAGCCCCCACCGGGGTCCTTCGTCGGGGGCCCTGGGGAAGGCCCCCTCTCGTTCCCCTCCTGCGGTCTGGCCCCTTCCCGAAGGCCGCCCCGGGGGTCTCTACTCCACCCTCAGGTACCGGGCCGCCACGAGGGTACCGACGGCCACCATGATGGCCGCGAAGATCCCCAGGTATCCTAAGTAGAGCCAGTTCGCGCTCCCGGACAGGACGATCCCGCGGCCGAAGAGCGCGGAATAGGTCACCGGGTTGAACTGCGAGATGGTCCGCATCCACACCGGGAAGTTCGCCGACGGGAACAGCGCCGTGCTGGCGAACATGAGGGGCATGGTGATGAAGTTGGAGATGACCCCCGGGGTCTGCCAGTCCGTGCTGGAGGCGGTCACGGCGAGGAACATGGCCGAGAAGCCCAAGCCCAGGAACACGAGGCCCAGGACCCAGCCCGCCCACTCCAGCGGGTCGCCGGAGAAGTGCACCCCGAAGGCCAGGGCGGCCACGATCATCACCGGGATCTGCACCAGGCCCCGGGTCGCCGAGCCTAACGCCTTCGCCAGGAAGACGGTGCTCTTCCCCGTGGGGGTGAGCAAAATGCGCTTCATGTACCCGAAGCGCTTGTCCTGGATGGTGCTCATGGACCCGAACATCCCCACGGAGAGCATGGACGTGGAGAGCACGCCCGGCAACAGGAACGCGATATAGCTCGTGGTGCCGAAGAGGCCGAAGACCAGCGAGCTCGGGGCGGCGGAGAAGCTGCTGCCGAAGAAGGCGAGCCACATGAACGGCTGCACCACGGTGATCACCAGCACCCAGGGGTTCCTAAAGGTCCGCAAAAGCTCCCGGGCATAGAGCCCGTAGAACTGCGTGCCCTGGGGGACCAGATGCGTGGCGGGGACGAGCCGGACCTCCGGGAGGGTCACCCGCTCGGTCTCCGTGCTCATTGCCGCGACCTCCGGACGGTGGTGTAGAACTTGCGGAAGTCGAAGGCCTCGCTCCCCCCCTGATCGATCCGTCTCCCGGTCAGGTCCAGGAAGACGGTCTCTAGGCTCGGCTTCTCCACGTTGATCCGGCGGATCGCGTGGTCCTTCGCCGCTTCCAGCAGCTTGGGCAGCATGGCCTCGGAGGAGTCCACCTTGAGGATCCAGCCCTTGCCCTGGCTCCGGACGTCCCGGACCCCGGGGAGCCCCCTGAGGACCGTCTCCTCCAGGGGCTGCGTGGTCTCGATCTCCACCAGGTCCGCGTTGACCCGGGCCTTGAGCTCGGAGGGGGTCCCCAGGGCCACGAACTTGCCGTGGTCGATGATGGCGATCCGGTCGCACAACGCGTCGGCCTCCTCGATGTAGTGGCTGGTGAGCAGCACGGTGACCCCGAACTCCCGGTTCACCCCGCTGATGAGCTCCCAGAGCATCCGGCGGGTCCCCGGGTCGAGCCCGATGGTCGGTTCGTCCATGAAGATCACGGAGGGGTTGTGGAGGAGGGCGAGGGCGATCTCGAGCTTCTTGCGCATGCCCGTGGAGTAGGTCCCCACCTTGCGGTCCTTGTGTTCGAGGAGGTCGAAATACTTCAAAAGCGCGGTGGCCCGGTCCTTCCAGTCGGTGAGCCGCTGGAACTTCGACTGGAGCCAGAGGTTCTCCCACGCCGTGAAATCGTCGTCCAGGATCACCTCGGCGGCCACCCAGCCGATCCGCTGCTTGACCTGCATGGGGTTCCGCTGGACATCGAAACCGGCCACCGAGGCCGTCCCCTCGGTGATGTCGCTGAGCGCCGTGAGGAGCTTGATGATGGTGGTCTTGCCGGCCCCGTTGGGCCCGAGGAGACCGAAGACGCTCCCCGCGGGGACCTCTAGTTCCACGTGGTCCACGGCGGTGAGCTTCCCGTACTGTTTGGTCAGGCGGTGGGCGGAGATCGCCGCTTCAGTCAAGGGCCCTCCGAGGTCGGGAGGGCACCCGGAGCGTGGGGGCGACCGGCATCCGACGGAGGGCGGCGGAGAGCTCCGTATGGGCGGCGTCCAGAAGCCGTGCACGTCGCCGAGGGTCCTCCCCCGGCCGGCTCAGGAAGACCTCCAGCCGGGTGAGCGCCCGTCGAACGTTCAACAGGTGCAGCTCGCCCACGTCCGGGCTTCCCAGCACCTCGGCCCAGAGGGGGGCGAGGTCGACCCGGGCCCGCTGGACCTGGTCGGGCCCCCGGCGGATCTTCAGGAGAAGCTTGCGGCCCGCCGGCGTGATCGAGTACTCCTTCCGGCGACCCTGGACCCGGGCCCGGGCGAACCCGGAGCGGACCAGTTGCCCCAGGGCCGGATAGACCGCCCCCGGGCCCGGGCGCCAGCTCCCCTCCGTACGCTGCGCGATGCGTTCGGAGAGGCGGTAGCCGTACACCCTCCCCTCGCGCTCCATGAGGGTCAAGGCGTACAGGCCCACGAGCCGGCGACGGAAGTCCTCCACGGTCCCGATCGGCCCGGTCATGAGGGGGGGGACTTCGGGGGTGAGTATTTACCTATATCGTTATCGATGGATGACCCGGGAACGGGCCCGCCTTTTATAGGGGCCCGAGTTCCCGGCGGGCATGGGTAGCCCCCCGACCCCGTCCGGGATCTCCGGGCACCCCCGGCGGGTGCTCTTCGTGCTCGTCCTGGGGACCCTCATGGCCTCGGTGGACAGCACCATCGTGCTGCTCGCCTTCCCGACCATCGCCACCGAGCTCAAGGCGAACTTGAGCCTCGTGCTCTGGACCATCCTCATCTACCTGCTCGTGGCCGCCATCTTGACGACCCAACTGGGCCGGGTGGGCGACCTCTTCGGCCGGGCCCGGATGTACAACCTTGGGTTCGCCATCTTCACCGTGGGCTCCGCCCTCTGCGGTCTCGCCCCCAACGCGGACACCCTGGTCGGTTTCCGGGGGCTCCAGGCCGTGGGGGGCTCCCTCCTGGTGGCCAACAGCAGCGCCATCGTGGCCGACAACATCCCGGGCACCGGCCGGGGCCGGGCCTTCGGCTACCTCGCCATGGGTTGGAGCGTGGGGGCCACCCTCGGCATCGTGCTCGGGGGGATCATCACCACCCTGATCGGTTGGCGCTTCATCTTCTACATCAACGTCCCCATCGGCGGGATCGCCCTCTATTGGGGGATCCGATACCTGAGGGACCACGGCCGGGTGAAGGCGCGGCTGGACCTGGTGGGGATGGGTCTCCTCGCGGCCGCCCTGACCCTGGTCACCTACGGGGCCACGGACATCGCCGACAGCGGGCTGGACGCCTTCAACCTCACCCTGGCCTTGGTGGGCCTGCTGCTCGTGGTCCCGTTCGTGCTCTGGGAACGGCGCTCCCCCTCCCCCACCCTGAACCTGAGGCTCTTCCGGTCCCGGGTCCTCTCCCGCTCCCTGGGGGCCACCTTCCTCCAGAGCCTGGGGTATCTGTCCATCGCCTTCCTCCTCATCATGTACCTCCAGGGGGTCCGCGGCCTCTCCCCCCTCGACGCCTCCCTGGTCCTGGTCCCGGGCTACGTGCTCTCCAGCGTCTTTGCCCCGTTCATGGGCCGGCTCGTCGACCGCATCGGCCCCCGGCTGCCGGCGACGGTGGGCATCCTGCTCATGCTGGCCGTGGTCCTCATCTTCACCCAGCTCACCGTGAGCACTCCGCTGGTGTTCATCGCTTCCGTGATGCTGATCTCGGGGTTCGGCGGGGCCTTGTTCTACCCGGCCAACAACACCGCCATCATGGGGGCCACGGAGGCGCAGGACTACGGGGCCACCTCCGGCCTCATGCGGACCCTGGGGAATGCGGGGATCCTCGGAAGCTACGTGGTCAGCATCACCGTGGCCTCCCTCTCCATCTCCCGGGGCCTGGCGTTCGCGGTCTTCGCCGGCACCACGGCCCTCGTCGGCGGGGTATCCGCGACCTTTGTCCACGCCATCCACTCCAGCCTGTACGTCATGGCCGCCGTCCTGCTGGTCGCGGCCCTCCTCTCCTGGGCCCGGGGAAGGACGGCCCCCCGGGAGGCCACCTGGACCCGGCCGGCCGCTGCCCCGGGGGGGCCTAGCCCAGAGGAAAGGGCAGCTCCCAAATGGGGATACGCTCCCCCCGGGGAACCCGTTGCCCTCTCCCCGACAGGAGAGCGAACCCCTCCGCCCCCACCAGGCTCGTGATGGCGGACGAGCCGCGGAAGGTGGGAGTGGCCCAACCCCGGTCCAGCCGGACCGGCACCACGGTCAAAAAGCCGCGGGGAAGCGGGCCATAAGGACGGGCCAGGCGGGCCGGGGTGGCCCGGAGCGAAGGACGCGGGCGTCGCCCCAGCCGGTCGAGGAGCGGGAGCACCAACCAGAACGCGTTGGAGAGGCAACTGGTGGGGTGACCGGGAAGCCCGAGAAGGAGCTTCCCGCCGGCCCGGGCCGCCAGCGTGGGCTTGCCGGGTCGCACGCTCAACCCATGGAAGAGCATCTGACCGATCCGGGGGAAGACCTGGGGCAGGTAATCCCGCTCGCCCACCGAGCTTCCCCCCGTGGCGAGCACCAGGTCGTGGCTGCGGAGAACCTCCCTGAGCTTCGCCTCGATCTGACGGGGGTCGTCGGGGACCGGCGGAACGGGGGTCACCTCGGCCCCTGCGAGCCTCAGCAGAGCGCCGAGCGTGACGTTGTTGAACTCCCGTATCTGCCCACGTCGCGGGGTCGTTCCCGGGGGGACCAGCTCGTTCCCGTTCGGGACCAGGGCGACCCGGGGCCGGGCAAAGACCTTCACCCGAAGGCGGCCGCCGGCCCCGAGGGCCCCGAGCCGCGCGGGAGTGAGGGCCTGCCCAGGGATCACCAGCCGTTCCCCCCGGGGCATATCCTCGCCCGGCTCGACCACCGCGTATCCCGGGGAGACCGGGCCGAAGGCCCGGACCCAGGCCCCCTCCCGCCGGGTCTCCTCGAAGATGACCACCGCATCGGCGCCCCGAGGCATGGGAGCCCCAGTCGCCACCGCCGCTGCCTGCCCCGGACCGAGCTGGCCGGGATAGAACTCCTCGGCGTGGAGCTCGGCCACCACCCGGAGGGTCACGGGGGCGCGCCGGCTCGCGGCGCGGAGGTCCCGGGACCGGACCGCGTAGCCATCCCAACTGGCCCGGGGGAAGGCTGGGACGGCCTCGAGCGCGCGCACCGTCTCCGCGCAGATCCGGCCGGCCGCTTCCCCCAACGGGAGCGTCTCCACCCGGGTGACGGGCCGGACCAGGGAGAGAAGCCGGCGACGGGCGGCCAAAGGGGACCCTAGCCGACCAAAGGCCGTCATCTCCATGGGGCTACCGTTCCTGGGGAGGGGAGCGGCCGCTTCCCGTTTTCGGGTCGTCCCCGAACGGATTCCCCCGGGATGGCAACCCGGGAAGCGGTTCCCCCCGGTCCCGGCCCGCTCGCAGCGTGGCAGCGGCCGCTGCGAGGCCCCCCTTCAGGCAGGTTCGGAGGGGCCACCCCCGGAACCAGCCGGCATAGAACCCTCCCCGAAACGCGTCCCCCGCGCCGGTCACGTGCCCCAGGGACCTCACGGGAAGGGCCGGGAGGTCGAGACGCCCCGTCCGGCTGAAGGCCGAGACCCCACGCGGGCCCCGGGTCATCACCACCAGCGGGACCGTGCCCACCAGGTCCGCGACGGCCCCGAACCCCCCGATCTCGCAGAGGCGCTCGAGCTCCCCCTCGTTCCCGAAGAGGATCTCCGTGAGGGGAAGCATTCGCTGAAGGTCGGCCGCCCGCCAGCGGTAGCGGACCTCCTGGGCGGGGTCGAACGCCACCGGTCGTCCCCGGGCCCGGGCCTCCCGGGCCACGGACAACTGGTAGCCCGGGTCCCCGGTGGTCAGATGTACCCAGGCGGACCGGCGAACGGCCCCCGGGGGAGGCTCCCGGGGACCGAGGCTTGCCATCGCGCCCTGGTCGATCACGGTGGCCTGCCCGCCGTGACCATCCTCCAGGATCCAGCAGGTGGGTGTGAGACCTCTGGCCCGGGTACGGAAGGCCGTGAGGTCCACCCCTTCTTGGCGGAGCAGTTGGCGATAGCGGGCGGGGAAGTCGGGACCGACGAAGGAGGCGAGCGCGCTACGGACCCCCAGGTGGCGGGCCCACCGAGCGATGTTCGCCGCCGTCCCCCCCAGTCGCATGCCCCGATGGAGGACCGGTACGGTGGTGTCCGGCGCCGGGAGGTGGGGGAGGGTGAGCAGGATGTCCAGGTTCGTGTGCCCGACCACCAGGAGGTCCAACGGGAAGGGGGAGAGGTCCCGCCCGGCCCCGACCCGGCGGATGTACCCCGGTGGGCGTGACGGAGCCTCAGAGGCCATGGAGCGGGCCCAAGGATTCCCCCCCTAAACCCTTGCCTCGCTCCCTGTGGCCCCCGGCTCGGCGGGTCCCCGCCAAGAAAGGAGGCCAGCCCCGGCGGCCACCAGGAGGAGCAAGGGGAAGCTCGCCACCACCGCCCAGGGCCATCCCGGCCACCCCCACGAGCCTTCCCCCCAGAGCAGGACCCCCAACCCCAGCACCGTGCCGCCCACAAAACCGACGCACCGGCGCCGGAACGCGGGCTCCGTGGAGCGGTCCTTCCAGCGCTGGAGGATGGCCCAGAGCCCCAACACCACCGCCAGGTCGGCCACCACCAGATCGAACGGGTCGTAGAAGTCCCCCAGCAGCTTGGTGGCCCCGAAGGGGATCCCGTAGACCCCCAAGAACAACAGGAAGAAGGCCGGGGCCCGACCGCGGGGAAGGGCCACCTGGGCGACCAGGGTCAATCCTCCCACGAGCGCGAGGAGGGCGATGGTCGTGTCGTACAGGTCGCGGTAATCGGTCAGGACCTTAAGGCTCCCGAGCACGATGCCATTCCATCCCAGGGCGAATTCGAACCCTCGCCCCCGGAAGAACAAGTAGCCCAGACCAAGGGCCAGCGGAAGCTCGACCGCCACCGCGCCGACCAAGGCGGGCGTGATGCCGGGCGAGAGCTCGAATCCGGTCATGAGGGAAGCGGCCCATCCGGCCTCCGCCCACCAAGGGTCGCTACCGCATAGCCCTTGGGAGCAAGGCCCCCCAAGGGCCGGGGGCTGGAACGTCGATCCGGACCGGCCATCGACGCGGACGGGTGGCGGCAACCCCCTCCATCGGTCCTCCCGGCGACGGGGGCGAGGTTTGAAGGGCCCGAAGCGGTCCGGACGCACCCAGGGGGGAGGAGCGGTTGGCCCGGTCCGGTCGGAAGGTACGATGGCGCTTGGAGGGGGCCATCGTGGACGCCGGGGGGATCGCCCCCGGCTACCTGCGGCTCGACGCCTCCGGCCGGATCGTGGAACGGGGGCAGCGGGGAACGGCCGGACCCCTGTCCCCGGAAGAGCGACGGGTGCAGGGGGTCGTGCTCCCGTGGGGGGTGAACGGCCACACCCACCTGGCCGATGGGGTGTTCCACCAGGAGCCTCCCGCCCTTTCGCTGGCCCAGATCGTGGCCCCTCCGGACGGGCTCAAGCACCGTTTGCTGGCGGAGACGCCCGACCCGGTCAAGGAGCGGGGCATCCGAGGGTCCCTCCAGGCCATGGTCCGTGGGGGCATCGCCGGGGTGGTCGAGTTCCGGGAGGAGGGGATCCGCGGGATCCGGCTCCTCCGTCGCGCGGCCCGGGGACTTCCGCTCCGTGTCTGGGGGCTGGGCCGTCCGTCCACCCTACCCGCCCGCGAGCAGGAGGTGACGGCGCTCCTGAACGAGGCGGACGGACTGGGGCTGAGCTCGTTGAGGGACCTCCCCCTCCGGGAGGCCCGGCGGCTGTCCGACGCCTGCCGGGGCGCTCACCGCCTGTTCGCGGTCCATGCCAGCGAAGGGACCCGGGAGGACCTGGGCCCGATCCTCCGCTTGAGGCCAGACCTGCTCGTCCATCTCTGCCGGGCCACCGGGGAGGACCTGGACGCGGTCCGGGAGGCCCGGGTCAGCGTGGCCGTGTGCCCCCGGTCCAACGCCCTCTTCCGGCGCTTCCCCCCCCTGGCCTCCCTTGAGGCCCGGGAGATCCCCTTCCTCTTGGGGACGGACAACGCCATGTTCGGGGCCCCGGACCTCTTCCGGGAGATGGAGTTCGCCTACCTCTCGGCGCGCTCCCGCGGGGAAGCGGTCCGCCCGGAGACCCTGGTCCGGGCGGTCTTCATCAACCCCTGGGCGGCCCTGGGCGACCCGGAGCAAGCCTCCCTCGTCCCCGGCTCCCCGGCCGGAGCGCTCTTGCTGAGGGTCCCTACCGAGGACCCGGCCTACCAGGTGGTGGCCCGGGCCGGTCCCGGAAAGCTATTTGTCCCGCCCCGACCCGGCCCCTTCCCCTAGGAGCCCCCTCTTGTTGGCCGACGAGCTGTTCGCGCTGTTCAAACGACGAGGGGTCCTCTGGCCGAGCGCAGAGATCTACGGCGGCGCCCAGGGTCTCTACGACTACGGTCCCCCGGGACTCGCTTTGAAGCGGAAGGTGGAGGAGGCCTGGGTCGCGTGGTTCCTGGGCCTCTCCTCCGATTACCATCTCATCGACCCGGCGGAGCTCCTCCCGGAAGCGGTGGTCCGGGCCAGCGGCCACCTGGAGAACTTTGCCGACCTCGAGGTGGTCTGCGAGAAGTGCCACACGGCCTCCCGGGCGGACGCCCTCCTGGAGGAGCACGGCGTGGCCAACACCGAAGGGCTCCGGGTGGAGGAGGTCTCCGCCCTCTTGGTGGAGAAGTCCATCGCCTGCCCCCGCTGCGGCGAACGGGCCTTAAGCGTTCCCCGACCGTTCAACCTGATGTTCTCCGTGGAGTTCGGCGCGGTGGGCCGGGAGCGCGCCTACCTGCGCCCGGAGACCGCCCAGGGGAGCTACCTCTCCTTCGCCCGGATGTGGGAGGTGGGGCGCAAGCAACTTCCCCTCGGCCTGGCGGTGGTAGGCAAGGCGTTCCGGAACGAGATCGCCCCCCGACAGGTGCTCTTCCGGATGCGGGAGTTCACCCAGGCGGAGCTCCAGGTCTTCTTCGATCCGGAGGACTTTCCCGCCCCGCTGGAGAAGGTGAAGGACCTGTCCTTGCCGGTCCTGCGGGCGGAGGCCCGGGCCCGGGGGGAGACCGAGGCGGTCCGGACCGCCCCGCAAGACCTGGTGGCCAGCGGGCTCCCGGCCTTCTACGTCTACCACCTGGCCGAAGAGTTCCGCTTCTTCACCCGGGTGCTCCGCTTCCCCGCCCACCGGCTCCGCTTCCTGGAGAAGAGCGAGAAGGAGCGGGCGTTCTACAACCGGCTCCACTTCGATCTGGAGGGGGACCTCCCCTCCCTGGGAGGCTACCGGGAACTGGGGGCCCTCCACTACCGGGGGGACTACGACCTGGGGAGGCACAGCCAGGGCTCCGGGACGGACCTCTCCATCACCACGGCCAACGGCCGCCATCTGCTGCCGCACGTGCTGGAGCTCACCTTCGGCGTGGACCGGAACGTCTGGGCCCTGGGGGACCTCCACCTCACCCGGGAAGGTCCCGGGACCCCTGGCGAGGAGGGGGAGCGTACGGTCTGGAAGCTCCCGGCCTATCTCGCCCCCAGCCCGGTGGCGGTCCTCCCGCTCATGCGAAAGGAGCATACCCCCACCGCCGAGGCGATGGCCCGCGCGTTCCGGGAGGCCGGGATCCCCGCCACGGTGGGGCTGACGGCCTCCATTGGTAAGCGCTACGCCCGCGAGGACGAGCTCGGTACCCCCCTCTGCATCACCGTGGACGCCACCACCCTCCAGGACGGGACCGTGACGGTCCGGGACCGGGACACCCGGAAGCAGGAACGGCGCCCCATGGACGGGCTTCCCGAGCATCTCCGGTCCACTTTCTTCTTCCCGCGCCCCTGGAAGACGCCCTGACGGGGGGCTTCCGACCCCCGGTTCGGCCCGACGCTACGGATTTATCCCCAGGGCGCGATAGGCCAACTATGGCCTCGGGAAACGAACCCCCCCCACCGCCGCCTCCCACCGGGAACACTTCCCCTCCCTCCGCCCGGGCCGTGGTGGAGGGGGCAAGGCTCTCGCGGGTGTCGAGCCAGGGCTTCGCGGACATCTCCAAGCTCCGCCAAGAGGCCGCCAAGTTCGAGCGGCGGGCCTACAAGATGCGCCAGAAGGCGGCCCACCACACCACCCAGATGGAGAAGCACCGGCACCGGGCCACGGTCTACCGGGAACGGGAGCAAGGGCTCCTGGCCCGGGTCCCGACCCTGACCCAGGAGATGGCCGAGCTCGAGAAGGAGCTGCGGGCCGGGGCCGCCGGCACCGGGACGGGGGCCGTGCGCTCCCAGGACCAGTCCCGGATCCATGTGAAGATCCGCAAGATCCAGGAACGGATCGCGGGGCTGGAACGGAAGGCCAAGGACAACGAGCACCGGGCTTCCGTCCAGATGCAGGCCGCCTCGGAGCAGAAGGTGCAGGCGGACATGTTCACCGAGCGGGCGAAAGGGCTGGAGGCGGAGGCCGCCGCGTTCACGCAGCGGGCGGACCGGATGCAGCGGGCCGCCGAAGGCGACCCCTCCGGTCCGATGGCCGGGCACTGAGGACCGTGCCCGGCGCCATGAAGCTCGTGGTCAGTGTCGGCATGCCGGGCTCGGGCAAGGACGAGCTGGTGAAGGTGGCCCAGGAGCTCGGTCTCAGCGTGATCAAGATGGGGGACATGGTCCGGGACGAGACCCGGCGCCGGGGGCTGGCGCTGAACGGGCAGAACATCGCCCGGGTGGCCAACGAGGAGCGGGAGAAGCACGGCCCCTCGGTCTGGGCCAAGCGGGCCATCCCGCTCATCGGGGAGACGAAGGTCCTGGTCGACGGCTGCCGGGGAGACCAGGAAGTGAACGTCTTCCGGCACAACTTCGGGGACCTCACAGTGGTGGGCATCTATGCCTCCCCCGAGACCCGGTTCGAGCGGCTGAGCCGCCGGGGCCGGGGGGACGACGGGATGAACCTGGAGGACTTCTCCGAACGGGACCGGAGGGAGCTCAAGTGGGGGATCGGGAACGCCTTCGTGCTCGCGGACCGGATGCTGATCAACGAGGGTCCCCTGGAGGACTTCCGTCGGGAGGCCCGGGACGTCCTTCGGGCGATCCTGGCGCGCGAGGAAGAGGATTGACCCCGGCCCGCCCCGGGAGCCGCCTCATCCTCCTGCGGCACGCCCCCGCCGCTCCCCGGGACCCCCGACGCTGGCCCGACGACCGGGACCGCCCGCTCTCGGAGGAGGGGGCGCAGGAGTTCCTCGGGGCCGCGCGCGGGCTGAGCCGGTTGCTCGCGGAGGAAGGGGAGATCCTGACGAGCCCGCTACGGCGGGCCCGCCAGACCGCGGCCTTGCTCCACCGGGCCTGGAAGGGCTCCTCCTCTCCCCGGCTCTTTCCCCCGCTGAACGAGACGGAGGAGTCCGCGTCCCTCCTCTCGGCGCTCGGCCGCCGTCCCTGGCAGGGGGACCGGGTCCTGGTCGGACATGAGCCCCAACTGGTGGGCCTCGTGGGCCTGGCGCTGACCGGGGAGGCGATCCCCGTGGTGGACCTCTCCCGGGGGGGAGCCATCGCCCTCCGCTTCTCCGGGCCCCCCGGTCCCCAGCGCGGGACCTTGCTCTGGGGGCTCAACCGCAAACAACTGCGGTCGTTGGGCCCGGGGGAGTGAGGGACCCGGCCGACGCCGGCGCCGGGAGGAGGAGAGAGGTTGACCCGCCCCGGGGGCACGGCGAGGGGCCTTCCGCTCCCGGTCTACATCTTCCCCTGCCGGATCCAGCAGGGACTCGGGGAATGGGTGGAGACCGCTCGGGCCGTACGCCTCCTCCCCCGGGCGGGGTACCCGCTCTATCATCTGCGGTCGCCCCCGTCCGCAGGAGCGGGGCGGTCGGATCCCCGCGCCGTGCCCTTGGACCCGAGCCGGAAGGGGGGCGAGCCCTTTCCCCCGGTCCGGGGCCTCTCGGAACCGCTTAGGGCCCCCCGGGCCGTGGCCGTGGTCACCTGGTTCGGGATCACCGCCCGGAAGGAGGATGCCGCGGGGGAGCGGGTCCCCGGTCCGCTGGCCGACCGGTTCGAGAGGCTCCGGGACGCGCACCCCGATGGACTCCTCGTCCTCAGTTTGGAGGAGTTCGGGACCGCCCGGACGTCCCGGGAGGCGGTGGCGGAGAACTTGCGGCAGGCCGGGGCCACCGGAGCCTCGCTCCGCCAACTCCTTCGCTCGCCGGCCGGGCAGGACCGGGTCCGACGCTATCGGGAGGCGTTCTGGCGGGCCCGGGCCGGGGAGCGAGAGGACGTCCTGCACCTCTTCCCCGAGTTCTTCCCTTCTCTCCCAGCGCTCCGCGAGTTCCCCTTCGCGCTGCCGATCGCTCCCTTCTCCCCCCGGCCCCGCGCGCGGCGAGCGAGGTCTCCCCCCCCGACCCCGGTCCCCCTCCAAGTGGTCTGGTACGCCAGCGCGTCCACGGCCCCGCGCCTCCTGGGACCCCTTCTCGAGGCCCTGGGGGGCCTCTCTGGCCCGGTGGACCTGGCCGTCCGGCCCGGCCCGGCCTGGCGGACGCCGGTCCCCCCATCGGCCTCGCCCCCTTCCGTCCGGGTCACGTTCCTTCCCCCGGAGGGGCGGCGACCCTGGGAGCGGCGTCTCGGCCGGGCGGCCCTACGGGTGGTGGGGGGGAGCCAGACCCTCCTGGAAGCGGTCTTTGACCGCGCCCCCTTCCTCTACTTCAACGGCGCGCTCCCCACCCCTTCTGGACGGACCGTGGGCTTTCGTCGGGAGAAGCTGCTGTCCCTCCTGCGAGGGGCGCCTTCCCGTCCGGTGGAGCGGACGGTGGCCCGGGACCTGAGGGCGTTCGCCGACCTGGACGGGGTCACGGGCGTCGTCCGCCGGGCCGCCACCTCCCGGAGCTGGCGATTGGGTCTGGCGCGTCTTTGCCAACCCGCGGGCCAGGGGTTCCCGCCCCCCCTCCGGCCCGGGGAGCGCTACCTGCTCCACCTGGTCCGCTCCTTCGACCGGACGGAGGAGCCGGTGGCCCGCTTCGTCGAACGGACCCGGCGCTGGCATCGCCGGGCCCTCGGAGCCCCCTAGGAGCGCCGGGACCTGTCCTTGTGGAGGGCGGAGATCGTGGCGAGGGCCCGCACGAGATGGCGGTGCTCCTCCCTCCGAAGGGCGTCCGCGAGGTCCTCCTCGGAGGGCGCCGGGAGCCGCAGGACCCAGCGACGGAGCATCTCCAGGTCGTGGAGCCGTCCCAGCTCCCGTTGGACCCAGGCCGGGGAGCCCCGCCGCGGGGGAGGGGCGCCCGGGGCCGACGGGTCAAGCGTCCCTTCGAGGAGCGCCCGGTTCCGCAGGGCGCGACGGAGCCGGTGAAGCCTCCGGGAGGAGGGGCGCCGCCGGGCCCGCTTCCAGGCCCGGCGGACCCGGCGGGACCGGAACCGTCGCTCCTGCTCGAGGGCCCGGCGCAGGGAAGGGGAGGGAACCTTCAGCCGGTCCCACGCCGTGCGCTCCCAGCGGAGCCCCGAGCGCAGCGCCGGGTGGCCGAGGAGCGAACGAAGGAGGACCCGGCCCACCTCCTCTTCCCGGCGGAGCAGGTGACGGGCCAGCTCCATGGTGACGCTCGGGATCCGGGTGGAGATCTCGGGCCGGTCGAGGAGCTCCCCCACCACGGTACGGTCCCTCAGCTCGCCGACGCGCCGGGCGAGCTGGACGACCCGTTGCCGCTCGGTCCGGGCCTTCCCGCGGGCCTTGGCGGGCAACAGGCGTAGGAGCAGTTCGAGGTCGACCCGGCGAGCCCTCAGCTCCCGGTGGAGGTCATGGATCTCCCTGCCGGAGAGCCCCTCCGGCCGGTCCGCCCCGGCCAGGAGCTCCTCCAGCCGGTCGAGATGCTTCCGCGCCCCCCGGCGCAGCCTGGGAAGGGCCTCGACCTCTCGCGGCACGGGCTAGGGCCGGCCCTGGGACCGGTTCCCGAAGAGGGATCGGACGGCCGCGGAGACCTCGGCGTGCACCGCGCCGGGGGTTCGGTTCCCGTTCACCGGGACGAACCCATACTCCCGGGCCATCCAGTCGAACTCGTGGCGGAGCAGCTTCTGGAAGGCGAAGAAGCTCTCGAACCGGTCCCGGGAGAGCCCCAGGTCCATCCCGGACTCCCAGTAGTCCAACGACCCGTAGCGCGCGAAGGCCCGGTGCAGAAGCAGCTCCTCCCGGGTGTCCAGGAAGACCGTCAGGTCCGGCTTGAGGGCGAAGGAGTACAGGCGTTGGGCCCAGCTCCGGGGGGCGCCCCGGACGATGGCCCGGGCCATCAGGGTGTAGATGTAGCGGTCCGCCAGCACCACGGCTCCGGAGGCGAGGGCCGGGATGATCTTGTTCTCCAGCTGGTCCGCGAAGTCCACCGCGTAGAACAACGCCATGGTGGTGGCCCCCAGGACGTGCCCTTGCTTGGCCCGGTCGATCTCCTCGCTCACCAGCGTCGAACGCCGGAGCCCGGTGTCCACCACCGCATGCCCCTGCACCTCCAGGTCCTCCTTGAGGAGGGAGCACTCCGTGGTCCGGCCCGAGCCGTCGGCGCCCTCCACCACGATGAGCTTCCCCTGGAGCCGGCGGAAGGGGACCCCCGGGAGCCGGGTGCCGAAGGTCCGCTCGAGCGGCGGCACCCTAGGCGTCATGGAGCAGGGACTCCTCCTTCGGGAAGCCCGACAGGTGGGGGACGAGCCGGCGCCGGACCTCCCGCTGGAGCTCCTCGATCCCGCGGCCGGCGGGGATCACCTCGAAGCGTTCCACCCGGGCCAGCCGGTCGTACTCGCGCTTGAGCATCCCCTGGAAACGCCGGTAGCTCTCCCCCACGTCGTCGGCGAGCTTCAGGTCCATGCCGGCCTCGTAGTAACTGATCTTGTCCCGGGAGAGCTTCTTGCGCTGGAACGTGGTCTCCACGGGGACCTGGAAGTAGAAGGTGAGGTCGGGTGCCTGGGCGAAGGAGTAGAGGCTCCGGACCCAGCCGGGGTCGCACCCCCGCGCCACGTCCCGGCTGAAGGCCGTGTAGATGTATCGGTCGCAGATGACCACGTAGCCGGCCCGCAGTGGGGGCAGGATGTGCCGCTCGTAGCGGTCCGCGAAGTCCGTGGCATGGAGCAGGGAGAAGGTGGTCGGGGTGAGGAGCCCCCGCTTCTTGCCCCGCCGGATGATCTCGGAGACCAGCTCGGAGGAGTTCCACTCGGTGAAGAAGACCCGGTGGCCCTGGGAGCTCAGCCACTTCCTTAGCAGTTGGGCCTGGGTGGACTTCCCGCTCCCGTCGAGCCCCTCGAAGACCACCAGGCAACCGGGCCGGGTACCAGGAGCGCCGTCAGCGGAGGGTGCCAAGGCGCACCTCCATGTCGAAGGCCCTCTTGAAGAAGCGCTTCGCCCGCTGGAAGGAGCGGGGGGATGGCGGGATCCCCCGGGCCAGCCGGACGAGGAGCAACGACCCTCGCCAGGCCATCTGGGGACGGGGCCGGCCCTCCGCCAGCGATTCGGCGATGGCCAGCATGGCCCCCAACCGGCGGATGGCGGGAAGGTCGTCGGAAAGGAGGACCGGGCGAAGCCGGGGGATCTCGTCCTCCCGGGTCTCGTCTCCCTCGTGCTGGGCCACGGCGAGGGAGGCCAGCAAGAGCGCGCGGTGGGTCAGGCCGTAGAGCGGGTGGTTCTCCACCAGGTAGCGGGAGTGCTTCGGATGCTCCGGGTAGGAGATCACCGTGCCGCTGTCGTGGAGCAGGGCCGCCACTTCCAGGGCCAGGCGCTCCTCGTCCCCCAGCCCGTGCCGGGAGCGCAGGAGGTCGAAGAGGCCCAGGGCCATCTCCCGGACGCGCCCTCCGTGTCCGAAGGACAGATGGAATCCCCAGGCCATGGATTGGGCGGAACCCACGGCCAGGTCCCGTCGGGAGAGCGGGGCGGGCCGCCCCAGCAGTTCTTGGGCGAGGCCCTCCCGGATCCCACAGGCGCTCACCGTGAAGCGCTTCAGGGCCACCCGACGCAGCAGCCGGGAGATCACCACGAGGCCCGCGAGGATGATGTCGGACCGGTCCGCGCTGAGCCCGGGGACCGTCCGTCGCTCCTCGGCGGAGAGCTCCGAGAGCCGGGCCATTTCGGAGAGGAGGAACCGGCGACCCACCTCCAGCCCGTGGACCCGGACCAGCGGGTAATGGCGGGAGGCCTGGAGGAGGTGCCCCGCCGCCCGGAAGGTCCCGCCCACTCCCACCAGACGGGCGGGCGGCAGGTCGGCCCAGCCGACCCCATCCTCCAGCGTGGCGTCCACGTAGTCGCGCAGCGCCTGGAGCTCGCGCCGTTTCGGGGGATCGTGGGGCAGGAACTCCCGGTGCATCCTCAAGGCGCCCAAGGGGAGGGAGGCCATGTGGACCGGGTTCCCCGATCGGACCCTCAACAACTGCAAGGTGCCCCCGCCCAGGTCGGCGATCAGGTCGTCCTCCAGGGTCAGGGAGCTGCGGACCCCCCGGTAGGCGTAGCGCGCCTCCTCCTCCCCGGAGATCACGCGCAGCGGGAGGGTGGTCGACTGCCGGACCCGGGTGAGGAAGGCGCTCCGGTTGACCGCCTGGCGGACCACCCCCGTGGCCACCGCCACCCGGCGACGGACGCCCCGGTCGTCCAGGATCTTCTGGAAGCGCTCGAGGGTCTCCAGCGCGTTCCGCTGGGCGAGGGGGGTCAACCGCCCCCGCTCGTCCAGGCCCGCGGCCAGCCGGGGGAGCTCCTTGCTCTCGTAGACGATCCAGGGGGGGCCCATGGGGGCGGCCGCATAGATCGCCAAGCGCGCGGAGTTGGAGCCCAGGTCCACCACGCCGATCTCCTCCGCGCCGTGGGCCAGCGGAGTGACCCCCATCTCCGTCCGGGTCCCGGGGGCTCCCGTGCCGGGGTCGGGCTCGGGGAAGTGGACCTGGCGCGCGGTCACGGTCCCTTCCGTCCCCCCCGCGGGAGGCGGCGGACCCCGCCATCCCGGCAGGACGAGAGGGCCGGCCCCCTCGCGCCCATTCAGTCCCCCAAGGGGCGGGGGACCTCGGACGGGAGCGGGGCATCCCCGCCGGAGAGGCCCAGGGCCGGTTCCAGGCTGCCGAAACGCTCGATGTCCACCACCAGCGCGAGCCGTCCTCGAGGGCCAAGGCCCCGGCGGAGCGCACGGACCCGCTCGGAAGAGAATTCGGCCCGGGCCCGTTCCAGCCGGCGGGAGCCGGCGCTCCGGCCGAGGCGCGCTTCCCACTCCACGGCGTAGCTCTCCGCATCCGGCCGGACCGGGGGCGCCCGGGCCAGGGAACGTTCCGAGCGGTTCCGGCGCAAGAGGTCGAAGTAGCCGATGTTCCTCACGTAGAGCTCCGAGTAGTGCTCGTCTCCCGGGTCGAGCGACCGGACGGGGAGGTGACGCGCCTCGGCCCAGGTGAGCGCGAGGAGGAAGGAAGGGGAGGGGACCCGGACCTCGCCGAAGCGGCAGAGCCCCCGGGCGTAGCCCATCTCGGACGGGGAGAGCGGCACCAGCGGCTCGGGCCCCTCGGGCGGGAAGTAGCGACGCAGGCTCGCGAGCTCGTCCTCGGAAAGGCTCAAGGCCACCTCCTGCGGGGCGAAGTCCTCCAACGCGGCCCGGAGGGCCGGGGTCTCGCTCTCGAGGCCCCGGACGGCCCCCACCAGGAGCGTCGGCGGGTCGGTGCCGAGCCGTTGCTTCACGGGACCCGGCGGCGCTCCCTAAGGAGTTCCCGAAGCTCCTGGGGGTCTGCGTGGCGTCCTAGCTCCTGGTAGGTGACCAGGGGGACCCCCTCCACGTCGGTCCGGGTCCTCCGGTCCGGGACCAGGAACACCGAGACCCCTTCGGCCACCCGGGAGATCTGCCAGAGAAGGAGGCTCCGACGGGGAGCGGTCTCGATCGGGCCGACCCCCATCACCAGCACGTCCCGCGGCTGGGGCCGCTCCTCCCGGGCCAGCGCGTCGAAGGGGGTCCGGATCGTGAGCGTCACCTCCCAGCCGTTCTCGCCGAGGTCGGAGACCACCTGGGCCGGGACGGGGGTGCCCGCCGGCCGATCCGGGTCGGGACCGTCCTCCGAATCCCGGTAGAGCAGAGCGGTGCCCTCCTCGAAGGGGTCCAGGGCCGCGGCCAGCGGGACATGCAGGAACGCCTCCAGCCGGGCCACCACCTCCGCGTCGGCCCCTCCTCCCTGCTCGTAGAGCTGGATGGTCCGGCGGGACACCCCCGCGATGTCGGCGGCGGCCCCCAGGGAGAGGGAACGGGCCTCCCGCGCCCGGCGCAGCGCCTTGCCGTCGATGCGCACGAACTTGCCTCCCGGGCTCGAGAAGATGAACGGCGGGACGCCCCGGAGCAGGTACTCCTCGAGTCCCGCCAGCGAAAGGATCGGCACCCCGTGCCGGCTGTAGAGCACGCTGTCCTGAAGCGTCCGCGCTCCCGTCGCCCGCCCGATCACCAGGGGCACCGCCCCCAGCGCCTCCGCCAGGGTGCGGAGCAAGTTCGCGTCCTGCGGGTCGAGGGCATCCACGTTCTTGAGGACCTTGATCAAAAGGAGCGTCGAGTCCCTCCGGGCGATGAGGTCGAAGGGCGTCGGCCTCACGTGATGCAGGTCGAACAGATAGAACCCGGCCCGCTCCAGAAGGCGTCTGACCCCCCGGAGCCCGGATTCCCGGTCGGTGAAAGGGGCCATGAGCTCATCCCTTCCTACCCCTGGCGTATATATATGGGCCCGGGAGCGCGGCCCGGCCCTTACGCGGCCTTCGACCTACGGCCGGAACGGGGGCGACGGGGGCGGGGCGGCGTTCCCCCGCGGGCGGAGGCGCGCGTCGGGACCCGGGTCCCGGGAACCGCCGGCGACGGGGAGGCTTGGGCGGGCGGGACCCATCGCAGCCGTCTTTCCAGGGCCCGGTCCCGGAGCCCCTTGATCTTCAGGTACGGCACCTCCACCGAGAACCGCTCGGTGCCCGGGACGTCGGTGAAGGTCCTCACGTACGACCGGAGCCAGGTGGCGACCTCCTCGATCTCTTGGAGGAAGTCTTCGCCCCCCCCGGTGGAGGACGGACCTCCCCGGGGCCCCAAGGACCGGCGGGTGGAGGCCAACGCCGCGAGGGCCTCGGTGAGGGCCTGGCGGACGTCGGCGGCCATGCGCTGCGCCCCCCGGCCCGGGTCGAGGGTGGTCAGGGTCCGGTCCAGGGCCATGACCAGATGCTCCAGGCTGACCGGGTGGCCCTCCTCTCCCCCCACGAGGCCCCGGTAGGGCTCCCGGGAAGAAATAGCCTCGGGCACCCGGGGCAAGGGCTCATGGGCTCCATGGGGTGGAGGGGCGAGGCAAGCCTTGGCCACCCTTCGGACCCCTCCGGCGATGGCGCCGGTTCCCGGCGAGGCGCTCCTGCGGGTGGAGGAGGCGCCCCCGCTCTTGGTGGCCGCCGACGTCCACGTGGGTCTCGGAAGCTGGGAACCGCGGGCCCCCCGTCCGTACGCTGCTACGGGAAGTGGCCTCGCGGAACGGCTCATCGCGGTCGCCTCCCGCGAGGGGGTCTCCCGTCTCCTCCTCCTCGGGGACGTGAAGGACCCTATCGGCCGGGTCCCTTGGTGGCTTCGGGACGAGCTGGGGTCCTTCTTCGCCGACCTCACCGGCGCCGGGCTGGACGTGGAAGTGGTGCTGGGGAACCATGATGCCGAGCTCGCGGAGCGGATGCCGCGCGGGGTCCGGGTCCGGGGGGCCGAGGGGCTCCTCCGCCGGCAGGTAGGGTACTTCCACGGGCATGCCTGGCCCTCGGACCGGCTCCTTCGGGGGGCCCACACGCTGGTGATGGGTCACTTGCACCCGGGGTACCGTCTCGCCCTCCCCCGGGAAGCGGGGGGGTCGGGGAAGGAACGATGCTGGGTCCGGACGCTCTTCCCTCCTCCTTCCCCCTCCGAGCTCGCCCGCTCCCGCCGCCACCCCTTCCCCCGTGCCCGGGAGGCGATCGTCCTGCCGGCGTTCAATCCGCTCTGCGCGAACGAGGCATTGAACCGTTCCGCCCCGGCCCGGGGGCACCGGTTCATGGTCCGGCGCTTCCTCGCCCGAGGGCGCTCCCGGGCGTTCCTCCTGGACGGTACCGATGTGGGCGAGCTTCCCTGGGGACCCTCGCCGGGCTTCGGGGACCAAGACGCGGAGGCCCGGCCCCTCAATCCCGGCTCTCCACCGAGAGGAGCCGGTCCAGCCCGTCGCAGGTCAGGATGACCCCCAGACCGAAGACGAGGATCCACAGGGCGGGGAAGATCACCCCCCACCAGGGGTTCGCCGAGGCGAGAGGGGTCCACGCACTGGCCCCGTTGGCGAGGACCCAGGTCCACTCCGGGAAGTGATAGGAGGGGAGGAAGGGGAGGGGTGCCATGCCGTAAGGAGGCCCCACCAGGCCGTGGCAGAGCCCGGGGTTCGCCAGGGTGTAGGCGTACTGCAACCCTCCCAGGATGGTCAGCACGGAAGCGAGCGTGGTGGGGACCTGGGCGAAGACCGGGTACGCGCTGTTGGGCAGGACGTGCTTTAGCGCCAGCCGGGAGTCGGAGGCGCCCGCGGCGCGGGCCGCCTCCACGTAGGGCAGTTGACTGACGGTCCGGGCCCGGGCCCGGACCACGCGTGCGTAGGGGGCCCAGACCACGGAGAGGACCAGCAGCCCGAACACCCAGAGCCGGAGGCCCGGGCTCACCCACTCCAGGACGTAGATACTGGCCAGGGCCACCACCACGAACTCCGGCACGGCGAGGAAGGAATCGGTCAACGCCATGAGCACCTCGTCCAGGAGACCTCCCCGGAGACCCGCCACCGTGCCCACGACCAACCCGACCAGCACGGCCGGGACGATGATCTCCAGGAGCAGCAGGAGGTCGTAGGGGGTCCCCTTCACCAACCCCTCGAGGACGTTGAATCCCAGTCCCCCGGTCTGTCCCAGCGGGAAGGCCCCTCTCGAGAATGGCCAGAGCTGGAGGGTGGGGGCGCTGATGGGGGGGCAGGTGTATCCCGAAGCGACGTGGATGGGAAGCGAGGCGGGGTTCCCGGGGTAGAGCAGCGGAGAGAGCGCGCCCACCGTGGCGTAGAGGCCCAGGAGCACGATCCCCGCGACCAAGGACGGGGTCCGGGCCAACGCGGAGAACCAGCCCGGGCCCTTCCGTCGGGCCGGCCCGCTCGTACCTTCGTCCGCCCCCGTCTCCTTTCCGTCCGGCGTCCCAGGTGCCGCAGCCACTCAGCGTCCTCCTCCCCGGGAGGGCTCGGCGATCCGGGGGTCCAGGTACCGGCTCAGCGCATCCGCCGTGATGTTCACCACGAGGATGACCAGCAGGAAGAGGAAGGAGAGAACGGCCACCAGAGGGGGCGCGTTCACGCTGTAGGCCTGCCCCAGGATGCCCTGGACGAGGAACGAGCCAAAGCCGGTGTCGTTGAAGAACCACTCCGCCAGGGTCTGGATGACCAGGAAGATGGCGAAGGTGTTCCCGAAGGTGTAGACGTACACCGGGAGGACCAGGCGGGAGGTATCGTGCCAGAGCAGCCGCCGGTCGGGCACTCCCCGGGCGCGGGAGGCCACCAGGTGGAAGCTCTGTCGCTGGCTGGCGGCCCCCAGGCGGGCGAACCGGAGGAAGAGCGCGGAGTAGGCGATCCCGATGACCAGGGACTGGAAGAGCGCCTTGGCCAGGATCAGGCCCTCCGCGGGCCAGGCCCCGGCCAGCGCGGCATCCACCAGCGGGAAGCCGGTCGGAAGGGTCTGGCCGAAGAACCCGATCCAACCGGGGAACCCCCCCTGGTGGATCTCGAACCACGCCCCGGAGGGCAAGGTGCCGAAGGGGCTGTCGCCGAAGACGTTCAGGAAGGGCGTGTAGAAGACGAACGTAAGGACCAGGACCAGGGCCACCAGAGGGAAGTACCCCCCGAAGGCGGCGAGGGTCCGGGTGGCGTGGTCCACCCCTTTTCCCTGGCGCCACCCGGCCAGGAGGCCCAGGGGATAGGAGACCAGCGTTGCCACCCCGAGGGAAAGGGCGGCCAGCTCCAACGTGTCCGGCAGATTGTAGCCCAGCAGGGTTATTACCGAGGTCTGGGAGACCAGGGACTGGTTCTCCAAACGGTAGACGAACCCCCATTGCCCGGTGAACAACTGGACGTTGAAGGTGACCCAGCCGGAAAGGAAACCGGATCCCAGCCCCGTCCCCGTGAGGAGGGAGGGGACCACCACGGAAAGGATGTAGAGAAGGGTGGTGCCCAGCAGGAGCTGGGGGAAGGCGAGGAGGACCCGGCGCCCCAGCCAGAGGAACGTAGGGCTGGCCCTTCGCCGGTCGTGCCGGGTCCGCCAGTGGGGGAACCAGATGTGGACGAGCCCCGGGAGCCGTTCCGCCCAATCCCCGGAGCGGATGGCCGATCCCAATAGGAGGGCCGACTCCCGGGTCCGGGAGGGCGGGCGCCCCACGCCGGACCGGATCCGCCGGGTGACGAGATTGCTGGAGACCGCTCCGGCGCCCCCCCAGAGCGCCACCCCTCCCACAACGATCAGGAGCGCCCAGACCGCGGGCCCCCCCAGGTACGTGAAAGGGGAGGGGGGGGCCGGCGGGAGGACCTCAAGGGAGTACTGCGAGACGGAGACGTCCCCCACGGCATCGGTGACGGTGAGGGTGACCACGTAGCTGCCGGATCGCGTGTAGGTGTGGATCTCGGTCGGGGAGCCGGTCGCCGAGGTCCCGTCGCCGAAGGTCCAGCTGTAGAGGAACGGGCCCTCCCCTCCCGTGACCGTGGTCTCGAAGGTTACGGTCATCGGCGCGGTGCCCCGGCTTTGGCTCGCGGTCAACTGGCTGGTGAGCGGCTGGGTCCCGTTCGGGGCCCCGCCGAAAGGTAGGTAGAGGGTCCAGCCGGCATCCGTCACCCCGCCGGGGGAGGCATACCCTCCCAGGAAGGTGTAGAAGTTGTTCCCGAGGGAAGGGTCGGCCACCAGCGAACCGGAGACCAGGGGGGGTGGGCTCACTCCCGAAGCGTACCCTACCGGGACCCAGCTCCCGTTGGTCCAGAGGAACGAGTCGTTCAAGGCGCCGGTGCTTCCCACGCCCCCGAAGATGAGAGGCCGCCCATTCCCGGTGGTGACCTCCGCCGCGTCCGCGCGGGGGGAAGGCGCACGAGAAGGAAAGAGGGGCTGCCAGCCCCCGGACCGGAACGCCCAGGTGTCGTTGTAGAACCCCGTGGGGCCTTCCCCGCCGAAGAGGACCAGGCTGCCGGTCTGGGCGTCGTAGGCCAGGTCTGCCCCGGCGCGGGGAGAAGGGGCCGGCTGGAGGGAGAGCTCCTTCCAGGTGGTCCCGTTGAAGACCCAGGTCTCCCCGACCGGGCCGTTCGCCCCTTCTCCCCCGAAGAGCAGCACCTCTCCCAGGGAGGGGTCATAGGCGAAGCCGGACCCGGAGAGGGGAGGAGGAGAGGCCGCCGGATGGAGCTCCGTCCACCCGGAGGCCCGGACGTACGTCCACGTGTCGTTCAGGGGCCCGTGAGACCCGAGACCCCCGAAGAGCACCAGCTCCCGCAGGACCGGGTCCCAGGCCAGGGCCGCGTTCGTCCGGGAGGGTGGGCTATGCAGCGTGGAGATGTCGTACCAGGCCTGCGTCCCCAGCGCGTTGAAGAACCCCAGGGTCTCGTTGCAGTAGAGCCCGCAACTGGAGTTCCCCCCAAAGAGGAGGGGGAACTGTGGGCTTCCTCCGTACAGGGCCGCGCTCGCATTCGCGACGGGGATGCCGCTGTCCTGCCCCTCGCTCCAGTCTGCGGTGAGGTCCGTCGCGTCCCTGGCGGTCGGGGTTCGGGACCCGAGCGGCGGGGAGGGCCCCGGACCGAGGGCATGCGCAGAGGCCAGCCCGGGTCCCAGGAGCAGGGCCAGGGTGGCGATGGCCAGGAGGGACCCTTCGAAGATGGCAGGCCAGCGGGGGCGCCAGGAGCCGGGCGACGGCCTCCGAGCGGCGCCCCCCGCCATGGTGGGACGACGAGGGCGGAGGGCTACTAAACCGTTCGGTCGCGGGAGGAGGGCTCGAGGCGTCCCCGGAGCACCTCTTCGAGCCGGCGTGCCTCCAGGATCGGAGGAAGGCAGGAGGTCCCGGTGCAGACGATGGCTCCGGTCCCTTCCCGGGCGTCGGCGCCGATCGAGGCCTCCGACGGCAGGGCAAAGGACCCTTTGAGCGGGGCTCGCAGGACCACCTTCCGGGGATGGTAGGTGGCGAGGGCCGTTCCGAGGAGGGAAGACCCGCCCTCCGGGGGATCGTGGATCACCACGTGGAGCGGCTCGGTCTGGGCGAGCCCCGCGGCAAGGGCGCTCCCGGCCGCAAAGAGGCCGTGATGGGCGAGGCGACGGCCTAAGGCGGAGACCAAGGGAAGGTACCGGTCCCTCAGCGTGGCCTCGGAGGTCAGCGCCTCGAGATGTTCCCACGCGAGGGCCGCGGCGGCGTTGGGGGAGAGGTGGGGGGTGTCCTCCAGCGGGACGTTGGGAAGTTCCCAGTTCCCCACCTTCGGTCCGTCGTAGAGCGAGGGGGCCAGGTCTTGCAGCAACCCGTCCTCCGGGGAGGAGTACGCCTCGGTCACTAGCTCCAAGAGCGTTCGGGCGGTGTCGAGGTAACGGGTCTCCTGGGTCGCCTCGGCCAGCTTGAGCAGCCCCCCGGCAAAGCTGACCTGGTCCTCGAGCAAGCCCCAGATCCGTGGCCCGTCCGGGGTCAGCTGGTGGGCCACCCCCCGAGCCGGTTCGTAGGCCTCGTCGAGGAACCGGTCCACGGCGGCGCGGGCCCGGTCCAGCACCCGCTTCTGGCCGGTCAGGCGGGCGACCAGGGCGAGGTTCCCGGCCATTATCCCGTTCAAGGACGCATAGAGGGCCGGGTCCACGGCCGGGGTAGGGCGGGCTTCCCGGGCCTTCCGCATCTTCTCCTCGGCCCGCGAGAGCAGGTCCCGGACCTCCTCTGGCTTGCGTCCTAAGGTCTCGGCAAGCTCCGGCAGCGGGAGGAAGCGGTAAAGGACGTTGCGTTCCGGGTCGTGGGGCATCCGCCCCTCGGAACCGATCCCGTACCGCCAGGTGATCGCCTTGAGCTCCTCCGAGGTGAGCAAGGACTTGAGCTCGGCACGGGACCAGGTGAAGTAGCTCCCGTCGTCGCCCGGGGCGTTGTCCGCATCCTGGCTGGCCCCGAACCCGGCCCGATGGGGCTGGCCGAGGACGGCGAGGACCCATTGCGCGGTCCCGGCCATCACCTCGCGGAACCGGATCTCCCCCAGGGCCTCGAAGCCTTCGCGGTAGGCGCCCAGGAGATGGCCGTTGTCGATGGCCATCTTCTCGAAGTGCGGGACGTGCCACCCCTCGTCCACCGAATAGCGGTGGAACCCGTCTCCCAACTGGTCGTAAAGCCCGCCGTCGGCCATCCGGGTGAGGGCGAGCCGGGCCATCTCCGCCGGGGCCCGGTCACCGGTCTGATGGGCGAGGTAGAGCTGGAAGGACACGGCCATGGGATGCGGGAACTTCGGCGCGCCGCCGAAGCCCCCGTGGGTGGGGTCGAAGTGCTCCTGGAGCGCCTGGGCCACCCGGGGTACGAGGCCGTCCCCCGCCGGGGCTGGCCGGGGGGTCGAAAGGCCCTTCAACCCCTCCTGGACCGCCTTGGCCTGTCCCTTGAGCGCGTCGCGCTCCTCGCGCCAGAGCCGGGCCACCTCCCGGAGGACCCGTCGGAACCCCGGGCGCCCTCCCTGGTCCTCCGGCGGGAAGTAGGTCCCTCCCAGGAACACCTCCCCCTGGGGGGTGAGGAAGGCGGTCAGCGGCCATCCCCCTTGACCGGTGAGGGCGTTCACCTGGAGCTGGTAGCGTCGATCCACCTCGGGGTTCTCGTCGCGGTCCACCTTCACCGGCACGAAGAGCTGGTTCACGAGGGCGGAGACCTCCGCGTCGGAGTAGGTCCCCTCGTCCATCACGTGGCACCAATGGCACCAGGCGGCTCCGATGTCGAGGAGGATCGGCCGCCCCGTCTCCTTCGCCGCGCGGAACGCCTCCTCGCCCCAGGGGTACCAGCCGATCTCCTGTTCGGAGGCCGACCTCAAGTAGGCGGAAGGGGAGCGGGCAAGGCGATGGGCCGGGGGGGTGGAGGACGGGGTCACGGGGCTCCTGACGGTCTCCGAGCCCCCGGCGGAGGGAAAAAGGCTTTCCCGGGTCACGGGAGCGCTTGCCCCGGGGAGAGCGACGCGCGCGCCGGCTCCCGGTTCCGACTATCCTTATAAGTGGGGGCGTAGTCCGCCCCGAAGTCCAGGGGAATTATCCATGGAGATGCAGCCCGGCCAGATGGCCTACGATCGCGCGATCACGGTCTTCTCACCCGACGGGCGCCTGTTCCAGGTGGAGTACGCCCGCGAGTCCGTCCGCCGGGGCACCGCCACGGCGGGGGTGACCTTCAAGGACGGGGTCGTGCTGGTGGCCGATCGCCGGATCGCCAACCCGAAGCTCGCGGAACCGTCCAGCGTGGAAAAGATCCATCAGATCGATGGGCACATCGGAGCTGCCACCGCCGGGCTCGTGGCGGATGCCCGGGTCCTGGTGGACTTTGCCCGGTTGCAGTCCCAGATCAACCGGGTGACCTACAGCGAGCCGATCAGCCTCGAGGTGCTGGTCCGCCGGATCTGCGACTACAAGCAGCAGTACACCCAGTTCGGTGGGGTCCGACCCTTCGGCACGGCGTTGCTCATCGGCGGCTTCGACGACACCGGCGTGCATCTGTTCGAGACCGACCCTTCCGGCTCGCTGACCTCCTTCAAGGCCTCTTCCATCGGCGGGAACCGGGCCCCGGTGATGGAGCTCTTCGAGCAGAAGTTCCAGCCGGGAATGGAGCAGGACCAGGCCGTGGCCCTGGCCTTGGAGGGCCTCCAGCAATCCATGGAGGACCCCAGCAATCTCGCGAGCGTGGAGATCTGCGTGGTGGCCAAGGACCGCGGGTTCCAGCGCATGGGGCCGGAGCAGGTCCAGCGCGCCGTAAGCAAGCTCGCCCCCAAGGACCGCCCGGCGAAGAGCTGAGCGTTCCCGGGGGGGAGAGGATCTCGTCCCCGGCGGGTCGTCACGACGGGCAACCATGGTGCGGGTAGAGGAGGCGGTGGTGGCCCGTCTGGTCCACGGGGGGAACCACTACGAGGTGCTGGTGGACCCGGCCGCCGTGCAGGCCCTGAAGGACGGGAAGGAGGTGGACCTCAGGGACCGGCTCGCCCAGGACCATATCTATAAGGACGCCCGCAAGGGGGACAAGATCTCCGACGAGTTCTTGGAGAAGCAGTTCCACACCCGGGACGTCTACGCCATCGCCCGGGAGATCATCCAGAAGGGGGAGGTGCAGGTCACCACCGAGCAACGACGTGCCCTGGCGGAGACGAAGCGCCGGCAACTGGTGGACTATGTGGCCCGGAACGCCATCAACCCTCAGACGAACGCCCCCCATCCCCCGGCGCGGATCGAGGCCGCGATGGACGAGGTGAAGTTCCACGTGGACCCCTTCCGTCCCCTCGAGCCGCAGGTGGAGGAGCTCCTCCAGCGGCTGCGTCCGCTCTTGCCCATCCGGCTGGAGCGCGTGAAGTTCCGTGTCCGGGTGCCGGCGCAGTACTACCCCCGGGTGATCGGGGAGATCAAGTCCGCCGGCCGGTTGCTCTCCGAGGAGTGGGGGCCCGACGGGTCCTACGGATGCGTGGTGGAGATCCCTGGCGGGGTCCAGTACGACCTCGCGGAGCGGCTGAACGCACGGACGAAGGGCGCGGCCGAGACCGGCATGGTTAAATAAGCGCGACCGGCTCGCCGCGCCCCGTACCGAGAACATTCAGCCAATGGGAGACCAGTCGTCTCCCTCCTCCCCGTCTGAACGATCCGACCGGAGGAGAGAGGGGGGCCACGGCAGGGACCGTGGCAGGAGGGACCGTTCGGGTCCCGGCCGTCGCAGAGGGGGCGACGACGCTCGCCGCGGAGGCCGGGACCGGGAGCGGCCCGGCGGGCGGGGGCCTCCCCGGGACGACCGGGGCGGAGGCCGCCGTTACTTTGGTCCCCGGGAGGGGCATGAGCGGCGGCTGGGCGGCGGAGGCGCGCCCGAGGCCACGGGGGAGCGCGTGCTGGTGCTGCCCGGCGAGGAGCTCAAGGTCACCGGATTGCGCCCGGGCTTCGGTACCTACCGGGAGGACGGTCGGCTCTTTGCCTCCGTGATGGGCCTGTTGAGCGCCCGGCCCCCGTTCGCCCGGGTGATCCCCCTGGCGGGCCGCTACATCCCCCAGAAGGACGACCTGGTGGTGGGGGTGGTCCAGGCCGTGGGCCCCACCTACTGGCTTCTGGACATCCGGGCCCCGCACTTCACGCCCCTTCACGTGAGCGGGGTGCCCTGGCAGTTGGACTACGGGGAGACCGTCGAATACCTCAAGCCGGGGGAGACGGTGTTGGTCCGGGTGGAAGGGCTTGACGAGAACCGTCGGGTGGGGGTGAGCATGAGCGGGCCGAACCTCGGCAAGCTCGACGGCGGGTTCCTGGTGGAGATCTCCCCCTCCAAGGTCCCCCGGGTGATCGGGAAGAGCGGGAGCATGATCCAGCTCATCCAGGGGTCGACCGGGGCGAGGCTGGTGGTCGGGCAGAACGGGCGGGTCTGGATCGACGGAGGCCCCGAGCAGATCCGGAAGGTCCGGGAGGTCTTGGAGCTCATCGACGAGGAGGGGCAACGCCGGGGTCTCACCGACCGGGTGAAGGCCCTGCTCGCTTCCCAGGGTTCCCGGGACCGGGGCCCAGACGCTTCTTTCCAGGACCAAGCGGAAGAAGAGAAGGAGTGAGGAAAGTGGGCAGCGTAGGCGCAAAGGACGTCCCGCAGTTATTGGACGCGGACGGGAGACGGATCGACGGGCGGGGCCTCGAGGACCTCCGCCCCCTCAGGATCGAGGCGGGAGTGCTGCGGCGGGCCGACGGCTCGGCGCTGGTGGAGTGGGGCGAGAACAAGGTCATGGCCGCCGTCTACGGACCCCGGGAGGTCCATCCCCGGCACCTGCAGCAGGCCACCAAGGCCGTGGTGCAGTGCCGCTACAACATGGCCTCCTTCTCCGTGGATGAGCGCAAGCGCCCCGGGCTGGACCGGCGCAGCCAGGAGATCAGCAAGGTGATCAGCGAGGCGTTCGAGTCGGTGCTCTTCGTGGAGGAGTACCCCCGGACCTCCATCGACATCTATATCGAGGTGCTCCAGGCGAACGCCGGGACCCGCTGCGCCGGCGTGGTGGCCGCGAGCGTGGCTCTCGCCGACGCGGGCATCCCGATGGTGGACCTCATCCCGGCGGTGGCCGTGGGGAAGGTCGCCGGCAAGATCGCGCTCGATCTGAAGAAGGAGGAGGACAACTACGGGGAGGCGGACCTTCCCATGGCCCTGGTCCCCCGGAGCGGGCGGCTCGTCCTCTTGCAGATGGAGGGGCACATGACCCGGGAGGAGCTGGCCCGGGCGCTGGAACTCGGGGTCCGGGGCTGCCAGCAGATCTACCAGGTCCAGAAGGACGCGCTGCGGAGCCGCTACAGCCTCGAGGGCGTTCCCGCGGCGGGGGTGGAAGCATGAGCGACGAGGTCAGCGCCGAGATCCTCGCGACCCATCTGTTGGAGCTCGCCAAGGGCGGGAAGCGCCTGGACGGGCGGGGGATCGACGAGATGCGGCCGGTGAAGATCACCAAGGGGTTCGTGAAGAGCGCCGACGGCAGCGCGCTGGTGGACCTGGGGGGGACCAAGGTCCTCTGTGGCGTCAAGCTGGAGATGGGGAGCCCGTTCGGGGACACCCCGAACGCCGGGGTGTTGACCACGAACGCGGAACTGGTCCCGCTCTCCTCCCCGGCCTACGAGCCGGGCCCGCCAAGCCTGCAGAGCATCGAGGTCTCCCGCGTGGTGGACCGGGCCATCCGGGCGGCCGAGGCGGTGGACCTGGCGGGACTGTCCGTGGTCCCGGGGGAGAAGTGCTGGATCTGCTACGTCGACATCCACATCCTCGACGACCTGGGGAACCTCATCGACGCCGCCCTCCTGGCGGCCTCCTCCGCGCTGAGCGCGGCGGTGCTCCCGGGAAAGCGCTTCGGCGTCGGGGAGGACACTCCGCTCACCGTGAGGCATGTCCCCATCGAGACCACCTTCGTCCGGCTGGGGGAAAGCCTTTTGGTCGATCCCACCAGCGAGGAGGAGTCGGCCTGCCAGGGTCGGCTGACCATCGCGACGGACGAGGAAGGGAACGTGTGCGCCATGCAGAAGGGGAAGGTAGGGGCCTTCTCGCCCCAGGACGTGGTGAGCCTGGCCGAGCGGGCGCAGGCCCACGGCGACCGGCTCCGGGCCCTCATCCGGGAGAGCTGATCTTCATGTCCAAGCGTACCAAGAAGGTCGGGCGAACGGGCTGGATGGGGCCGCGCTACGGGATCCGGGTCCGCCGGCGGGTGCTGGAGATCGACCGGGCCCGGGACCAGGCGTATCCCTGCCCGAGGTGTTCGACGGTGACGCTAAGGCGCTCCGGGAGCGGGATCTACGAGTGCCACCGCTGCCATACCGCCTTCGCCTCGGACGCGTACGTCTTCCATCCGGCCCCCGCGCTCTTCCGGAGCGAGGAGGTCGGCAAGGAGGCGCCGGTCCCCGAGGGAAAGGCCCGGGGGGCGGGCCCCGCGGCCTCCAAGTCCGGGTGAGCGGCAGGGGACTAGGCAAGGGTTAAGCCCGGAACGGGATAGAACAGGGTGCCATGTTCCGCTGCATCCGCTGCCACGAGCCGCTGCCCTCCGATGCCGGTGTCTTCGGGGTGCGGTGCGACAACTGCGGGGGCAAGGTGTTCTACAAGGAGCACCCGAACGTCAAGAAGGTCCTCAAGGCCCGCTAAAGTCCGACCTCCACGAGGCTCCGCGGGAAGTCCGTTCCCCTCGCGGGGGATCTTCCCGGGGGGTCTTCGGGAGGAGCCGTTTCCGAACTCCTCCCCGGAGCCGGCGCCCTCTCTCTCGTGAGCGGGCCGGTCTGACCCCTCCGCCGGGAGGCCTACACTCCATCCTACCAGGGCCCCAACGGGACCCTTATCGTCTCATCCTTCCCTCCCGGCTTTCTCGAGGAGGAGCTCGGCCGCCCGCAGGGACCCGCCCCCCTCTCCATCGGCGAGTGTCCGTCCCCGGGATCCTTACCGGTCACAGGCTACCTTCCGGGACCTCTTCCCGCGCCTCCTGCCTCTTGACATGGGTACGCTTCGGTTCGCCGCCCTCCCGCACCTTGAGACGGATCCACCGCTCCCCCCGATACGCGCAGCGAGCACCCGTACGGGTGGGACCGGATCCGTCATGCCCGTGGGCGACCCACTGGCCCACCGGGACCGGCCTCTGGACGGGCGAAGGGGCCCTCAGCTTCCTACGCACCTCCTTCGCGTCCTTCGAAGCGAACCTTGTCGCCAGGTCCACCCCACCGGAGGAGCGCCCCACCACTCGACTTGACTCTTGCGAGCCGATGGTTCAGCCCCCTGAACTGTGTCGTCACCGGCTCCGGATTGCTGGGCCGTGGGCCGTAGAGCGCGTCGAACTGGACCCGAAGGAGCGGCACGGGGACGTCCGCCACCCTCTGCCGGAGCGCGCTGGCATTGCCTGGAGCCCGGGTGCCCGTTCTCCCTCTTCGACCACGCCAGGGAACGGACCTGGCGCCGCCTTGACAGCGGCGCCTTCCGGACCTACCTCCAAGCCCGCATCCTCCGTGTCCGACCCGGGTCCAGAAACCCGGTGTCGGTCACAGACACGAAAGAGGCCGGGCGCACCCAGTTCTGCGTCCCGGTATTGCTCGCGGCCGGACGTCTTGCCCCCCGGGGCTTCCATCCGCGTTCCGGGACGTTTCGAGACACCGTTCCGGTTGGCCATGTCAGGTCGACCGGAGGGCAGGGTTAAATGTGCCGCGGGAGGGGCACCTCCTGCAGGCGGGCGACAGACCGCGTCGCCTTGAAGACGGACCGGGATCAGGGAACCATGGAGCTTCTCAACAACCTCTGGGTGCTTCTCGCCGGACTGCTGGTCTTCTCCATGACCGCCTCCGTGGGCCTCTTGGAGGTGGGAGAACTCGGGCGACAGTTGGACATCAGCCTGCGCAAGACGCTCCTCATCAGCGGACTGTCTCTCGTGGTCATGGCCCTCATCGGGTTCAATATCGCCTTCGCTCCCACTTGGGGCGGATGGATCGGAAACCCCCTCTACGCGCCCGGTCTCGGGCTGGGGGCCTTCTCCGACCTGGGGACAGGAACCCTGGGCGCGGTCTGGTGGTCGATGGGCCCGGGCTACTTCGCCACGGGACTGACCACCGGGACCTATTTCTTCTTCGAGACCGCCTTCGCCTCGGTCACCCTGGCCCTGGTGGGAGTGGTCCTGCTCACGAAGGTCAAGCTCGAGGCGTTCCTGCTCTATGCCGTGGCCTACTTCGCGATCATCTGGACGCTCCCCGCCGCGTGGATATGGAATCCCTCGGGTTGGTTGGCGCGGCTGGGGATGGTGGACTTCGCGGGAGGACTGGTCGTCCACGCGGCCGCTGGTGCGGCCGGTCTCGGGATCCTTGCGGTGGTCTGGAGCGAGGAGCGGGCCCGGGGGTACCGGAGCAGCCCGCCCGTGGTCGGGGAAGAGCAGTCGGGATGGTTGACCTTGGCCCTCGTGCTCCTCTGGTTGGGCTGGTTCGGTTTCAACCCCGGGAGCGTCCTAGCCTTCAACAGCGAAACGGTGGTCGTGGCCCTCACCACCTTCCTGGCCGCTGCCGCCGCCATGATCTCGTTATGGGCGCTACGGCGCGTGGTGGAGGGCTCGGACCCGGGTCTGAGAGCCTCGACGGACGGGGTCCTCATGGGGCTCATCGTCATCACTCCCTTGGCGGGATTCGTGAGCCCGTCCACCGCCCTCATCGTGGGGGCCCTCGCCGGTCCGGTCTATTTCCTGGCGGACCGTTCCTTCGGTCGGGTCCGGTGGTTCTCCGATCCCATCGGGCTGATGCCCGGACACTTTGTCGGGGGCCTCTTCGGTATCCTCCTCATCGCGTTCGTCACCCAGAGCGCCTTCGCGGGGGCCTCGGGGTACCCCAATCTGGTGAACGGACTCCTCTTCGGGGGGGGCCTCGCGGCGTTGCGGCAGTTGGGGGTGGAGGTGCTGGGAACCCTGGCGGTCCTGGCCACGGTGTTCACCCTCTCGTACCTGGTGATGCGGGGGCTCTCCCGGGCCCTGGGAGGGATCACCCAGGACTATTCCAAAGTCGGCCTCCCACCCCCTTGAACGGGCAGAGAGGGGGCGAGTTCTCGCTCCGAGCTTTCCCAATCGCTCCGGGAGGGACGGACCGGTCATCTAAGGGAGGGGGATAGGCTTTCACCCCTCCCTTGTTCCGGTAGCCAGTGGGCATGAACGGACGCCGGCTTCCCTTCGGGGTGGAGACCTTGGATGCCCTCCTGGAAGGAGGCGTGGAGGCCGGTTCGCTCACCCAGCTCTACGGGGAGGGAGGCTCGGGGAAGACCAACCTCTGTCTGGCCCTCTGCGTGGAGGCCGCTCGGGAGGGCCGCTGGACGATCTACCTGGACACGGAGGGTCTCTCGTTGGCCCGCCTGGACCAGATGGCCCGGGGGAAGGGGACCACCCTCCCCGCGGTGCTCCGTCGCCTGCTCCTGACCACTCCCCGCACCCTGGAGGAGCAAGAGCGGGCCGTGGAACGGGCCTGTGCCCTGGCCTCCCAGCGGGACCGGCAGGTGGGGCTGCTGGTGCTGGACTCGGCCACCTTGCTCTATCGTCTGGACCTGGGGAGGGAGCAAGAGGGGCTCTCCCGCCAGTCCCTGACCCAGCAGCTGGCCGACCTGCTCCACACCGCGGTCGAGCTCCAGGTCCCGGTGGTCTTCACGAACCAGGTCTTCCGGAACCCCGAGACCCGGGAGCTCGAACCCATCGGGGGTTCCTTCCTCCAGCACGCCACCAAGACCTTGATCCGGCTCGACCGGGGCCAGGACGGATGGCGCCGGGCGGTCCTGCTCAAGCATCGCTCCTTGCCGGAGGGCGGGATGGCGGAGTTCCGGCTGACGGACCGTGGCCTGGGGACCTCTTAGCCCCCCTGACTCTCTCGGGAACCGCCGGGCCGGCAAGGACGGGGGAGGGTCGCAGCGCCCGGTTCCCGGTGCCGGATCCTACCGCGTCCGGCAGTCGCAAGCGGGGTCCGCGCACTCCGGGGGTAGATCCCCCCCGCTCATCGTCACCCGCATCCGGTCCAGCGTGTCGGCCAGCTCCTGCCGGAACCGCTCTAAGTCCTCGCGGCCTAGCGTCCAGAAGCACCCTCGGGAATCGGACGGGTGGAACACCCCCACCTCGATCGGGGCCGGAAGCGCGAGGGCGTAACACGAGAGCTGGAAACCGAAGCGGCGCCGGACCTCCTCCGCCTCCGCGGGGACCTCCCCGGTCTTGTAGTCCACCAGCCGGGGGGGATGCGCGGAAGGGAAGTACGCGTCCCACCGCCCGTGGACCGAACCTTGGCCCGTCACCACCGTGACCTCCTCCTCGCGCAGTACCGGCCCCGGGAGCCCGGCCTCCGCCTCCCGGGTGTTTCGTACCCACCGGTCGACCGGGCCGTCCGACCCGGCTCCGGAATCGGATAGGACATCGGCCCGCCGGATCCGCTCATGGAAACGGATCCCCAACTCCCGGCCGGTCCCATCCGTACCGCCCGCGCCCTCCCGGTAGGTGGACCCCTCGGGTGCGCCTTCCCTGGAGTACCTCTCCTGGGAGAGACGGAAAGCCCGCGGGCAGCGACGGAACAACTCTACTTCGGAGACCGTCCAGGAGACATGGGGAGGGATCCACGAAGTCGGGCCCACCCACCGGACCGGGACCTCGTTCCCTGGGGGAGACCGATCCGGCTGGGGGGGTCGAGCGGCAATCGCGCCCACGGGCCCTCCGACCGCTCCCTCTCTGAGGCCCCGGGGTGCGCTGGCGGCTGCGCCCAGGGCCGGAAGCATGCGGCTCAGCGCTTGATGCCACCGCCTGAGTCGGTGGGGTCTCGAGCCTTCGCCGGGGTCGCCCACCCCGGTCACCAACAGATGGGTCATGGCCCGGGTCATCCCCACGTAGAGCAACCGCTCGGCCTCGGCCTGCTCGGCCGCGTGCACCTCCTCTTCCAGGGGGGTGCGGCCCCTTCGAGCGGCGGGGGGAGCCTGCGGGTGGTGGGAGGGCAGGCGGAACTCCACGCCCTGCCCTCGGGGAGAGACCAAGAGCCGGGTCGAGAGGGCCTTCCATTGTCGATGGGTCTGGGGCAGGACGACCACCGGGAACTGGAGGCCCTTCGCTCCGTGCACGCTGAGCACGTTCACGGCGTCGCGGGCCAGCTCCACTTCCGCCTCCCCTTCGTCCTCCCCCGAACCCATCCACAACCTCAGCTTGTCGCGGACCCCTTCCAAAGTGGCGACGCCCTCCCGGGTGAACTCCCGGACGCGGTCGAGAAGCTTCTCCACGTTGGCCAACGCGAGCCCTCCCCGGTCATCGTCGGCGAGCGAGGCCCAGGCGCCGACCTGGTCGAGCGCGTCCCGGATCAGCGCCGCCGGAGGCCGGTCCCGCGATCGGGCCCTGAGCTCGTTCAGGAGACGCCAGGCCCGGGCCGGATCCCCCTTCGGGTCGGTGCGGGCAGCGGTCTCGAAGGCCTGCTGAAGCGAGGTCCCTGCCGGGAGCGCGGTGAACCAGCCGGCGATCTCCGGGTCCGAGAAGGCGAAGTACGGGGAACGGAGCAGCGCGTAGAGGGAAGGGGCATCCTCCGGGGCCACCAGGGCGGAGAGGAGGTTTAGCACATCCAAGACCTCCTGTCGCCGAAGGAAACCTCGGCTCTGACCCGGGACCGCAGGGATGCCCCGACGACGGAGTTCCCGGAGGAACACGCCTTGATGGGTGCGGGCCGACAGGAGAACGGCCACATCCCCCGGCCCCATGGGGTGCGGGCCCGGTCCATCGTCTGCCCGCCACGGGGGGACCTCGCCGCCCCGTTGGAGGCGTTCCCCGATCCAGTTTGCCACGAAACGTGCCTCTTCGTCCTCGTCCAGCGAGGGCAGCAGAAGGACACCGGGCCCGGTAGGGTCCGCAGACGTGGCGCCTTCCGCCGTTGGAGCGGACCCCTCCGCCGAAGGTCCTGACCGCCCCCGCGCCTTGGGGGGCAGGAAGACGAAGTCCACCTCCGTGCTCCGCTCCAGTCCGGGAGCCTCCACCGGGACGTAGGGGAACTCCGCACCGCGGAAGAGCTCCACGAACATCGCATTCACTTGCTGGAGGAGCGGGTCCGCGAAGCGATGGGTCTCCCTCAGGGTGACCTGGGCCACCCGGGGTAGTCGTGCCCCCACCTGACGTAGCGTGCCCACCGCTCCCCGGAACCCGTAGATGGACTGGTGAGGGTCCCCCACCACGAAGAGGCTACGGGGCCCGGGAGGGTCGGTCCCCCGTAGGGCCAGGACAAGCTCCAGTTGCCGCAGGGAGGTGTCCTGGAACTCGTCCACCATAAGGTGGCGGACGGTCCTTCGGATCCCCGGCCCCGCCTCCTCATCCCTGAGGAGCGCGAGCGCCTGGGACTCCAGGTCGTCGAAGGTGAGGACCGATCGGACCCGCTTTTCCTGCCGGAAGAGCTCTTGGACTTCCTTTAACAGGAGCCCGAGGGCCCGGAGCCGTTCGGGGTGTCCCGGGTCCGGAGCCACTCCCGTCGCGAGCTCCTGCTCCGCTTGACGCAGGAGGTCTTCGGGTCGGAGCTCGAACTCACGGACCATACGGGACAGGACCAAATCCCGGACCTGGTCGGGGCCGTAGAGCGAAGCGAGCTCCAGGTAGGCCTCCCAGACCGGCCCCCGGGAGAGGGAGAGCCGCCGTCGGGTCGCCTCCCAGCTCTCCTCTCGTAAAGTCGCCGCGTCCGCTTCCTCGAGGATCTCGAAGCCCAGGGGGACACCCTGCCGGAGCGCCCGGTGCGGATGCTCGCGCAACAGCCGGGCGCACGCCCCGTGGATGGTCCCGATCCGGGCGGCGGGAAGGGCGTCCAGCACTTCCTTCCAGAAGACGCCGGCACGGGCATCGGGAGCGCGTTGGCGCTCGGCCGACACTTCTCTCTCGATGCGCGCCTGAAGTTCGTTGGCGGCGGCCCGGGTGAAGGTGATGACCAATAAGGCCCCCACGGCCTCCCGGCCGCTGGCCCCGTCGTTCCAGGCTTGCCGAAGGGCCTGAAGGACCCGCTCCACCAGGGCCCGGGTCTTTCCCGTTCCCGCCCCCGCGACGACGATCTCATCCCCCAACCCGGGGGGAGCGGGTCCCGAGGCGCTCATCCGTCCCTCCGGTACGTCCCCGCCAACCTCTCCGCGTCGAAGCGGCAGCCGGAGGCGAAGGGACAACGGGCAGCAAACCGACAGCCGTCCCCCCCCGGAGCGACGAACAGTCCGTTCAGCAGGAAACGCCCTTCCTCGATCCCCGAGAGCGCCTTGTCGGCCAGGGAAAGGGCGGATCGGATAAGTCTGGTGACCTCTTCGTCCGGGTTGCCGCGCTCCGAGGTCAGGGAGAGCACTTGGACGCGGCCGGGGCGCCCCAGCCAGAGGTACCTCAAAGCCCCGGGGAGGACCCGGCCAGCCTCATGGTCAGGGGGGAGCAGGTCGGAGAGCGCGGCAGCGTAGAGCGGTAGCTGGAGGGCGGGGAGATCCCCCCTTCGTGGACGGGCCACCGGTTCCGACCAGCCCGTCTTGAAGTCATCCACCAGGAAACGGCCGGGTCGCAGCCGGTCCCAACTCACCCGGTCGACGCGTCCGACCAGGGACCACTCTCGGCCGGACCCTCGGTCGATCTTCCAGGCCGGGAGGCTGACGACCCCGGTCGGGGAGAGGGTTCCCGGGGGTTGGGGCCCGAAGGGAAGCTCCACGTACGCGGGGGTGAAGAGAGCCCCGTCCTCCGCCAAGAACGCGAAGGTCTGCCAGAGCAGGCCCTCTTGGGGACGTGAGGGGGGGCCGAGGAGCCGTCTTCGGGCGACCTCGAGACCGGGGGTCAGCGGTCGGACCCGGGCCAACTCCTCTTCGATGTGTTGAGCCCCCCGGGCGGCGAGCGCCGGCACCTCGGTGGGCGAGATGGTCCGAAGACGCCCGTCGGTGTGCACCAGGCCCCGCTGGGTCTCCTCGAAGACCTTGTGGAGGATCGTGCCGATGGTCCGGGGGTCGTAGTCCTCGACGGGCGGTTCTTCGACCGGAAGCTCGAGGACCCGCTGGAGGTAGAACCGGTAAGCGCACTCAAGATAGTCTTGGACCTGGTGGACGTTGATCCGGCCCGACCCCAGCGGGCCCAGGAGACGGTCCTGGACGTTCGCCTCTCCCCGTAGGCCGTCATAGCCGCTCGCCCTCGGCGAGCGGCGGCGTTCCCGTTCGGCCTGGCCCCCCCGCAGGGCCCATCGATAGGCCTCTGTGAGCGGTTCATCGCCGTCGCTCCCCCCGGGTCCGACCACCGGCCGCGGTGCCCCGACCCCCGGCGGAGCGACCAGCAAGAGAGCGTCCTTCAAGGAATAGGCGACGCCCGGGTCGCGAGGAGCGGGTGGGCCTGCCCCCCATCCGGTGGCCGTGGTCAGTTCCACGAGGAAGGGGGAGCGGAGGGCCTCCTCCCCCCCCGCTCGGCGAGGGTAGGAGAGCTCCAGGGTCCGGCGGGCCCGCCCCAGCAGACGGAGGAAGGTCTCCCGCTCCTCCATCAGGAGGTCTTCGTCCCGGGGGAGTCCCAGCGCTCGGCGAACGTCTGCCGGTACCAGGGGGCCCGGCCCCGCCGAGGGGAAAGCCCCTTGCCGGAGCCCTCCCACAAAGAGGTGGTCCACCGTGAGGACCCCGGCGTCCCGCAGTCCGCTGACCGGGACCCCCAAGCGGAAGGGCCTCCCGGGGGTCGGGGCCAGCGAGAGGACCAGGTCCACAAAGGCGCGGAGGTCGCGGACCGGCCAGTCCTCTCCTTCCGGGGCGACGTTTAGTTCCCGGGCGCGGGCCAGGACCTCCCCGGGGGCATCCCCTCCCTCGGAAAGTGCCGGTCCCCGTCCCTCGAGGGCCCTACGCGCCTCCTCCAGGCGTTCAAGGAAGCCCGCGAGCGGTTGCGCCCGGCTCTCCGGGAGGACATCGAAGAGCCGGCGGAAACCCCGGGCCACCTCAGCAAAGTCCCTCGCGTGGAGGTCCGGGGGCAACCGGTCGAGCCGGGTGGGGGCTTCCTCGACTAAGCGGGTGTAGTCCTCCATGCCGGACCGGCTACCCGCGAGGGCGAGCACCCGCCGGATCGTCTCCAGGGGAGAATCCCACCAAGGACGGAGCTGTCCCCGGGAACCCAGGGTCTGGAGCAGTTCCAAGACCGACGGGCGATCGAAACCCTCTCCGAAGACCGCGAGCAACACCCTCAGGACCTGCGAGGAGGCGTCGCTCCGTAACGGGGGCCGTAGTTCGATCTGGGGGCGAAGCCCGTACCGCGGGAACACTTCGAGGACCCGGTCCGCGTAGGAGGGCAGGTCGGCCAGCGCCACCATCACCGTGGTTCCCGGCCCCTGGTCTAGCGTCTCGCGCAATCGGCGAGCCAACCCCTCGACCTCGTCCTGCTCGTTCCGGTACGCGGTGAGACGGACGGGACCGGGGAGCGGGATCCCGGCCCGGTCGGGGATCCCCGCCTGGACCGCTTGGATCACTTCCGGCGGGACCAGAGGGGGGGGTCCCTCCCCCGTTCCCTCCGCGCTCCCCCCTTCCCCCGCGTCCAGGTCCACGCACCGGGTCGCGTGATCGCGCAGGTACGCCCGGAGGGCGCGGTCCGCATGGGTCCGCGCGGTCCATCCATCGAAGACCACCAGGGACGGGGAGAAGCCGGCCCGCTCCAGCCGTCCCGGCAGGTCCCAGAGGTCTGCCGGGGCCGTTCTTCTCCCTCGCCGGTCCACTTCGGCCCGGAAGGACCTCCAGCGCTCGATCAGCCCGCCGATAGAGGGAGGATAAGCAGACGGGGGCGCGGGCCAGCGCCCCTCCAGCTCCTCGATCGCCTGGTAGAGCTCCTGCAAGTACCCGGGGGAAGGGAGACCTCCACCCCCGTCGCCGGACCGTCGGGCCACCTCGGCCTGAAGCAGCCGGCTCTCCAGTTCCGGAAGGATGGGCTCGGGAGGGGGAAACCGCTCCTGCAGCCCCTTGACGGTGAGGATCACCCCGGTCCGGGCCGCTCCTCCGGCCCGGCGGGCCAGCTCCTCCCGGGCCCATCGGACCAGCCGCTCCGAGGTGGTCAGGTAGAGGGCGCCCCCACGGGCGGACGGCTCCCAGACCTCCCGGACCCAACGTCCTCGCGTAGCCGCGACGGACGGGCCGAGGGGATCCTCCCGGTCGGTCACGCCTCGCTCGGTCCCGTCCTGGGATGCCCCCGGGGACGAAGAGCCTTCCCGGGCCTCGTAAGGCTTTCCCGGGCGAGATCGCCTGGGCTCACGTGTAGACGAGCCGGACCGCGTCCCGTTCCAGGACGGCCTTCTGCTCCGCCGAGAGGGACAGCGGGTCCAGGGAGGCTAGGAAGGCGCCGTGATGCTCCAGCGCCTTCTCCCTCCCGAGCTCCAGCAGGCGCCGCACGCTGCGGAGATTCCCCGCTTCCACCAGGGCCTCGAGCCCCGGGAGGATGACCACGCGCCCGGGTCCCTGGCCGAGGTGCTGCTCCAGGAGGAACCCCAGGCGGTCCGCGTCGGAGGGGGCGATCACGCCTTCCCCTTCCAGCCGGCTGATCCGGTAGAGGGTCGCGTCGGCGAGCCCGAAGGTGGCCTTCACCGTGCCCGGGGGGTCCCGGGTGAAGCCCAGCAGGAGCCGCGGGTCCACCTTCTGCTCGGAGAACGCCTTCCACAGGTCGCTCTCCCGGGAGGTCTCGTAGACGGCGAAGACCTCCTGAGGGGACCAGGAGGGAGGCCGGGTGGGGACCGAGGGCGAAGGGCCTGGCCCCGGAGCCGGGGAGAGGTGGCGGATGCGTCGCTCCAGGATCATACCGGGGAGTCCAAAGAGAATCCCCAGGACCACCGCGAAGAGGATGAGGTACGGCAGGAGAAGGCCCGGGGAGACGAATCCCAGCAGCCACAGGACGAGGGCTAGTACCAGGCCGAGTACCACCCCGGACGCGGCGCTGTTCCGGCCCAGGGCGAGCGGGGCCTCCCCGGTCATGGGGTCCCTCCCGGTGACCGGGGTCTCGCCTGCCGTAGGTATCGGCGGGCCCGGACGAGATCGGCCCCCGCGGCGTAGGCCTCGTAGATCCCCAGGAGGATGAGCGGGACGGTAAGGACGGTGAGCCCGGAGAAGGGGGGGACGACCTTCACGTGGAAGGTGGTGTTGCTGATGGCGTTCCCCCCACCATCGTAGACGGTCACCGACCCGTCGAAGGTCCCGGAGAGGATGTAGTCGTAGTTGGTCAGGCTCGCGTTGCTCTTCCAGGCGCCCGCCCCCCCCGCCGCGCAGGGGACCGGGCCGGCACTGCTGGAGAGGATCCCGGTATCGGTGTAGAGGACCACGTTGAAGAGGGAGAGCCGGAAGATCACCTCGCTCACCGAGGTGGGCGCCGCGCAGCTCCAGTTGACGAACAGGAACAGCGGGGTGCCGAAGTCCACGGTGGCCACGCTGCCGGAGGTGACCGTGTTGTTGTTCGCGATGGGGCTCAGACCCGCGCTCGGCAGGTTCCCCAGGACGATCCCCGTCTGGGAGAGGGGCCCGGCCGCCGGGAGGGAGGACCGCCCAGGGACGGAGGTCGCCGACGAGGCTCCCGGGAGCAACGCCACGACCAGGAGAAGGGAGAAGAGGAGCGGGACCCCCCTGCGGAGCCCGGTCCGGACGACCCGGCGCCCTCTCCCTCCGGGCGTCCCGCGGTCCATCACCGGGCGACCCGCCTCCCCCCAGATAAACGTATGCCAGTCGCCGACAACGCGCCGGCCGTAAAGGCGCCGAGGCTATCGAGGGGAGGGCTTGCGCCCGCGGAAGATCTGGGCATAGTGGTACGGTCCAGGCTCCCAGGAGCCCTCCACTTCGAGATCCATGGCGTCAAGCCGGGCTTCCGCCTCCTTCGGCGACAGTCGGATCTCCCGGGGCGGTCCCTCCGGGGTCCCGTCCTTCTTCCAGTCGAGGTTCACGAACCGGCCCCCTGGCGCGAGCAGCCGACGCGCCTCCCGTAGGGTAGGGTCCGGAACGTCGTGCAGGACGTTGGCGAGGAGCACCAGGGAGGCCAGGGCATCCGGCAACGGGATCCGGTCGTGCGTGCTCCGGACCGGGAACAAGGCCGGCAGACCCTGCGCCCCTTTGCGCTCCTTCAACAGCTCGATGAGCTCCCCGGAGATGTCCACGGCGTAGACGCGCCCGGTGGGCCCCACCCGGCGGGCCGCCGGGATGGCGAAGTACCCTGTGCCCGCTCCCACCTCCACCACGGTGGCCCCGGGGGAGAGCCCGACCCGGTCCCAAAATCGCTCCGGGTCGAGGCTCCGCCGCCGTTCGGGGCTCTCCAGCCGGGCGAGGGCGGCTTCCCGGGACCACCCGGCGTGGTCCCCAGGATGATGGGAATGCCCCCGCGGGGCCGGGGGCGCGTCTCCGGGGGCCTTGGCCGAGCGTCCTACGGGCATGCTCCCCTCCCAGGACGCTCAGAAGGACGGGAAGCTGGGGTCCACGTCCGCGGTCCAGGCGTCGAGCCCTCCCTTGAGGTTCCGCACCTTGGCAAACCCCATGGACCGGAGGAACTCGGCCGCCTGGGCGCTCCGGCCGCCCATCTTGCAGACCAGGACCAGGTCGTCGGCGGTGGAGAGCTCGCCTAAACGGTCCGCCAGTTGGGCCCGGGGGATCAGGCGGGAGGCGGGCAGGTGATAGAGCTCGAACTCCCCCGGCTCGCGCACGTCCACCAGCGAGACCGGCGCCCCGGCGTCTAACTGCTCCTTGAGCTCCCGGGGAGTGATCTCCGGCCCGGAGGGCGTGGCCCCCACCCCACAGAAGGCCTCGTAGTCGATGAGCTTGGTCTGGGTGGGAGTGGGGCCGCAGATCGGGCAGTCCGGGCTCTTGCGCACCTTGAGCTCATGGAAGGAGCCCGTGAGACCGTCGAAGAGGAGCAGTCGGCCAAGGAGGCTGTCCCCCTTCCCCAGGATGAGCTTGAGCGTCTCGAGGGCCTGCAGGGTCCCGATGATCCCCGGGAGCACCCCCAGCACCCCTCCCTCAGCGCAGGAAGGGACGAGCCCGGCCGGCGGGGGTTCGGGATAGAGGCAGCGGTAGCAGGGCCCGCTCTTCGCATCGAAGACGGTCACCTGCCCCTCGAAACGGTAGATGGAGCCGTAGACGACCGGCTTGCGGAGCAGGACCGCGGCGTCATTGACCAGATAACGGGTGGGGAAGTTGTCCGTCCCGTCGACCACCACGTCGTAGCCGGAGAGGACCTCGAACGCGTTGGCGCTGGTGAGCCGTCCTTCGTGCCGGACGACGTTCACCTCCGGGTTCAGCGCCTTCAGATGGCCCTCCGCCGCCTCGAGCTTGGCCCGGCCCACGTCCGGGGTGGTGTAGAGGACCTGGCGTTGGAGGTTGCTCTCGTCCACGGTGTCGAAGTCGACCAGGCCGAGCTTACCGACCCCGGCGGCGGCGAGATAGAGGGCCAGGGGGCTTCCCAGTCCGCCCGCCCCCACCACGAGGACCTTGGCCCCCAGGAGCTTCCGCTGCCCCGACACGCCGACCTCCGGGAGGAGGAGCTGTCGGCTATAGCGACGCAACTGCTCCCGAGTCAGGCCCTTGGGAGCCCCGGGGGCGGGAGGTCGGCCCAAGCGGCTCAGGGACGGATACGCCACGGCGCCGGGGGAGCCCCCGGCGATGGACGGGATGATCCGTACCGTGTCGCCTCCCTTCAGGGGGGTGGCCTCGCGGCCCAGGTAACGGATATCCTCGTCGTTCACGTAGACGGAGACAAAGCTCCGGACGTGGCCATCCTCCGTGAAGAGGTGCCTTCGGAGCCCGGGGAAACGGTCGGCCAGGCCCCCGAGGGCCTGGGCCACCGTGACCCCCTCCACGTCCACCCGGGCCGCTCCCTCGGTGAAGCTGCGGAGCGCTGTGGGGATCTCGACCTTCACCGCCATCGTCTCACGGGGAATCCCCCAGGGGAGGGAGCGGAAAAAGCCGCCGGGGCAGGAACGTCCGGGTCTCCGGGTCCAGTTCAAAGGCCCCCAGCTCCCGGGCGTGCCCCTCCAAGACGGAGAGGACGAGATAGAGGAGCCCAGGCCACGCGTGGTCCCGGTCGAACTCGCTGGGGACCGCGGGGTGGTCCGGGTGGGAGTGGTAGTACCCCACGATGGCCTCCCCCGTCCCTTCCAACTCCCGTTCCATCGCGAGGACCTGGGGGGCCGGGATCACGAAGCGGTGGGTCCTCTCCTCGGTACGGGCATTCGGCGCCTCCCGGACCGAATGGACCGTCCGCCGTTCGGCGGGGCGCCCATCCCAGGGTCCCAAGAGGAACCCGCAGGCCTCCTCCGGGTAGGCGCGTTCCCCGTGGCGGAGGATGGCCGACCGGGCGACGGGGGGCAGCTCCACCTCCTCGAAGGTCCCGCGGGGCGGGCCGGTCATGCCGGTCCCCGTCGGGCCTCCGGGGGGTTCCGGTAGCGGTCCCCCCCATCGGGGAGGATCGTCACCACCACGCCCCGGTCCAGCGTCCGGGCCAGTTCGAGCGCGGCATGGACCGCCGCTCCCGAGGAGGTCCCGGCGTAGAGCCCTTCCTCCCGGGCCAGGCGCCGCGCCACCGCGATCGCATCCTCCGTGCTCACCGGGACCTGCCCGTCGAGCACGCCGAGGTCCAGGGTCCCGGGCCGCTGGCTCGTGGGGAGGTGCTTCAATCCCTCGATGCCGTGGAGGGGCCCGTCCGGGACCACTCCCAGGACCTTGAGCGACGGGGAGCGTTCCTTCAGGTAGCGACCAGCCCCGGAGATGGTCCCCCCCGTGCCGATGCCCGCCACGAAGTGGGTGATGATCCCGCAGGTGTCCCGCCAGATCTCCGGCCCGGTGGTCTCATAGTGGGCGGCCGGGTTCGCAGGATTGTGGTACTGGTCGGGGTAGAAGTATCGGTCAGGATGCGCTCCGGCGAGCTCCCGGGCACGCCGTTGGGCCCCGTCCGTCCCCTCCAACGCGTCGGTGAAGGTGATGGTCGCCCCGTAAGCCTCCAGGCGCTGGAGCCTCTCGGCCCCGGCGTTCCGGGGGAGCACGATCTCCACGGGGAAGTCCCAGATGGCGCCCAGGAAGGCGTACGCGATCCCGGTGTTCCCGCTGGAGGCGTCCAGGAGGGTCTTTCCCGGGGTGAACCTCCCCTCGCGCTGGCCCCACTGCACGATCCCGAGGGCGGTCCGGTCCTTCACCGAGCCCCCCGGATTGAAGAACTCGGCCTTGGCCCAGAGCTCCACGCCTCGGGGGAGGTCGCTCCCGATCCGGCAGAGCCGGAAGAGCGGGGTGTTGCCGATGCGGGAGGCCGCGTTCCCGTGGGTCTGCCGGAGCGGACCGCTCGGGGTCCAGGGGGACCGGGTGGGGGCGCCGGACAGGGGGATGCCGGTCATCGCTGGACCCCCCCGGGGGCGCGGCCACCGGCCCCGCGCCTCACGCGGCGTTGAGGTGGATCAGGTGCTGGCATGCCACCCCTCCGTGGGAGATCGAGGTGCCCATCTCCAGGTCCATCGGTCCGATGAGCCGTTCCAACAGCCTCCGATCGAACACCTCGCAGAGGAGGTGGGCATGGGAGACCGCCGTGGCCCGGAAGATGCAGTTGTGCCGGATGAGCTGCGGGATCCCATCGCGCTCCACCACCTCGGCCCGCTGTCCGAGCCGGTCCAAGACCACCGCGGTGAGGCGGAGCCGCTCCCTCAGGTCGGTGGCCTCCGAGAGCGCCGGCAGCTCCTCCACCAATCGGTCCGCGAGCTGGTCGGCCGCCCGCTGAAAGAGGAGGGTGAGGTATCCCTCCCCGCTCTGCGCCAGCACCGCGTCGATGAGCGAGCTCAGCAAGAGCTCGTAGTGCCGGGGGAAGAGCTCCTCGCCCTCCCGGGTCAGCTGGAAGCGCTTGCGGGGACGCCCGATCCCCTCCCGGTGGAAGCTCGGGACCACGATCCCCCGCTTGGCGAGGCGCTCCAGGTGCGTCCGGATCGCGCTCTCCTGGATCCCCAGGCGCGAGGAGAGCTCCCCGGCGGTCCGGGGGCCCGAGGTGAGCTCCGCCAGGATCTTTCCCTTGGTCCCTTCCCCCAAGAGGAGTTCCGCTGCGCCCCCCATGGTTCCCCGGAGTACCCGAGAGCCCGGGGCGGCTATTTGTAGACCGCTTGCGCGGTCCTCCCGTCCTCCCGGGCCCGGCGCCCCTCGGCCGGTCTTGCGGGCTTATATATCGCACGCCGGTCTTGAGACCGGGAGCGGCGATGAGCGAAGAGCACACCCTGGTCGTGAAGGGGCTGCACGCCTCGGTGGCCGGGAAGGAGATCCTCAAGGGGGTCACGCTCACCCTGCGGAGCGGGGAACTGGTGGCCATGATGGGCCCGAACGGTTCCGGGAAGAGCACCCTCGCCTATGCGCTGGCCGGCCACCCGAAGTACACCATCACCGCGGGCGAGGCCCTCCTGGACGGGAAGAACCTGCTCGCCATGACCCCGGACCAGAGGGCCCGGGCCGGGCTCTTCCTCGGCTTCCAGTATCCGGTGGAGGTCTCCGGGGTCTCCTTGAGCAAGTTCCTGTGGACCGCCTACAGCCAGATGCATCCCCCCGACGAGGCGGACAGCGACCGGTTCGGCGCGGACCTCACCAAACATCTGGGATACCTCGGGTTGGACAACTCGTTCCTGAAGCGCCCCCTGAACGAGGGTTTCTCCGGGGGCGAGAAGAAGCGCACGGAAGTGCTCCAGATGGCCACCCTGTCCCCCCGGTTCGCCATCCTGGACGAACCGGACAGCGGCCTGGACATCGACGCGATCCGGTCGGTGGGGGAGACGGTGGCGAAGCTGCACAACCCGGGGATGGGGACGATGGTGATCACCCACTACCAGCGGATCCTGAAGTTCATCCGACCGGACCGGGTGCATGTCATGGTCGACGGCGTCATCGCGCTTTCCGGCGGCCGGGAGCTCGCCGAGGAACTGGAGCAGAAAGGATACGACTGGGTGAAGGTCGGCCTCGCCGCCTCCCAGGCCTCGGCCCCCTGAGGCTGCCCATGGCCCAGACGAGCCCGGGAGCGCCTGGGGCTCGGACGCCCTCGGCCGCGCCGGGACCGACCGGTCCCGGGGTGGGAGGGTGTCGGGGGGACTTTCCCATCCTGAAACGGACCTTCGGTGGACATCCCCTGGTCTACCTGGATTCTGCGGCCACGAGCCAGAAGCCCCAGTCGGTGATCGACGCCGAGGCGGCCTTCTATCGACGGATCAACGCCAACGTCCACCGGGGGGTTTACGCCCTCTCCGAGGAGGCCACCGAGGCGTACGAGGGGGCCCGGGCGCGGGTGGCCCGGTTCCTGAACGCCCGGGACCCGGCCGAGGTGGTCTTCGTCCGCGGGACGACCGAGGCGCTCAACCTCATGGCCGAGGCGCTCGGGCGGGGGCCCCTGAAGGGCGGGGGCCGGGTCCTGCTCACGGACATGGAGCACCACTCCAACGTGGTCCCCTGGCAGTTGGTCGCCAAGGACCGGGGCTGGGCGCTCGATTTTGTCGGAGTGACCGATGAGGGGGAGCTCTCGTCGGAGGACCTGGACCGGAAGCTGACCCGGGGCACGAGCGTCCTGTCCTTCACCCACGTCTCGAACGTGCTCGGCACGGTGAACCCGGTCGCTTCCCTGGCCGCCCGGGCGCGGGAGGCGGGGGCCCTCACCATCCTGGACGCCGCCCAGTCCGCCCCCCACCTGCCCCTGGACGTCCAGGCGCTGGGAGTGGATGCCCTGGCCTTCTCCGGGCACAAGGTCTTCGGACCCACGGGTATCGGAGTCCTCTGGGCGCGAAAGGAGCTCCTGGAGACCCTCCCCCCGTACCAGGGAGGGGGAGAGATGATCTCCGAGGTGACCCGCGAGCGGAGCACCTACAAGGACGCTCCCCTCCGGTTCGAGGCAGGCACCCCCAACGTGGCCGGGGCCGTGGTCCTCTCCAGCGCCCTGGACTACGTGGAACGGTTGGGGTACGACCAGATGGCTCGGCACGAGCAAGGACTCCTCAAGGAAGCCTGGGAGGGCCTCTCTGCCCTGGCGGGGAGCGACCTCACGATCTACGGCCCTCCGCTGTCCCGGGGGCATGTGGGGGTGCTCTCCTTCTCCCTGAAGGGGGTCCACCCTCATGACCTGGCCACGCTCCTCGATGCCGAGGGGGTGGCGGTCCGGGCGGGGCACCACTGCGCCCAGCTGCTGATGCGCCGGTATGGCGTGCCGGCCCTCACCCGGGCGAGCTACGCCCCGTACAACACGGCCGAGGACAACCGGATCTTCCTCGAGGCGATGGGGAAGGTCTGTCGGCTCTTCCTGCGGGCGTGACCGGCCCGGGCCGGGAGGTTGTCGGCGCCGGCTTGTCCAAGCAATTAAATACCTTTCTGTGTTGAAAAGCCTCAAGGTGTAACGATGGCCCAGAACGCTGCAGAGCTGACGCCCCTGGATTACACCCGGTACGACTTCAAGGACCCGGAGAGCTACAAGGTCCGGACGCACCGGGGGATCTCGGAGGAGATCGTACGGCAGATCTCGGCGCTCAAGCACGAGCCGGATTGGATGCTCGACTACCGGCTCCGCGCCTACCGGCACTTCCTGGACCGGCCCATGCCCGACTGGGGCCCGGACCTCTCGGAGATCGATTTCGACGCCTACACCTACTACGCGAACCCGCTGGCCGAGGGGGACACCAAGAAGCGCTGGGAGGACCTGCCCTCGGACATCCGGAACACCTTCGAACGGTTGGGGATCCCCAAGGCCGAGCGGGAGTACTTTGCGGGCGTGGGGGCCCAGTACGACAGCGGGACCGTCTACCACAAGATCCGGGACGACCTGGCGAAGAAGGGCGTCATCTTCACGGACACGGACACCGCCGTCCGGGAGCACCCGGAGATCCTCCGGAAGTACTTCGGGAAGATCGTGCCGTACAACGACAACAAGTTCTCCGCGCTCAACAGCGCCGTCTGGTCCGGCGGGAGCTTCGTCTACGTCCCTCCCGGGGTGGACGCCGGCATCCCGTTGCAGGCCTACTTCCGGATCAACGCGAACGCCGTCGGGCAGTTCGAACGGACCCTCATCATCGCGGACAAGGGGGCCAAGGTGCACTACATTGAGGGGTGCACGGCCCCGGTCTACTCGGAGAACTCCCTGCACGCGGCCGTGGTCGAGGTGGTGGCCGAGCCCTCCGCCAAGGTGCGTTACACCACGGTACAGAACTGGTCGAAGAACGTCTACAACCTGGTCACCAAGCGGGCCGTGGCCTACGAGGATGCCCTGGTGGAATGGGTCGACGGGAACATGGGCAGCCGGGTGACCATGAAGTACCCCTCGGTCTACCTGAAGGGCCGGGGCGCCCGGGCCGACATCCTCTCGGTGGCCTTCGCCTCCGAGGGCCAGGTCATCGACTCCGGCGCCAAGGCCGTGCACTCCGCCCCGGACACCTCTTCGAAGATCATCTCCAAGTCCATCGCCATCCGGGGCGGCCGCACCTCGTACCGGGGGCTGCTCCATGTGGCCAAGGGGGCCACCGGGGTCAAGGCCGCGGTCCGTTGCGACGCCCTGTTGCCGGACGCGATCAGCCGCTCGGACACCTACCCCTACAACGAGATCCATGAGGAGGACGCCACCATCACCCACGAGGCGGTGGTGGGCAAGATCGGGGAGGAGCAGATCTTCTACCTGATGAGCCGGGGGTTGAAGGAGTCCGACGCGATCCACCTTATCCTCATGGGATTCCTCGCGGAGTTCGCCAAGGAGCTGCCGGTGGACTATGCCCTGGAGCTGAACCGGCTCATCCAGATGGAGATGACCGGGGCGGTCGGTTAGGGGCCGACCCCACCGTTCTCCCGGACCGGGAGGTCACGGGTCCCGGCGAAGGCGCTTCCCCCCCCGGGGGACGCCCACACGGGGAGAGCGCGGAATATATCCGCCGGGAGGAAGATAGTAGGGGGCGGATGGGTCCCACCACGCCCGGGACATCCTGGCCCGGAAACCCAAGGCGCTCGAGGGGGAGAGCGCATCCCTCGCTCATCGCCCGGAGCCCCCGGCCCCCCGGTCGCCTCCGGGCCCGACGGACCCGGGGGAGGCTCTTCCTCATCGCCGCCCTCCTCGCCCTGGGAGGCGCGGCCCTGCTCATCGCCTCGGCCTTCCAGCCGACCTGGACCTTCAGCGCGGTGGAGCCCTCGGGGGCCTCTCCCCTGGACCAGACCCTGGCCTTCTACCCCGGGGGTTCGTTCACCCAGACGTGCGAGGCCTACTGCCCCTCCCCGGGCTCGTCCATCTCGGTCGCCTACACCGCCTGGGGGCTGAACGGGACCGGTGCGTTGTACAGCGCCTACGAGGGCGTCTGGGTGGCCCTGGGCACCCTCTGCGTCCTCCCGGCCCTCTTCGTGGGTCTGGCCGCCCGCCCGTCCCGTCGGCATCAATACCAGCACCGGAGGCTGCTCTGGGCGATGCGGCTCGCCGGGATCGCGCCGCTCATCGCCCTGGGGGTGCTCATGGCGGTCCAGCCAGGGGTGATCGGGGCCGACAGCGGAGCGGTCACGAGCGTACACTGGTCGGGGGTCTCCCCGTCCCCCTCCCAGAGCTTCGCCGGGTCCTGCGCCGGCTCCCAGGGAGCGGACGGGTCGTGCCCTGCCGGGGAGTCGCAGAACTGGGGACCGGGGGCCGGGTTCTACCTTGCCTTGGCGGCCGGGCTTCTGGTCCTGCTCGGTTCGGTCTTCGTCGGGCTGGGCCGGAGAGCGCTGCGGGACCTGGGGGGGATGGCGCCCGGTCCGATGAGCCCCACGGGCGGGACCCCGGGCACCCGCGTGCCGGAGACCCCGGCCCCCGGGGAGCTCCGCCCTCCTCCCCCGGGGGTCCCCGGTCCCCCCCTCCGGGGCCTTCCCCCGGGCGTCTGCGCCCGGTGCGCGGCGTTCACCCCCCCTCCGGCCACCTACTGCCGCCTCTGCGGGAACCGCCTGGCCTCTCCCTGAGCCCGATCCGGGTCCAGCGGCCCCCGGGCGCTCCGGACGTGGATGTCAGCGCCGCCGGGCCTGGGTCGAGTAGCTCTCGAGGGTGGTCCTCCGCACCGGAAGGTGGCGACGTAGCGCGCCTTCCAGGCGGTGGAGGTCCTCTGTGGTGAACGTGCCTTCGAGAACGAGGGTCAGCCCATGTTGGCGGCGAGGATGGACCTCGCGGAGGGTGACGGTGGCCCTCTGCCCGGTCCCTCCGGACAGGGTGGCCACAAAGCCGGTCGCCTGGGCCGGGGCCTCTGACCCGGAGGCATGCAGCCGGGAGATGACCTCGTTGAGCGCCTCTCCCCCGGCGTGG
>JAKAVY010000051.1 GCA_021827405.1 Thermoplasmata archaeon
TCTGGGCGATGTACATCGCCACCGCCCAAGCGCACCGGACCGATCCCCGGGGCCTCGGGGGGACCACCCAGAACGACATTCTCAAGGAGTACATCGCCCAGAAGGAGTTCCTCTTCCCCCCCGGACCGGCGCTCAGGCTGGTCATCGACACGGTGGAGTACGGGGCCCGGGAGCTCCCCCGCTGGAACCCCATCTCGGTCTCTGGTTACCATATCCGGGAGGCCGGGTCGACCGCGGTGCAGGAGCTCGCCTTCACCCTCGCTGACGGGTTCACCTACGTGGAGGAGAGCTTGAAGCGGGGCCTGCCGGTGGACGACTTCGCCCCGCGGATCAGCTTCTTCTTCAACAGCCACAACGACCTGTTCGAGGAGGTGGCGAAGTTCCGGGCCGCCCGTCGGCTCTGGGCCGAGCGGTTAAAGGAGCGATACGGGGCCCGCAAGGAGCGGTCCCTCTGGCTCCGGTTCCACACCCAGACCGCCGGTTGCTCGTGCACCGCCCAGCAGCCAGAGCTCAACATCGTCCGGACCACCGTCCAGGCGCTCGCCGGGGTGCTGGGCGGCACCCAATCCCTCCACACCAACTCCTACGACGAGGCCCTCCAGCTCCCCTCGGAGAGCGCGGTACGCATCGCCCTTAGGACCCAGCAGATCCTGGCCGAGGAGAGCGGCGTGGCGGATTGGGTGGACCCCTTGGGCGGGTCCTACTACGTGGAGTGGCTCACCGAGAGGATGGTGGAGGAGGCCCGCAAGCACTTCGACAAGATCGACACGCTGGGCGGCGTGGTGGCGGGGATCGAGAAGGGCTACTTCCAGCGGGAGATCCAGGAAGCCTCGTTCCGGTTCCAGCGGGAGGTGGACGCCGGGGAGCGCAAGGTGGTAGGGGTGAACGCCTACACCATCGATACCCCGGTGAACGTCCCCCGCCTGAAGATCTCCGAGGAGGCCCGGCGCCAGCAGTCCCGGGGCCTCCGGGCGCTGCGCCGGGACCGGAACGCTTCCCGCTGGGCCCGGAGCCTGGAGGAGCTCAAACGAGTGGCGAGGACCCCCTCCGAGAACACCATGCCCGCGATCCTCGGGGCCGTGAGGGCCAAGGCCACCTTGGGAGAGATCGTCCATGCGCTCACCGAGGTCTACGGCCGCTACCGGGAACGCTCCCTTTACTGAACCGGCGGGAGGGTGGACGGGGGAAGGTGACGGGGCCCTCTACCGGTCCGAAGACCGTCCCCGGCTATGAGGAGGCCCTCGAGTACCTCTGGGGCCTGAAGCGCCTGGGGGCCCGCCCCGGCCCGGAGCTCACAGAGGCGGTCCTCCGCGCCCTGGGCGACCCTCACCGGAAGTTCCGGGCCCTCCACGTCACCGGGAGCAAGGGAAAGGGCTCCGTCTCCGCCATGGTCGCCGCGGTGCTCACCTCGGCGGGCTACCGGACGGGGCTCTACACCTCCCCGCATCTGCTCACCTATCGGGAACGGGCCCAGGTGGACGGCGTATCGGCGACGCCGAAGGAGGTGGTGGAGGGGCTCTCCCGGGTCCGCCGGGCCCTGGAAAGGCTCTCCCGGTCCGGCGATCTCTCCCGGGAGGCGACCTTCTTCGAGGTCACCACGGCCTGGGCCTTCGACCTGTTCGCCCGGCGGAACGTCGAGGTGGCCGTGGTGGAGGTGGGCCTGGGGGGTCGGCTCGACGCCACCAACGTGCTCAACGCCCCGGTATGCGTCATCACCAGCCTGGAGCTCGAGCACACCGAGATCCTCGGGCCCGCCCTCACGGACATCGCCCGGGAGAAGGCCGGCATCCTCCACCGGGGCGCCTGGGCCATCACCGGGGTGTCCGAGGGGGAGGGGTTCGAGGAGCTCCGGCGCCAGGCGCTTAAGCTCGGGGTGCCGCTCTGGGCCCTGGGGCGGGAGGTCCGCCTCGACGGGCGCCGGGTGGACCCCGACCGCCAGACGCTCGACGTGACCACCCCCGAAGGGGAGCACCGGGGGCTTTCCCTACCCCTGCTCGGCACCTTCCAGGCCCGGAACGCGGCGTTGGCGGTGGCCGGCCTTGACCTGTTCCGCCGGGTGGGGAAGCTGCCGGTCCCGGAGGGGGCCTACCATCGTGGCCTGGGATCGGTGCGCTGGCCGGGACGGCTCCAGCGCCTGGGCGAGGACCCGCCCTTCTATCTCGATGCCACCCACACCCCGGAGAGCGCCCGGGAGGTCGTTCTCTCGCTGCAGGAACTGCACCCGCGCACGGACCCGGCCGCCTCGGTGGTGGTCTTCTCCTGCCTGGAGGACAAGCGGGCCGGAGAGACGCTGGAGGCCTTGCGTCCCCTGGCCGAGACCGCGCTGGTCTTTCCGCTCCGTTCTGACCGGGCCGCCCCTTTGGAGCGCCTCCGGAGGGAGGCCCACCGACGATACCCCCGGGTGATGGCGCTCCCTTCCGTCGCGGAGGCGTTGGCCTGGGGACATCGGTTGGTGCGGCCCGGGGGACTTCTGCTCGCCGCGGGGGGGGTCTACCTTGCGGGGGCGGTCCTGGAACAGGTGGGCCCGAGCCCCCACGAAGGGCCCGACCTGGCGGACCCGGCCCGATGGGTCGCTGCCCCGCCACCCGCCGCCCGGCGGAGGGGAGGACGATGACCCCGGGCCGACGTGGGAAACGCCCGGAGGGCCGCCGATCCACCGCCCCGGCCCGGCGGTTGCCCTGGGACCAGGTCCTTGACCGTCTCTCCGTGTATTACCAGATGGGGCTCTGGCGGGTCCCGTACCTCAAAGCCCACGCGGAGGACCCCTTCCAGGTGCTGGTGGCCACCGTGCTCTCCCAGCGGACCCGGGACGAGACCACGGACCGGGTGGCGGCCAAGCTCTTTGAGGCGTACCCCACCCCCGAGGCCCTCGCCCGGGCTCCCCCGGCACGGCTACGCCGGATCCTCCGCCCCGTAGGCTTCTACGCCACCAAGGCCCGGGGCATCCGGGAGCTTTCCCGGCTCCTGATGAGCCGTCACGGAGGAGCGGTGCCCCGGGATATGGAGGCGCTCCTGGCCCTCCCCATGGTGGGTCGCAAGACCGCGAACTGCACGCTGGTCTTCGGGTTCGGCATCCCCGCCATACCGGTGGACACGCACGTCCACCGGCTCGCGAACCGACTGGGGGCGGTGCGCACCCGGACCCCGGAGGAGACCGAGGAGGCGCTCCGGAAGGTCGTCCCCGAAGGGCTTTGGGTCCCGCTGAACCCGCTCCTCGTCCAGCACGGTCAGAACGTCTGCCTGCCGCGCCTCCCCCACTGTGAGCGCTGCCCGTTGGTGGACCTCTGCGAGACGGGGGAGGCCTTCCTCGAAAGGGGCCCGGCTCTGCCCCCGAGAACCGTTAAGCTCCTGGCCCGGTAGGGCAGCCTCCCCACATGACGATGGACCCCCGGGAGTACGAGGAGGCCTTCCCGCCGCGCCTCGGCTTCCAGCGGAAGGTCTGCCCCTCCTGCGGGGAGGCCTTCTGGACCCGGGGGGACCGGGACACCTGCGCGGAGGCCCCCTGCACCCCGTACAGCTTCCAGGGGAACTCCCCCTTCCGCCGGCCTTTCACGCTGGACGAGTTCCGGGAGTTCTACCTCAACTTCTTCGAGGCCCGCGGCCACCGTCGCATCCGACGCTATCCGGTGGTCCCCCGCTGGCGGAACGACGTCATGTTCGTCCAGGCCTCGATCTATGACTTCCAGCCCTGGGTCACCTCCGGGGCCATCGACCCTCCGGCCAACCCGCTGACGCTCTCCCAACCCTGCTTGAGGTTCCTGGACCTGGACAACGTGGGGGTCACGGGGCGGCACCTGACCTTCTTCGAGATGCTCGCCCACCATGCCTTCAACCGGCCGGGGGACCCGGTCTACTTCAAGGATCGCACGGTGGAGCTCTGCCACGAGCTTCTGGTGGAGGCCCTGGGCGCCCCGGACGGCGAGATCACCTACAAGGAGGAGGCCTGGGAGGGAGGGGGGAACCGGGGCCCCTCGGTCTCGGTGGGGCTCCGGGGTCTGGAACTGGCCACGCTCGTCTTCATGGAGTACGAGGGGAAGGAAGGGGCCTGGCGTCCCATGCCCATGACCGTGGTGGACACCGGCTACGGCCTGGAACGGTTCGTCTGGATGTCCCAGGGGACGCCCACGATCTACGAGGCCATCTTCCCCCGGCTGCTGGAGGAGCTCCCCGACGCCTTCTCCCTTGCCGAGAAGGCGGTGCTCCTCGACCACGCCAAGAACTTCCTCTTTTTGTTCACCGATGGGGTGGTCCCTTCCAACGTCCGGGAGGGCTACCTCTCCCGGCTCCTCCTGCGTCGGATGCTCCGGGTGCTCCAAAGACACCCGGGGGAGACCGGGTTGACGGCCCTGGTGGAGCGGGTGGCCGAGGAGGTGGGCCGGCACTTCCCGGAAGTGCTCCTGGACCGCGCCGGGCTGAAGGAGATCCTCGTGCTGGAGGAGCACCGGTTCGACGAGGCGCTCGCCCGGGGGCGCCAGCAGGTCCGGCGGGTGGCGGAGCGCCGGAAGGCCGAGGGCCGTGGGCTCGTCCTGGAAGACCTCCTGGAGCTCTACGACAGCTTTGGCATCCCTCCGGAGGCCGTCCGTGAGGAGCTCGGGACGCCGCTCGAGGTACCCCCCGACTTCCTCGCCCAGGTCTCCCGCCGCCACGAGAAGGTGGAGGCGGAAGGCGCTGCCGGGGAGGCGAGCACGCAGGGCGAGCTCCCTCACCCCCCGTCGACGCTGCCGGCCACGGAGGTCCTCTACCCGTTGGACCCGTACCGGCTGAGGTTCAGCGCGCGGGTGCTCTACGTGCACGGTCCCTGGGTCCTCCTGGACCGGACGTACTTCTATCCCACGGGCGGAGGGCAGGTGACCGACCAGGGGACGTTAGGGGGCCGCTTCGTGCCCGAGGTGGCGAGGACGGGGGCCTACGTCCTGCACCGGCTCGAGGGCGGTCATCCTCCCTTCGCCCCGGGGACCGTCGTGGAAGGGGTGGTGGACGGGGTCCGGCGCCGGCAGCTCATGCAGCATCACACCGCCACCCATCTCATTAACGGGGCCTTGCGGTCGATCCTGGGCCCGCACGTCTGGCAGGCGGGAGCCTACAAGGGGGTGGAGGGGGCAAGGCTCGACGTCACCCACTGGTCCTCCCTCGCACCGGAACAGCTGGCGCGGGTGGAGCGGCTGGTCAACCAGATCGTGGCCGAGGACCGCCCGGTGTTGAGCTTCTTCGAGCCCCGGGGGAAGGCCGAGGAGCGCTGGGGCTTCGGCCTCTACCAGGGAGGGGCGGTCCCCGGGCGGGAGCTCAGGATCGTGGAGATCGAGGGGTTCGACGTGGAGGCCTGCGGAGGCACCCACTGCACGCACACCTCCGAGGTGGGGTTCGTGAAGATCCTCAGCTCCGAGCGGATCCAGGACGGGATGGTCCGGGTCCAGTTCGTCTCCGGCGAGCGCTCCCTGACGGTGATGCAGGAGCACGAGCGCATCCTGGAAGAGACGTCCCGTTCGTTGGCCTCCCCGGTGGAGGGCATCCCGCCGGCGGTGGAGCGGCTCAAGGAGAAGGTCCGGGTCCTCGAGAAGGCCTCCCGGAGCGGAGGGAAGGCAAACCTGAAGGACGTCTCCCAGCGGCTCCAGCGGGAGTCCGCCTTCGACCTCTCCGGGCCGGCGGGGAACGTCCACGGGATCCTGGGGAAGCTATCGTTGTCCCGGGAGGAGCTCCAGGAGGTGGCGCGGGAACTGACCCGCACGCCGGCCACGGTCGCCCTCCTGGCCTCCGAGCCGGAGGGGGGGACGGGGCTCCTCTTCATCGCCTCCTCCTCGCCCGACCGTTACCCCGCCCGTGACCTCCTTCAGGCCGTGCTTCCTGGCTGGGGCGGGCGTGGCGGGGGGAATGCGTCCGCCGCCACCGCCTCCGGCCCTCCCGGCGAGCCGCTCGCCTCCGCGCTGCGCGCGGCCCGGGAAGCGCTGGAAGCGCTCGCCAAGGGCGCCTGAGGACGGGGAAGGGTCCCCGACGCCGGGTCCGGTCCCCCCTACGGGGGGGCCTCGGTGTCCGGAGGTTGGGAAGGGGGCTCACCCTCCTGGCCTGGGGGGGTGGGGCCCGCTCCCTCCGCCGGGGGCGGCGACGCTCGGGAGGGCGTCTTGGGTCTCCGGAGGACGACGTAGGCCAGCGCTCCCCCCAGGACCAGCGCCAGCAGCAGGGTCCCGAGGAGCGTGTAACCGGCGGCCGGGGGGATCCCCAGGACGGTCGCCGGGCTCGGGGGAGGGGGGCGGGGCACGGAGGCGACCGAGAGAAGGGTGGACCCGGAGGTGGAGACCGCGCCGTTCTGGTCACGGACCTGGTACCAGATGGCGTAGGTCCCGTTGGTCTCAAGGGTGCACGTGATCGAGGACGTGTTGGCGTTGATGCACCCGGGAGGGAGGCCGTGCCAAGTGTAGGCCAGCGGGCCCGCGCCTCCGGTCGAGTTGGCCTGGAAGGTCACCGGCGTCCCCGCCAGTGCGGAGACCTGGCTCGTTTTGGGGGGCGAGGCCACCAGCGCTGGGGCTACCACGACCGTGACGGCCCCGCTGGGGGAGGAGGTCATCCCGTTGGAGTCGACCACCGCCGCGGTGACGTTGTAGGTGCCCGCAGCCCTGAGCGTGCAGAGCACCGTGTCGGTGTTCGTGCCCAGGCATCCCGCGGTCGGCAGCCCGCTCCAGAGGAAGCGAAGGTAGTTGCCGGTGCCGTTGGAGGCCTCCGCTTGGAAGCTCACCACCTGTCCCACGTCCCGGGACTCGTGGGAGGCGACGGGGAGGGCCACCGTGGGGTCCGGGAAGACCGTGAAGGCGAGGGGGAAGGAGGTGAACGGGACCCCGTTGCCATCGGTCCCGCTCACCCAAAGGGAGGAGGTACCCGCCTGGGAGAGGGTGCAGGTGACGTTCGTCCCGTTGCTCGCGGGGCAGCCCGCGGGGAGGCCCTGCCAGGCAAGGGTCCCGCCGGCAGCTCCCCCCGAGATCACGGTGCTGAAGGTCACCGTCTGCCCCACGTCGGCGCTAGCGGTGGTCTCCCCGCTAAGCAGGGCCACGGGCGCGACGGCCGTCGGGGCCGGGTAGACGGAGAACGGAAGGGCAGGGGAGAGGAAAGAGGTGTACCCGTTGGAGTCCGTGACCGACACCTGGACCGGGGTGGGGGTACGGGTGGGGGCTCCGAGCAGACAATCCACGGTGGCGCTGGTCGTTCCCCAGCACTGCCCGGGGGGCAGGCCGGACCAATGGAAGAGGAGGAAGCTGCCCGATCCACCCTGCGGGCTGGCGGTGAAGCTCACCACCTGTCCCGTGTCCCCGGAGGTGACGGCACCGGAGGGGCCCCTCGCCTGGGGGACTCCCACCGTCGGGTCCGGAAGGACCGGGAAGGTGAGGGTAGGAGTGGTCACCGAGAAGGAGTTGTTGTCGGTGAGGGTGGCCTGGACCGCCAGGCCGGAGACGTTCTCGGTGAGATGGGTGCAGGTGGCCACCGAGGTGGCGTTGGCCGAGACCACGGTGCACCCCTGGGCCGGAAGCCCGCTCCAGGAGAACGAATAGGGAGGGGCCCCTTGGCTCCCGGTGACGGCGAACTGGACGGACTGACCACGGTCGGCGCTGGTGGTGGGCGTAGCGTTGAAACGGCTTTGGACGGGGGAGAGGACCGGGTCGGGGTAGACCTCAAGGGGGAAGACTACGGAACCCCCGGGGGTGCCAAAGCAACCCCTTTCGGTGACGTTGACGGCCAGGGTCCCGGCCAGGGGGACGGCGAAGGTGAAGAAGCCGACCGAAACGCACCGGCCTGAGGTCATCTGTTGCCCATCACTGAGATTGAGATAGAAGGTCGACGGAAACGGCGCAGGACCGGATACGGTCGTTGATTGCCCCACATCAACGGTGCTAGGGTCAATGCACACTTGGACGAAGTTTGAGTAGTGACAATCCGTTACAGCGGCCTTCCTTGGTGATACGGAGGGGTGAACGGACGCAGGGCTCCCCTGCGGAGCAGTGACGGCACTGGAGGCGCCAACCCCTTGGGCCCCCTCGCTCCGGCGGGCGCTGGCAACCGCTAGGGGGCTCTCCAGGGCCGAAGCGCTCCGCGGGGCGGAGGCCCCTTGCGCCGGAACAACCCCTCCCGATAGCGAGGTTCCCAACAGGAGGAGAGACACAACGAGGGCCAGTCCCAGGGTCGCCCCCGGGGGAATGCCCCAACGCGCGCTCGGGAGAGCGCTCGATCGCTGGAGGGCCTCGCGCCGAGGAAGGGGCCTCGCGATCCCCGCCCGTGCGCCCCCCTCTTGGCCCACCATCCTCGTGTCGCACGCACTTCCCACGTTCTCGGTCATCGAATCCCCTGGCCGAACCCTGGCCCTCAGGTGGGCCAAAGCCGGGCCTGCCGAAGAATATCTTCCGCGGCGCTGCTATAAATTCCTTCGTGCCGCTGCCCGCCGCGCTTCGGTGCCTCTTGGGCGCTTCCCTTTCCCTCTCCCGGTGCTTATATAAATGGGACCCCGCCTTGAATTTCCTAAGCTCAAGGAGGAACTGCACCTCATGGACCCCACCCCTACGGACCCGGTCGGCATCCCGCCCGAACTGGTGAGCTTCCTCGGACAACCCGGCGGCCGGAGCGTCATCGTCAAGGGAGGGGCCGGGACCGGCAAGACCACCTTGGGGCTCGAGCTCTTGGAGAAGCTCGGGGAGAGCGGCCGGAGCTTCTACCTCTCCACCCGGGTCTCCGACGAGGCTTTGCTCCGCCAGTTCCCCTGGCTCAAGACGGTGGAGTCACGCAACCGCATCTACGACGCAGGGAAGATCTTCCTGGAGACCATCGCGGAACGCGAACGGGAGCCGAGCGCCCCCGTCTCCCCCGCGGTCCGGGAACGCCTCAACCAGGCCCGCGACCTCCTGCGGACCCTGGGGGAGGAGGCCACCCGCCCCCGCACCGTGGACCGCACGCAGTTGAACGCCCTCCTCCAGCGGAACCGGATGCCCGAGCTCGAACACCTGTACGACCGGATCGAGCGCGTGCTGCCGGAGAAGGCCCTCCTCGTGGTGGACTCTCTCGAGGGCGTGACGCACAAGTACGCCCTGGAGATGGAGGAGATGGTCATGGCCCTGCAGAAGGACCTGGCCGAGAACTCCAACACCAACGTGGTCATGATCTTGGAGAAGCCCGAGGCCGGGGGGATCGAGTACCTGGTCGACGGCCTCATCTCCCTCTCGCGGGAGGAGGTGGACGAGCGGAGGATCCGCCACCTGCGTCTGGAGAAGCTCCGGGCGACCGCCATCCCCCGGTCCCGCTACGCGGTCACCCTGGCCGGCGGACGGTTCCGGGCCCTGGGGCTCCTTCCCCGCCCGGACCCCACCGAGATGGCCCCGCACCCCTGGCGCCCGATCCCGGACAGCCGCACCCACTTCTCCACCGGGATCCCGGACTTCGACGCCCTGCTCGGGGGGGGTTTCCGCCGGGGATCCTACAACGGCTTCGAGATCGATGTGAACGTCTCCACCGACGATTATTACCGCCTCTTTGCGCCCATGTTCCTCAACTTCCTGTCCCAGGACCGGGGGATCCTGGGGGTCCTCTCCGGCGGGGAGTCGGCGGAGTCCTTGAAGGACCTCCTGGCTCGCTTCATCCCGCCGGGGACCTTCGACGCCCGCGTCCGGATCACCGACTACTTCGCGGCCGAGCCCAAGGCCCCCTACATCCTGCCCATGCTCCGGGCGGGGAGGGAGGACGCCCAGCGGGCGCTCCAGAACGCGGAGCGGGCCGTGCGCGGTGACCAGCAGCCCCAACCCTACATCGAGTACACCGGCTTCGACACCCTCGAGTACCTGCAGGGAGACCAGCTCGCCATCAAGACCCTCTTCATGGGGGTCGAGCGTACCAACATCATGGGGGATGTGGGATTGGGCCTGCTCAAACCCGGTCTCTCCTCCACCTCCGAGATCGTGAACATGATGGACACCTACTTCCGGGTGGTGAGCATCGACAACACCCCCTGCCTCTACGGGGTCCGGCCCCGGACCATGCTCTACGCCCTCGCCGTCGACCCGGAGGCCGGCGCCCCCCACGTCCGCCTTATCCCCCTGGTCTGAACGGCCCCGGGCGCAGGGGAAAGGCAGGAAAGGGGTCGGCGGGAAAGGGCCCCCAGCCCGCGGGCCGGGAAGGGCTTAACTCCGCCTCCGTCTCCGTTCCCCCGTGCGCGACCCGGCGACCTTCGAGTCCGAGGCCCTGGAAACCCTCCGCAAGGCCGTCCCGTCCCCGGGGAGGGCCGTCATCGCCGCCTCGGGAGGGATCGACAGCACGGTGGCCGCGGTCCTGGTGCAGCGGGCCCTCGGGGAGAGGGCGAACGCCCTCTTCGTGGACACCGGGTTGCTCCGGCAGGGGGAGGTGGAACGGACCGGCGAGCTCCTTCGGGAAGCCGGGGTCCGCTTCCAGACCCTCCCCCGGTCGGACCGGTTCTTCGCCGCGCTCCGGGGGGTGAGCGATCCGGAAGAGAAGCGTAAGGCCGTGGGTACGACCTTCATCCGGATCTTTGAGGAGGAGGCGGCCCGGGAAGGGGCGGACTACCTGGTCCAGGGGACCATCGCCCCGGACTGGATCGAGAGCGGAGGGAGCCTCCGGGACACGATCAAGACCCACCATAACGTCGGGGGTCTCCCCCGGGACCTCCGCCTGAAGCTGGTGGAGCCGTTGCGCGACCTGTACAAGGACGAGGTCCGGGCCCTTGCCCGGCACCTCAAGGTCCCGGCGGCCGACCGTCAACCTTTCCCCGGGCCCGGGCTGGCCGTCCGGGTGGTCGGGGAAGTGACCCCGGAGCGGGCCGAGCTGGCCCGCCTGGCCTGCGCGGCCGTGGAGGAGGAGGTCGACCAGGCCGTGAGCCAGGGGGCCCTTCCCCGCCCCTGGCAGTACTTCGCCACGCTCTTGCCGGTCCGGACCGTGGGCGTCGAAGGGGACGTCCGGACCTACGGGGAAGCGGTCTCCGTCCGGGTGGTGGAGTCCCGGGA
>JAKAVY010000011.1 GCA_021827405.1 Thermoplasmata archaeon
CCGGTAGCGCCGAGGCGGCTCCCATAGCTCGAACCGGTTCCCTTCAGGGTCGTAAGCTCACCCGAACCGTCCGTACGGGGACTTTTCGATTCGGGCATCGACACGCACACGAGCGCGCTGGGGGGGGCATCGGGCGGGGAAGATCCGGCCAGATTTGGGACGGCCGAAACCCTCATGGGGCCATCTCCGTGGTCAGCGCCCCCTCACCGGACCTGAAGGGCAAGGTATGGTCGATTGGTTCAGCATAGCCATCTGGTCCCTCCTCGGCACGTGGATCCTCGTGGTCGGGACCCTTGTCCTCCTGTACTGGCAGACCCGGCAGGCCCAGCATCTCAACTCGGCCAACGCGGTCATGAACTTGCGGGAACGGTTCGACGCGCCCCGGATGCGGGCGGCCCGACGGCATCTCGCCGACCACCTGCTCCGCCACGCACATGAGGACCTCGCGAACGTGGAGGTCGTGAACTTCTTTGAGTTGGTAGGAACGCTGACCCACCGACGGGTCCTGGACGCGGACCTGGTCTGGGAGGCCTTCGGGTCATGGATCGAGGCGTACTATTGGGCGATCCGGAATCCCGCCGACCTCGTGGGGCAGCTTCGTTCCAAGCTCTCAGACCCTTGGCTGTACCACGAGTTCGAGTGGCTCCACCAACGGCTCCTCGACCTGGACAAGAGCCACGCTGGACCCCACCCCGGCCCCTCCCTCGATCCCGGCGAAACGGCCCGCCAGATCCTCTCGGCGGAGGTCTCCCTGGAGTCCATCCAACCCCAGGAGCAATGAGGTTCGCGCCCCGAGGCGAGGGGGCTGTGGCCCAGATCCCTTTCGGAACGCGCCTCCCACAGACGTCCAACTCCCGGCTCCTTCCGCCGCTATGTGAACGACGCGCCTTGGTCCCGACGGAAACGCGGTCTCCCAGGGTTGATATGGGGTTCTGCGGTGGCTTCTCGGCCCTTGGCCGCGATCACCTTCGACGTCTGGCACACCCTGATCTACCTCGACCCTGAGGAGGAGGATCGCTACCTGACTGCCCAACTTCGGGCCCTGGCCGCGGTCCTCCGCGGCTCGCGTCGGTCGGATCGGGTGGACGGGACGCAGGTCGTAGAACCGGAGGAGGCGGTGCGGCAGACCTTCCTTGACGCCTCCGAAAGACCCGGGCGGGGACGGGCCCTGGGGGATCTTGCCCGAGAGGCGGCTCAGCGAGCGGGAAGGGAACCCGCCCCGGCCCTTTGGGTCGGCGCCTGCGAGGGACTGGTCGCACGCCAGCCTTTCCGGGCCGTTCCCGGGGCCCAGGAACAGTTGCAACAGGTCAGAACCGAAGGTTACCGGACGGCGGTGGTCTCCAATCTGCTGGGCGAGACCGGCCGGTCCATGCGCAGGGTCCTCCACCGACTGGGACTTGCCCAGTACCTCGAGGTCGAGGCCTTCAGCGACGAGCTACCGTGGGCCAAACCATCGCCCGAGATCTTCTGGGCCGCCCTTCACCCTCTGGCCACCGATCCCAGGGATGCCATTCACATCGGGGACCTACCGGGCGATGTCCGGGGGGCGCGGGCGGCCGGCTTTCGCCTGGCGGTGCGCTTCGATGGGGCCCGGGACTATGGCCGCCTCTATGCTGGCCTCTGCCACCCGGAGGTCCCTGTCCTACCGCCCCCGGACCGTGTGCTGGCTTCATGGCAGACGCTCCCCGAGCTGCTGACGGAGGCCTTCCCGGAAGGTCCCAGGGCCACGAAGGGACCCTTCTGATCCCTGCCCTTGGGAGAAGTTCCCTGCCCTGACGGCGAGGCCACGCCCACGATCTCCCCCCCGCTCCAGAGGAGACTCGCCGGGACCGCCCACGCCGCCTCCCGTTCCCCCCTATCCCTCGGCACAGGCGGCCGGCTTTGCCCGGTTGGCCAGGGTCAGCTCCCCTTCCGACCCGCACGCTGATCTTCGGCGTCGGGAGGAGGGTCGGCGCAACCTCGAGCGCCTCCTTCCGGGTTCCAAGGCGTGCCGGAGCCCTTCTGATGGACCCCTTCACGGACCGACGCTGCCGTGAGCCACCGCCGGCTCACCGCCCTGGACCCCGTTGCCGATTTGTACTCGGGAAAAGTGGGGTCTCTGTGGAAGCCTTCCCCTTCGGCGGGGCCTCCGAGGTAGGTCTCTCGGCGGTAGCCTCCCGCCGGGTCCTGGGTGGTCCCCCGACCGGGGGCACCGCACCGCGGGCCCCCGGAGGGGACCGGGCCCCGGGAACGGAGGTTTGAGACTACCATGCCCTCGTCTGCCTCCCGCGAGCCCCACGCCCATCGTAGCTTCCTCTCGGACTTCATCCTGGGAAGCCAGGACGGTCTGGTGAACATCCTTGGGATCATCCTGGGAGTTTCGGCCGCGACCGACAACCTGAAGCTCCTGCTGGTGGCCACGCTTGCCGCCCTCGCGGCGGAGTCCATCTCCATGGGCGCCGTGGGTTACACCTCCACCAGGGCTCGTCGAAAGCTCTACCTCTCCGAAGAACGCCGGGAGATCGAAGAGATGCGGACCATGCCGGAGATGGAACGGGAAGAGGTCCGCCAGATCTTCCGGGAGTGGAACTACCAGGGACCCGAGCTGGAAGAGATGGTCAACCGCATCTGTGCCAACCCCCAGGCCATGCTGGAACTGATGATGGCCTTCGAACTGCACATGTCCCCGGTCTACGCCAACGAGCCTAGGAACTCGGGGTTGCTGGTGGGCCTGGCCACGATCGTGGGGAGCCTGATCCCGCTCCTCCCCTTCCTGCTGGTGCCCGTGAACTTCCTGGGCGACGTGCTGGCCAGTGTGGTCCTAAGCGCCGTGACGTTGTTCTTCATCGGGGCCTACGAGGCGCGCACCACGCGGGGGTCCCTGCTTCAGAGCGGGCTGCAGATGTTGGTCATCGGGATGACCGCAGGATTCGCCGGGTTCCTCATTGGCCACTTCCTAGGCGCTGCCCCGCTCTGAATCGGGCTTTGGCGTGCCGTCGCCCGGGGGAAGGTCCTCGGCCGGGTCTTCCGCGCACCTCGAAGATGGAATCCTCTCCACCCGCCCGGACCTCCTGTCGGGAACGTCCCTTTCAGCTCTGCTCCACCGAAGGTTCCTGGTGTCGGATGAACCGGCCATGTCTGAGATCGCTCAGGGCTTCCCGGAGCTGTTCCTGCGTGTTCATGACGATGGGGCCGTACCACGCCACCGGCTCCCGCAAGGGCCGCCCGGAAAGGAAGAGGAACCGGGCCCCCTCCGCCCCGGAGCGCGCCGGCACGACCTCGCCGGGGCCGAACAACGCCGCTTGACCGCGCGAGACCGCTCGAGAGGGCGTTCCCCCGAATTCCCCGGCTCCCTCAAGTACGTAGACGAAACTCGTGTACCCTCGGGCGGTGGGGACCTCCCAGCGCGACTCCGGCGGGAGCCGGACGTCAAGATAGGTGGGATCGACCGGGATCCCCCGGACCAGCCCGGCCTGCCCTTGGTAGGTCCCGGCCACCACCCGGACCCTGGCTCCCTCCGGGGTGCGGACCGTGGGCACATGCAGGTTCCGCAGGTCGCGATAGGCCGGTACGGCCATCTTCAGCCTTGCCGGGAGGTTCACCCAGAGTTGGAGACCCTCCAGGACCCCTTCCTTCGGTTGGGGCATCTCCTGATGGAGGATGCCACTGGAGGCGCTCATCCACTGGAGGTCTCCATCCTGGATGCTCCCCTGGTTTCCCAGGCTGTCCGTATGCTCCACCCGCCCGTCTAGCATGTAGGTGACGGTCTCGATCCCTCGATGGGGGTGCCATGGGAAGCCTGCCACGTAGTCGGAAGGCTGGCTCGAGCGGAAGTGGTCCAGAAGAAGGAAGGGGTCGAACCGGCGGTCCTGGGGCTGACCGAAGACCCGGTTCAACCGGACCCCGGCCCCTTCGATCGTCGGGATGCCTTCCATCACGTCCGTCACTCTTCGGACCTCCCCGGTGGCTTCCGGAGCCGAAGCGATCGCGCCCATCCTCCCCTCGGGCGACGGTAGGCACGGCCCTCGGAAATAGACTACGTCTCCCGGAGGCAATCGAGGGGGTCTTCCGGCGGACGGCCCGCTGGGCGGCGCCCCCCTCAACAGCCCTTGGGGCCGTCGGGACAAACGCTATTTGGAGACGCGTCCGGACCTTGCGTGGGGCGACAAAAAGGGGTCCTGGTCCTCGCGTTCTGCGCGTTGGCCGTGGCCTGGGGCCTCAACTACCCCTTCGTCCGGGTGGGACTCGAGACCACCCCGCCCCTCTGGCTCGCCTTCTTCCGGGCCGGGGTCGGGCTCCTCGGGGTTTCCCTGATCTCGTTGTGGGGTACCCGCCGGATCATCTTTGTTGGCGCCGAGCGGAGAGACGCCCTCCTCCTCGGTCTGCTCAACACGAGCCTCTTCTTCGGGTTGTGGTTCCTGGGGGCCTCCTCGGTCCCCCCGGGGGAAACCTCCGTCATCATCTACACGTTCCCGCTCTGGGTCTCCCTGCTGTCCGCCCCCCTGCTCCACCGCCCCCTCCGGGGGGTGGAATGGGTGTCCGTGACGGCCGGGTTCCTCGGGATCGTTCTGGTGACCGAGGTCTGGACCGTCTTGGGGCCCGGCTCGAGCCCGGTGGCCCTCTTGGAGATCCTCGGGGCTGCCGTCTCGTGGGCCCTGGCCACGGTCCTCTTCAAACGGCGCTTCACGGGACGGACCCTGTGGCGGGCCAATGGCTACCAGCTCCTGGGTGGAACCGTCGGACTGCTCGCGGCCGCCCTCCTTCTCGAGCCCCGGGGGTTTGGAACGGTGGGATACACCCTCCTCGGGGTGGTCCTCTACATGGGGCTCATCGGCACGGCCGTGGCCTACGCGATCTGGTTCGAGCTCTTGGAGCGCTTCCCGGCCGCCACGTTGAGCAACTACACGTTTGCCGTGCCCGTGGTGGCCCTGGTGGCCTCGGCCTTCCTCTTCGGGGAGCGATTGTCCCTGGTACAGGCGGCAGGCGTGGCCCTCGTCGCCCTGGGGATCTTCCTTACCGGGCGCCGTTCCGTCGGCATCCCCCTTCCCGAGTGATCGGCCCGTTGGGCTTCCCCAGGGAGGGGGCCCGGCCGTCAACGGGGCCCGCGGCTCACTCCGGGACCGCCTCGAGCTGGGAGACGGCCTTCACCGGTGCCAGGGGGTTAGGAACGGCAGACGGGGACGAGCCCGTTCGTACCCTCCTTAGGTCCTCCTCGGGAATGATCCCCTCCCGGTGGAACCGGGTGGCTCGAACCAGCGCGGTGCCGACCACGGCCACCAGGAGATTCAGGCCCAGCGCCAGGATTGCGATGTAGAGGAACCCGAACGGGGTGTTGAACAGGGAACTGGTCAGGATCCCGAACTTGTTCGCATCGAGGACCAGATAGATGCCTGAGATGATCCCGACCCCCCATCCTACCGTCAGGGCCTTTCCGTCCAACCAGCGGGTATAGAGACCCAGGAAGACCGCGGGGAGGGTTTGCGCGATGAGCACCCCCCCGAGAAGCTGGAGCTGCACCGCGTAGGTGGTGGAGACGGTGAAGACGAACGCGAGGGCGACGAACTTTACCGCCGCAGAGATCCACTTCGCGGCCTGGGTCTCCCCGTGCGGCGTGATCTTCGGGTAGACCTCTTTGACCACGTTCCGGGTGAGGAGGTTGGCCGCGGCGATCGCCATGATCGCGGCCGGGACCAGCCCGCCAATGAAGACGGCGAGGAGGGCGATCCCTGCGGCCCACCCCGGGAGCACGGTGATGATGATCGCCGGCACCGTAAGCGCCCCGTTGCCAGACGTCTTGAGGATGCTGAGCGCCGCGGGAATGCCATAGACCAGGACGCCGAAGAGGGCCAGCAGGGCGAGCCCCACGCCGTAGATGGGGAGCAAGGCCTGGCTCGTCCTCAGGCTCTTCTTGTCCGAGGCACTGAGGCAACCGTTGATGGCGTGGGGATATAGGTAGAGGGCCAGGGCGCTCCCGAAGAAGAGCGACCAGAACTTCGGGATGGAAATGGTCGGAAGGTCGGCATACGACTTCGGTGCGCTGGCGAAGGCTGTGGTGAAACCGCCCCAATTGACCAGCACCACCACGATGACCGCGATGACCGACCCGAAGATCAGCACATCCTTCATGATGGCGCCCAGGGCAGCCCCTCGGAGACCGCTCGTGAACGTGAAGACGGCCAGGATCACGAACGCCACGATGAGGGCCACCTCGGTCACCGTCTTCACATTGGCCACCCCCAGCAGCATGACCGTCAAGACCGACTGCATCCCCACGATCTGAAGCGCGATGTAGGGGAGCTCCGCGACCACTCCGGTAAGGGCGATCGCCAGGGCGAGGTTCCGGCTGTTGAACCGGTCCTTGACAAAATCCACCGCGGTGATGTATCCCCGGTTCCTTGCCACGACCCATAGACGGGGCATGGTGACCACGGCGATCGCAAAGGTAAGGGCCACATACGGCACGGCGTAGAAGTAAAGCGCCCCGGCCCCGTACACCCCCGAGGGGATGGCGACGAAGGTGTACGCCGTGTAGAGGTCCGCCCCCACCAGCACCCACAGGAGCCAGGCCCCCATCCGCTGTCCCCCGAGCCCCCATTCATTGAGCCCCCGGAGGTCGCCCCGGCGGAACCGGGCGCCATAGAACCCCAAGAAAACGAAGACAATGAACAGGACCACGAAGAGAGCGATGCCGTCGTTATTGAGCAAATCACTCCCCCCGATTGATGAGCCAGGCGGCGAGGCCGAAGAGGATCCCGGAAAACACAAGCCAGATGGTCTGGTACCAATAGAAGAACGGGAGCCCATCGAGCTTCGGGTCCACCATGTTGTAGGAGGGGACCCAAAGGTAGACCACGAAGGGGATCACCAAGAGGATCGCCGCGACCACCTGGGATCCCCGGTTGGCCACGGCATGCCTCAGCAGGTCATGCTATAAGAATGTGCCTCTGGCGTACCGTCCCGCGGCGGGAAGCCCTCGCTAGCGGCGCGGGGACCTTGGGTCAATGGGCCCCTCCAGCGGCTCCCCCTCCAGGAGGTGAAGGATCCCCTGGCGGTCCACCAGGCCCACCACCCGGTCGGGAGCGCTGACCGAGACCAGACAAGCCACATCGGCCTGGGCGGCATTGAGCCGTCGGAGGGTCTCCAGGGCGTTCGCGTTCTCGGTCACCTTGACCGGGAGCGGCCGGGCCAGGTCTGCGACCAACACCTTCCCCCGGAGCTCCGGGGGAACCTTCATGAGGTCGATGGAACGCAGCATTCCGACCCACGCATCCGGGGCCCCCACCAGGAGGAGGGAGACCCCGGATTGGCTCGAGAGGTTGATCGCCTCTTGGACGGTGGCCCCGGGAGGGGTCCCGACCGGGGGTCTGGCGATGGCCCGCACCGGGGTCCCCTCCAGAAGCCAGGCCCGAAGTTCCTCCCGGTGAGCCGGGCTCGCCAGTCGGTTGGTCACTTGCGCCGTGTAGATGTGGTAGCGGCCGGTGGCCGCGTACGCGATGAAGATCGCGAGCATGGCCGGTAGAAGGAGAGCGTAACCCCCGGCCATCTCGACCACCATGACCAGCACGGCCAAGGGGGCCTTGGAGATCCCGCCGAAGAAGCTCATCATGCCCACGATGGCGAAGGCCGCCACGTCCGGGAGGCTCACCAGGCCCGGAAGCCACAGGTGAAAGAGCCCGCCGAGGGTGCTCCCGATCAGCGCTCCGACCACAACGCTCGTCCCGAAGAGCCCGGCGCTCCCTCCCGAGCCGATGGTGAACGATGTGGTGACCATCCGGACCAGCACGGAGAGCCCGAGGACGATCAGCAGGATGAGCGTCAGGCTCCCGGCCCCGATCTGTCCCAGCATGGCCGCCTGGACGAACCCGTAGCCCACGTTGACCGACGCCAGGGCGGCGAAGTGGTTGCCTTCCGGGAGGAGGAACCACGTGGCCAGGACCACCGCGCTGGAGGCCAGCCCCCCCAGGGTCACCTTGAGGGCCAGCGGTAATCTCAGCCGGGAGAACCGGTGCTCGGTGGACCCATACAACCAGATGAACCCGACCCCGCTCGCGGCGCAGAGAAGGCCCAGCAGCGCGTAGAGAGGGACCTGGTCCACCGTCCAACCGAGCCCCGCGGGGGTCTGGAAGAGGGTGTTGAAGCCGTAGAACAGTCCATAGGTGGAGTAGCTTACCACGGAGGCGATGATGGCCGGAACGAAGACCTCGGGCTCGAAGTCTCCCATGTACATGATCTCCGCCGCGTAGATGGCCCCGCCCAAGGGGGCCTTGAAGATCGCCCCCACTCCTGCGCCGAGCCCGGTGGCGAGCGCGATCCGCCGGTCCTTGGCCGGAAGGTGGAGCAGGTCGGCCCACCAGGAGCCAAAACCCGCCCCCACCTGGGCGGTGGGCCCCTCCCTCCCTCCGCTCCCCCCGCTCGCCAACGTGAGCACGCTGGTCACGATCTTCATGAACGGGACGCGCCGACGGACCTTCCCCTCCCGCCGGTGGAAGGAATTGATGGCCTCGTCGGTCCCGTGACCGGCCGTTTCCGGTGCCACATACTGGATGAGCAGGCCGGCTGCGAGCGCACCCCCGGTCATGACCACCGGAAGGAGGAGGATCCGGGGGAACGAACTGCCCCAAACGACCACCCCGGTAACGGGGGCGCCGGCGTAGGGATAGGTGATCCCCACGATGTCCACAAGCAGGAAGTTGGTGGTCTCCTGCCAGGAGAAGAGGAAGAGGGCCGATCCCAGGCCGGCCACCAGGCCGATGGGGACCGCGATGACCGCCCAACGGATCAGGTCTCGCGAGACGGTCCGGATATCCCCCCCGCGGGCGGTGAGGAATCCCCAGCGCCTCAGCAGGGACCGGACGGTCCCCGTTGGCCGGGGGTCCGTCGGGGAGGACACGGGGGTGGGGACAGACAACTTAGGCCCAGCCCCCTGCGGGGTCCCCTCAGCCACCGGATCGTCACCCCGAAGATTCTGGCCTTACGAGGGTGCCACGGTATTTCATCCTACCGGGGAACGGGCTGTCGACCGCCCGGCTCGGCCCCGATCCCTCTCGTGGCCCAAGGCCAACCCCGAAGGGCCCCCGGGGGGAAGGACTCCACCCGCGGTCCGCGCTTAGCCGGGGCTACGGGGGGTCTCGGAAGGGGAGCCCGGGGACGGGCGGCCCGTGGCCACGGGCTGGCGAGGCTTGAGGATGAGACCCAACACGAGCAGGATGAGGGCGACAACGCTGAGGACCAGACCCAGACCGAAGAGGGAGGCCAACGCGCCCACGGTGATGACGACCGTGACCGTTCCATCCGCCTGAAGGAGGTAGTGATAGCCCTTTTGCAAGGTGAAGGTGAGGCTGCCGGACGCCCCTAACCCCGAAGCCACCGGCGATGTATGGTTCGCCCCCGCACAGGAGGCGCTCTGGCCGCAGGAGAAGACCTGAAGAGAGAGGGAGGAGGAGTTCCCTCCCGTCCAGACGACCGTAGCGGTAAAGGTCCCGAAGACCGTCTCGACCCCGTTCGCCTGAGTGACCATGGGGGCTCCGGGGGTGAGGGTCGAGGTGGTGACCGAGGAGAAGAAGACGACGATGGTGATCAGCGCGACCAGGAAGAGCACCCCGGCCATGATCAGGAAGCCTCGCCGCATGCCCACCTGCCTGTCGAGTTCAGGTGGAGGGGGTTACTTAAGCACCCCGGCCCGAGCTAGGGAGCGCGAAGGCTCCACAGGGCTGGCTGGGTCCATGGGCCAACGAACCCGCTACCGTTAGTTCTCCTCCGGGAGACCGCGTTGTCACGCCCGAACGGCCGGGCCCGATGCCCGGGCTGTTAAGGAGCCCACCACCCACGGGAGCATGGGCCCCCGGAGGCGGGGAGCTTTCCCGATCGCCGACCCAGGCCCCTTCCAGGGATCCGGTCAGGCCCTTAGGATGAATCGTACCCAGCCCCCCCGTCCGGGGGAGTGCCATCCGCGCGGAAATCCCTCCCCGCGTTGCCGCGAGCGGTCCGGAACTAGCGGGTCCTCGGCTGAGCGTGGGGCGCTAAGGCGGCCCCCCATCCCACCGCTTCCTCCCGGATCGACCCTGGCGCGGCGGGGGGACGGTCCCACCGGGCCCTCTGGAAATGCGGCTATAGATGCCTTGGTCCCCCGCGGTGCGGGTAGGCCGTTTCCTTGGACGGCCCCGGACGGCAGCCTACTCCCCTTCGACAGGACCCAAAGCCTTTATCCTCCTGACGAGGTCCATAGATCGAATGGCTCTCGACATGGCCCTCGCGCTCCTGTAAGGGGCCCCTACATCGCCCCGGGTCTGCGCAAGTTTCATGGAACTGCACGAGGCCATCCGGTCCGTCCGACCGTGCCGGTCATTCCTGCCCCGGCCGGTGCCCGCGGACGCCCTTCGGAAAGTGATCGACTCGGCCCGGCTGGCGGCCACGGGGAGCGACCAGCAGCCGTGGCGTTTCATCGTGGTACAGGACGAGGAACGGAAGCGGAAGGTCGCCCAGGCGGTGAACCGGGGCACCTTCCTCAACCTGGCCCCGGTACTCGTCGTGGCCCTCGGGGTGGAGGATGCGGCCCCCGCCCTGGTGGGGGGATACATGATGAGCTACCCGCTGGAGGTCGCCGCCTCCATCCAGAACCTGGCCCTCGCGGCGGCCGCGGAAGGGTTGGGAGCCTGCTGGTGCACGGACTTCCGGGAGCAGAAGCTCCGGGAGCTCTTCCACCTGCCCGAGGGGATCCGGGTGGTGGGGGTCATCCCGCTGGGGTACCCCGACCCTTCCACCCCCTCGAACGGGTCTTCGTCCGGGCGCATGGGGTTCTCCGAGATCGTCTCCTTCGAGTCCTCCCCCTGGTAGGGAGGGCCCCAAGCGTGTGGTCGGGGATCTGGTCTTTTACACCTCCAACCGAGGGAAGTACCAGGAGGCCCGCCGCCTCCTGAAGGACCGGGGTTTCTCTGTCCGCTGGGAGCGGCGCTCCTTCGTGGAGCCTCAAGCCTCCACCTTGGAGACGGTGGTCCGGGCCAAGCTGGATCAGGTGGTCGCATCCCCGGGTGGGTTCGCCCTGGTGGAGGATTCGGGCCTCTTCATCCCGGCCCTGAGGGGTTTCCCCGGGGTCTACTCCTCCTACGTTCTGAAGACCCTCGGGCTCGAGGGGGTCCTCCGCGCGGTGCGAGGATCGGCCCGCGGCGCCTCCTTCATCGCCGTGTTCGGGGTGAAAGGGCATGGCGAGGTGCGACTGTGCCGCGGGGAGGTCCGGGGAAGGCTTGCCCTGGCGCCTCGGGGGATGGGAGGGTTTGGGTTCGACCCGATCTTCATGCCGGCTGGGGACTCGCGGACCTTCGCGCAAATGGGGCTGGAGCAAAAGTCCCATCTCTCGCACCGGGCCCGGGCCCTCCGAGAGGTGGTTCGGGCACTGGAAGCGCTCGCGCGAGGCCACCGGAAGGAAAAGAGGGGGGGCCCGCTCCCCGAAAAGGGAGCGGGAAAGGGTTGAGCTAGGCGAGCGCTCAGTCCTCGCCGAAGCCGCCGTCTCCCATGCCGCCCATGCCCCCCATGCCCCCGGGGCCGCCGCCCGGGCCGCCGGAGGGGGGAGGGCTCGACTTCGACGCGATGACATCGTCGATGCGAAGGACCATGACGGCGGCCTCGGTGGCCGACTCGATGGCCTGACGCCCGACCCGGATCGGCTCGACCACGTTGTCCGCGTACATATCTTCGATCTTACCGCTGGTGACGTTGACCCCGGCGGTCTTCTTGCCCGCCTTGTGGCTCTTGCGGAGCTCGATGAGGATGTCGATGGGGTCCAGCCCGGCGTTCTCCGCGAGGGTTCGGGGGATCGCCTCAAGGGCTTCGGCGAAGCTCTCGAAGGCCAGTTGCTCCCGGCCCCCTACCTTGGCGGCCTCATCGCGCAGGCGCAGCGCGATCTCCTCCGCACTGGCCCCGCCCCCGGGAACGATGCGTCCGTCCTCCACCGCGACCGCCACCACGTTCAATGCGTCTTCCACGGAACGCTCGATCTCGTCGATGACGTGCTCGGTCCCGCCCCGGATGAGGAGGCTGACGGCCTTGGCCTTCGGGCAGCCGGTGACGAAGGTCATCTGGTCGTCCCCGATCTTACGCTCCTCGACCTTTCCCGCCGTCCCCAGGTCCTCCTTCGAGAGCTCGCTGACCTTGGAGATGATGTTCCCGCCGGTGGCCTTGGCGAGCTTCTCCATGTCGGACTTCTTGACCCGCCGGACTGCGTAGATCCCCTCCTTCGCCAGGAAGTGCTGGGCGAGGTCATCGATCCCCTTCTGGCAGAAGACGGCCGTTGCCCCGCTCTTCTTGACGGTGTCCACCATCTTCCGGAGCATGTTCTCCTCCTCCTGGAGGAAGGCATTGAGCTGGGTGGGGTCGTTGATCTCAATCTTGGCATCGATCTCCGTCTTCTTGATCTCCAGCGCGGCGTCCAGGAGCGCGATGCGCGCGTCGTTGACCACGGGGGGCATGCCGGAGTGGACCTTCTCCTTGTCCACGATGATCCCCTCGAGGAGCTGAGTGTCCTCCATCGATCCTCCCTGCTTCTTGATGATCTGGATGTTGTCGAGCTCCACGTAGTGCCCGGTGTCCCGGGGCTCGGCCACGCTGGTGACGGCCCGGACGCAGAGGTCCGCCAGATGGTCCCGGTCGAAGGACACGGACTTGGAGGCCATGGCGGTCTTGGCGATCTTGGCCAGGGTGGCGCGGTCCGTCATCGCCACGGGGTCCGAGAGCGCCTTGAGGGTCTCGAGCGCCTTCTGGCTGGCCAGGCGGTAGCCCTGGGAGATGACCGTGGGGTGAATGTTCTGCTCCGTGAGGGTTTCGGCCCGCTTGAGCAGCTCGCTGGCCAGGATGACGGCCGTGGTGGTACCATCCCCGCACTCCTGGTCCTGGGTCTTCGCGACCTCGACCAGCATCTTGGCGGCCGGGTGTTCCACATCCATCTCCTTGAGGATGGTGACGCCGTCATTGGTCACGACCACATCCCCCATGGAGTCCACCAGCATCTTGTCGAGACCCCGGGGTCCGAGGGTGCTACGGACCGCATCGCCGATGGCCTTCGCCGCCGCGATGTTGTTCGACAACGCGCCCCGGCCCTTCTCTCGCTTCGTCCCTTCCTTCAGCACCAGAATGGGCGTCTGACCCGTCAACATGGTTTCTCTCCTACTCGTGCACCCTGCGGTGCAGACCAGGGTAGGTTTGCACTCGTATATAAAACAACACTATGTCGAAGGGAGCCGTTGGTGAGCCCTCCTCCGAGAGGGGCGCCGGGGGTTTGCCTTAACCGGCCTTGGGAGGGCCGGACCCCCCACAAGGCACCGAACCCCTTCGCCTCCCTGGAAGAGACCATCGCCTCGTGGGACTTCCGACGAGGACGCGGTGGACCGTTCCCGGACACGTTCGGGCCGGCCGCACCGGGGGCACGCGGTCGCCTCCGGGAAGGGGCCCCAACAAGCCGCAGGCCCGCTCAACTGGGCCCCCCGACCGGGAGGCTTCCCCCGCGCCACCGGACCGGGGTGCGACCCTCTCCGGCGGGATGCGCACCGCCAACGGGCCTGAGCCCCCGAGGGTCGCCAAGACCTGACCTTCGGTCCGCTCGAGAACGTTTATGTTCGGCCCAAAAGTGCTGCCCGATGGGAAAATTCCCCACCGATGGATCCGGACCGGAGTCGGTCACCAATGAGCGACCAGCAGATCTCTGAGGTCACGGTGGGAATTCCGACCCGTCTCGACGGGCCGGTGTTGCTCGTGGAATACGACGAGAGGTGGCCGCAGCTCTTTGCCCGGGAGGCCGGACGCATCAAAGGAGCCCTGGGTGCCCGCGCCCTCCGGGTAGAGCATGTCGGCTCCACGTCGGTACTGGGGCTCCTGGCCAAACCGATCCTCGACGCGGTGCTCGAGGTCGCGGACTCCTCCGAGGAGAGAAGCTATCTTCCTCCCCTCGAGCGGGAGGGGTACGCACTACGGATCCGGGAGCCGGCCTGGCACGAGCACCGGCTGCTTACGAGGCGGGACCCGGAAGTGAACCTGCACGTCTTTTCCTCGGGATCCAGCGAGGTTGCGCGGATGCTCCTCTTTCGGGACCACCTGCGCTCCCACCCCGCCGATCGGGAGGGATACGCGCAGGCGAAGCGCGACCTCGCTCGCCGCGTCTGGATGTTCCGGCAGAACTACGCCGACGCGAAGACCGAGATCATCTCGGAGATCCTCTCGAGGGCCGCCGCCGGTTCCGCCGGTTCCTCTTCGAGGTAGGAAGGACCCCCTGGGGACCCCCGGCGGTCCCGGTGCGGTCCCTTTCCAGCACCCACTGGAAGGACGATTCGTCGGGTCGGGGCGGGCCCTCCTCCGGCCGGAGGCCCCCGTGGAGGGATCTCGGTCGAAGGCCGGCCCGGCGGGCCAGTCGGCGGATCTCTTCGAAAGAGTACTCCCGAAAATCATGGAACTGGCGCGCCCGCACCCGGCCCTCCCCATCGGCAAGGGTGGACATCACCTGCATCCGCCGGCCCGGGGCGTCCCAGCGCACCTCGTCGTGAAGGACTCCCCCCGGGGTGAGCTCCACTTGCTCCCCCACGTAGTGCCGACGGTACCAAGGGGGGTGGTGGAGGTCCAGCACCGCGACCCCCTGCGGCTTGAGCCAGGACCGGATCCGGCGAAGAAGGCGAAGGTTCTCCTCCTCCCGAAAGTAGCCGAAGCTCATGCCCCAGAGCAGGACCAAGTCGAACTGGGCGCAGGGCTCCCACCTTCTCAGGTCCGCCCGAACGAAGTCCACCGGGGCCGCCTCGGCCCGGGCCAGCTGCCGTCCCAGGTGAAGCACGGGGGAAATGTCCACGGCCACCACCCGGTGCCCTCTCTGGGCCAAGGGGATGGCGACGCGCCCCCAGCCGCAGGCCAGGTCGAGCACCCGGGCGGGCGGGGGGAGGGCCACCACCCGCTCCAGGAACGCCCGGGCCCGCTCCCCTTCGAGCTTGGAACGATGGGCCTCCGACAGGAGGAAGAAGCTGCCCTCGGTCCGCCACCACTCGCTCCCGGGGACCCGACGGAAGGCCCGGGCGGCCCCGCGGGGCCGTCCGGTCCCGGTCATTCGCCGTACCGGCGCTGCCGACGCTGGTAGTCGCGGATGGCCCGAAGGAAGTCCAGCTTCCGCAGGCCCGGCCAGAGTACGTCACAGAAGTACAGCTCGGCGTAGGCCGACTGCCAGAGCAGGAAGTTCGAGATCCGCTCTTCCCCACTGGTACGGAAGATGAGGTCGGGATCCGGCAGGTCCTGGGTGTACAGGTGGTTGGAGACCATCGCCTCATCGATCGCCTCCGGTCGGATCCGGCCCTCCTGGACCTCCCGGGCAATGGCGCGGATGGCCTGGAGGATGTCCTCCCGACCCCCGTAGGCGATGGCGACGTTGTAGAAGTACTCGTCATAGTCCCGGGTGCGCTCCTCCGCGTAGTGGATCGCCTCCTGGACCCGCGGAGGGAGGCGCTCCCGGCTTCCGAGGGCCCGTACTCGGATGCGGTGGTGATGGACCCGGGGGTCCTCGGCGATCTTCCGGAAGCTCTCCGCGAAGAGGTCCATGAGCTCGTGGACCTCTTCGGTGTCCCGATTCAGGTTCTCCGTGGAGAGAGCGTAGACGGTGAGGGTACGCAACCCGACCTCCAGGCACCAGTTCAGCAGTTCCTCGAGCTTCTCCTTGCCTCGTAGATGACCCTCCACCCGGAGGAGGCCGTGCCCCTGGGCAAATCGCCGGTTCCCATCCATGATGATGGCCAGGTGGCGAGGGATGGGGCCCCGTTGTACCTGGACGAGGAGCCGCTGTTCCATGGCGTCCCCCGCGGCCTGGGCCAGGGTCTCCCCGAGGCCCCGTCGGGGACGGGAAAGGGACGGCTCGTTGCTCATGGAAGTGGGCGGCCCAGCCAGGCACCTCCGATAAGCGTTCGCCGCCCTTGGCCACGGGCCCCCGCCCGCACGAATCCGTTAATTAGCCCTGCCGGTGAGGCCCCGCCGAGTGGGGGCCCGTAGCTTAGACCGGCTGGAGCGCCCGGCTGATAACCGGGAGGTCGAGAGTTCAAATCTCTCCGGGCCCATCCCCTCAGGAAAAGTGCCCTCTTCCGGGCAGTCTTGGAGCGGGAGACCGACGACTACGCCTTGCGCCTGATCCTGGACTACCACTTCTCGCCCGAACCCCGCTCTTGGACGGTTCAGTGGCCCGAAACGGTCGCCGAGATCCTGACAGGGGAGCTCTGACCCATGAACAGATCTGGGACCTGCACACCCAACCCTGCTACACCTTCCAAACCCTTCCCTTCCCTTCCCGGGTTAGCCTCTCTCTCTCTCTCCCTCTCCCTCTCCCTCCCGGTCCAGCACTGGCAGGATCTGGGCCTCCAGCCTCTGACGGTGGCCCTCTCGAGCAGCCAACAACCCGGGTTGTGGGGGGTAAAACCAACAACCCGGGTAACAACCCGGGTTGTGTTCTTCGAGGAGGGCCAAACACGGGCAACAACCCGGGTTGTGCTTTCCAAAGGGAAGCGTGTAACTCACCGTAGCATGCCAGAGTCTGACCTTTCTCCGCACTATCTCCACGGGCCCGAGATCGACTGGAAGAGATGGGAGGGGCGCCGAAAGGAGGTCACGATAACCCTCCCTGTGGACCTGGTCAAATGGGCGAAGTCGAACTGCAACCTCTCCAGGTGGGTGGAGCACGCACTGAAGCGTGCGCAGGGAGGAGAAGAAGCGACCCTCGCGGAGCTCAAGGCGGAGGCAGAGGGAGCGAGGGCCCATCTGGCCGGGTTGGAGGCCCAGATCGCGGAGCACGAGTCAGCTCTCGCGAGGCGCTTGGCTGAGCAGGCGACCGAGACGCAGAGGGAAGAGTTTGTCGCAAAGCTGGCCAAGGCGTTCTTCGCGGCAGACAGGGCAGAGGCCCGGTTCGGCTGCTTCGCGAACCTTTCCTGGGTCAAGTCCAGGTGTGAACACGAGCCTTTGATGCAGGGCCTCACGCCCGAGTCGGTCCTGGAGCTGATCCTGGCGCGAAAACCCATGTCACAGGGAGGGGCGGAGGCATGACGGCCCCAATGCACGGGAAGGCAGCCTCCCAAGTTGACGCCGAACTGGACGCCCGGGAGGCGCGAGCTCGTCTCCAGCTGCGCCAGGCGGCCGACCTGGAGCAGGAGGCAACGCGCGAGCTCGACCGAGTTTACTGGGCCCGAACGGAGAGGGGACTGCATTGACTCTGGGTCCGATAATCCCGGTCGGAGGGCCAGGAACCCGCGAGTTGGTCAATGGATGGCTTCGGCGCTACCACTACCTCGGGGGGCTCCCCGGCTGGAAGTACGCGGCCGCCCTCAGGTCTCCAGAAAATGCCCTCATTTGGGACGGGGTCGTTGTTGTCGGCACCCCGGCCAGTTCGGTCCTCGCACGTAGGGGTTACCAAGAGGTTAGGCGCCTGGCGCTGCGTCCAGGCGCACCGAAGAACTCTGGCAGTTACCTCCTGGGCCACGTGAAGAGGTGGGCACGCCAGAGTGGCGTCTCCCGCCTAGGAGCCCGTAGCACCACTACCCTTCTTCCCTGACGGAGGCTCGAGAGGAAGTACTTTACCGGAGTGCGTCTATCGGGCGGCATGTCCACCTCGAAGAAGCCCGTCTTCCGAAAGTACGATCCCCACCAGACCCTGATCCTCCCTCCCGATCTGAACGACTGGCTCCCCGAGGAGCATGTCGCTCGCGTGGTCGCCCATGTCGTCGATGAGTTCCTGGACCTCGAACCGTTGATCGCCACCTACCAGAACGAGGAGGGGGGCTCTCCCGCTTTCGACCCCCGCCTCCCGCTCAAGGTCCTCCTCTACGGCTACTCCGTGGGCGTCCCCTCCGCTCGTCGCTTGGAGAAGGCCACCTGGGACGATGTGGCCACCCGATGGCTCGCCGCCGACCAGCACCCCCACTTCACCACGCTCAACCGCTTCCGCTTGAGGAACCTCCAGTTCATCGACGACCTCTTCCTCCAAGTCCTCAAGCTCTGCCAGGAGGCGGGACTCGTCCGACTGGGTCGCGTGGCGCTGGACGGGACGAAGATCAAGGCCAGCGCCTCTAAGCACAAGTCCCGCACCTACGAGAAGATCGAAGCGGACGAGGAGGCGCTGCGCCGCCAGGTCCGCAGGATCCTGCGCGAGGCGGAGCGTGTCGGTCAGGAGGAGGACGAGCTCTACGGGAAGGACAAGAACCCCTACATGCACCCTCTCCCCCCCGACTGGAAGGAGCGGCTGAAGAGGCTCCGGGAGGCCCGCAAGGCGGTCGAGGAGCGGGAGAAGAAGAAAGGGAAGAAGGAGCCCGACCCGAAGACCCAGTACAACTTCACCGACCCCGACTCCCGCATCATGCAGGAGAGCGGGAACAAGGGGGCGCACATCCAGGGCTACAACGCCCAGGCCGCGGTGGACGCCAAGAGCCAGGTGATCGTGTCCACGCTTCTCACGCAGGGGAACCCGAACAACCAGCACCTGGCCCCGATGATGGGGGAGATGGAGCGGACCCTGGGAACTCTTCCCCGCAAGGTCCTGGTGGATGCGGGGTACTTCAGCGAGGCCCAGATCCGCCAACTTCAGGCGCGAGGGGTCGAGGTCTTCTGCCCTCCCGAACCGTCGAGGGTGGCCGAGAGCGCGCCATGCCAGCGGGGGCGACCCCCGCTGGACGAGCGGTTCACCGCGAGGATGCGACGGAAGGTCCGAAGTCGCCGAGGTCGAAGGGATTAGCGCTGGAGGAAGGTCAGCGTGGAACCCGTGTTCGGTCAGATCAAGCAGGGGAGAGGGCTTCGACAGTTCCTGCTGAGAGGGTTCGAGAAGGTGAGCGCGGAGTGGAAACTGTGGGGTCTGACCCACAACCTGCGGAAGTTACACGTCGCGTGGACGGCGTGACGGCGAAGAACGAGGGAAGAAGGGAAAGGAAGGGGGAGGGGAACCCCTTCGCGGAGCTGGGGAGGGGAACCCTCCTCAACAAAAACTGGTTGTGCTACGGGCTCCTAGTCCGTCCGGCCGAGTAAGGTCTTGGCGCCCATGAACGTGACTCCGAATCAGATTGCTATCTCAGCCTCCCCGCCCATCTTGCCCTCGGTGGAACCAAGGGGCCTGACCGATGACGAGGTTCGGACGCGCCGCGAGCAGTCCGGCTTCAACGAGGTTCCCGAGCTGACGGTCAGCGCGTGGCGCCGACTTCTCTCGTATTTCTGGGGACCCATCCCCTGGATGATCGAAGTGGCGGTGGTACTCGCCGCGGTCCTCCAGCACTGGGATGACTTCGCCATCATCCTTACTCTGCTGGTCGTGAACGCCGCCATCGGCTTCTGGGAGGAACACCAGGCGGGAGACGCGGTCGCGGCGTTGAAGGCCCACCTCGCCCCGCAGGCCCGCGCCCTGCGCGAGGGGCAGTGGACGAAGATCCCCGCTCGTGAACTGGTTCCCGGAGACATCGTCCGGTTGCGGATGGGAGACATCGTCCCGGCCGACATCCGCTTGGTGGGGGACGCTTCGTTGGAGCTCGACCAGTCCGCACTCACCGGGGAATCTCTTCCTGTCACGAGGGAACGTGGGGGGACGGCGTACGCCGGGTCCATTGTTCGGAGGGGCGAGGGGACGGCGGAAGTCTCAACGACCGGCTCTAAGTCGTTCCTCGGACGGACGACGCAACTCGTTGCTCAGGCGAAGTCGGTGAGTCATTTGCAGAAAGCCGTCCTTCGAATCGGGGACACTCTCATCGTGATCGCTGTCACGCTCGCGATCGTGGTCGAGGTTGTGTCGCTGCTGCGCGGCGTGAATCTCCTGACCTCATTGCAGTTCGCCCTGGTGCTCACCATCGCTGCCATTCCCGTAGCGATGCCCACGGTGCTGTCGGTCACGATGGCCGTCGGTGCGCGAACTCTGGCCCGCGACAATGCGATCGTAACGCGCCTCGAGTCCGTGGAGGAGCTCGCCGGTATCGACGTGCTCTGCTCGGACAAGACCGGAACTCTGACTCAGAACCGGCTCGTGGCTGGGGAACCAGTACCGCTGGGAGGGACCAGCCCCGGTGACGTACTTCTCGCCGGCGTTCTCGCCTCTCGGGTCGAGGACCACGACCCGATCGACGACGCGATCTTCGCCGCGAAAGGGGCAGACGGTCTGGGCAAGGAGTTCCGAAGGACGCAGTTCGTCCCGTTCGACCCCGTCCGGAAACGGACGGAAGCCACCCTGATCGCCCCCGACGGCCGCGCGCAGCGGGTGAGCAAAGGGGCCCCCCAGGCGATTCTGGCACTTTGCGGAGACCTTCCGGAAACCCGACAGGCCGTCGAGCGTGTGATCAAGCAGGTCGCGGTGCACGGCTACCGGGCCTTGGGGGTGGCCCGAGCGGACGGTGATGGCCCGTGGGTGTACCTTGGCATCCTTCCCCTGTTCGACCCGCTGCGCCCCGACTCGGCAGATGTGGTCGCGTCCCTCCAATCCCTGGGGATCCAGGTCAAGATGGTCACGGGGGACCAGGCTGCCATCGCCCAGGAGACGGCGCAGAAGCTGGGTCTGCGCGGAACCGTGATCGTTCCAGAGGATTTTGAGAAGAAGACCTCCGAGTCCGGAGACCCGGGTCGGGAACTCGAACAGACCAACGTCTTCGCGCAAGTGTTCCCCGAACACAAATATCGCATCGTCGAAGAGCTCCAAAAACGAGGACACATCGTCGGAATGACCGGAGATGGGGTGAACGATGCTCCCGCCCTCAAGAAAGCGGACGCGGGAATCGCCGTTTCCGGCGCTACCGACGCGGCGCGGGCCGCGGCCGCTGTCGTGCTGACGGCGCCCGGTCTCGGGGTGATCCTGACGGCGATCCGGCAGGCCCGTCAGACTTTCGCCCGGATGACCGCCTACGCGATTTACCGGATCGAGGAAACCATCCGACTCCTCTTGTTCATCGGCCTCACCATTCTCGTGCTCGGCTTCTTCCCGGTGACGGCGATCATGATCGTCCTCATCGCACTCCTCAACGATGGAGCCATTCTCGCCATAGCGTACGACCGCACGCCGATCTCCCCCCAACCGGTCATTTGGCGTATGAGGAGCGTCCTCCGGGTCGCGTCGGCAATCGGCGTCGTAGGAGTGGGGTCGACCTTCCTCCTCCTGGCGGTCGCGTTCGGGCCTCTGCACATCGCCGGGGGCTCGCTTCAGACCCTGATGTACCTCAAGCTCTCGGTGGCGGGGCACTTCGTGATATTCCTTACGCGCACGAAAGGACCGTTCTGGAAGTCTCGTCCCGCCGGCGTTCTCGTACTCAGCGTCATCGGCACGCAGGTCATCGCATCGACCCTCGCGCTGGGCGGTTGGTTCCTGACCCCAGTGCCGTTCCTTTGGGTGGTCGGCATCTGGGGGTACGCGGCGATTGAAGTGCTCGCGGTGGACGCGGTGAAGCAATGGGTGTATCGACGGGAGCGACTCCGCGAACCCGCTCAGGCAGGAATAACCTCGGCGCCCCGGTTAGAGGCTCTCCTTCCCTGGCGTTGGTTTTTTCACCCGCGTCATCGTCACCTCGATGGGTGAACCTGTTCCCTTCCACGGAACGGACCGGCAGCTCGTCCAGATCGAGACAGAACACCTGACGCTCGTGGATCGCCTGGCGTCGCTCCCCGGAGCTGGCGCGCTCCTGCCCTCCTGTGGACCTAAGGGTGTTTCGTCACCTTGGGCGCGAGAGACGGAGGGAGGTCCGACGACGCCGACGAGCGCGCATCCTTAATCGCGGACGGCGAGCGTCGAGGCTCTCCAGCGCTTCATGCCGGTCACGCCGGCCGGGTGGGTGCAGTAGGTGTCCCCGAGGTTCAGCCATAGAGTACCGTCGGGTCGAAGCACTCGCCAGACGGCGTCGAACACGTCCGCGAGGTGGTCGACGTAGAGTTCGGGGGTCGGCTCCAGGCCGAGTTCGCCCTTCCATGCCCCGCATTCGGTGCAGGACGTGGACGATCGAGGGGAGCGGGTCGCTGAAGCGCCGTTCAGGGTCTCCGCGGTCATCGGGTGGGTGACCTGCCCGTTCCCGGCCGGCGCAGTGTCGGTCCGCCACTGGTGGTCGCACCCAGGCCGGGCTCCCCACACCTGGGGTTACGTACCGTAGGTCCGCAGACCCCAGTACGGGGGCGAGGTGACGACGCGGTGAGCCGACTCCGCCGGGAGCGCCCGGAGCACCTCAATGACGTGGCCATGAAGGATAGCGGGGGCGAGAGTGTGCGGAATCACGCGTTGACTCCCGACCGCTGAGCCCAGCGTACCGCGTTCCGAGAGGCACGAAACCGACCACCGCACAGGGGGCACGCTGTCCCCGCGGGAGGGGAGTGCATCAGGCCGTGCCATCCTTCTGGCAGACCTCGAGCACCAGCTCGAGGGCCTGCCTCGGTTTCATCGAGCGGAGCAGGGGGTTCTTCTCTACCCGTGGCTCGATCCACGCCAGATTCGCGTTCGCGACACCGAGGGACGCCCGGTGAATGGTGATCCGCCCCTGGGAGATCTCAGCGGCGGCGAACTCCTTCGCGAGGCTCCGGTTCGCGTTCTCCCGGGCCAACTCTTCGATGCGGGCATTCTCCTCGGCTTTCGCCTCTTCCGACAGCCGGGTCTCGTAGGTTTCGAGCTGGGCGGCGCGTTCCCTCGCCTGCTGGAGTTCCTCCCGGGTCCGGACGAGGCTCGCCCCTCCCTGGAGTCGGTCAAGGCTGTCCCTCAGGACCCGGCTCAGGACGTACCCGTGCGATCGGGCGCACCGGACCTGGCTCGCGGGAAGGGTGACCGAGACCGTCACGCTGAGCCCGACCCGCTCCCACTCCTTCTCCGGGCCGTGGGCGATCTGGGCTTTCAACCCGGCTTCAACCCGGGTTGGAGAGGGGTCTTCAGGGGTCAAGGTGGCCCCTCCCTCTGACGTGAACCCGGGTTGGAACCCGGGTTCGTTGCCACGGGTTCAACCCGGGTTGGGGAAGGGGATCGACCGATCCTCTGACGAGGCGGTCGGCTCGATCGGGCCGACGGGACGGACGCGCGGGGAGGGACGGACGGACGTACGGACGGGTCGACCCGGGACGGGACGGGACGGGTTAGGGGGACGGGCGAGACAGGGGTAGGGAACCGGGAAGGGTGCCTACGGTCAGGCACCTCGAACCCACTTCCGGGCGAGCCAGATCAACGTGAACGGCTGTGAGAGCCCGTGGATCGGACAGAAGGAGATCGATAGGACCTCGTTCCGTCGGATCGGCTGTCGGCAGGTCGAACAGAGGACGAGAACGGGCGGCGGCTCGAACGGTGCTTCCGCCGGAGATTCCTCCTCCCCTCCGAGCCGACTTATCGGGACTGCTCGCGCGTCCCGTGCGTAGATCCGGGGGGAGCGCGATTTAGAAAAGACCGGGCCGACCGCGACTGGCCCGAAGACGCGCGCGAGCGCGACAGCGCTATTCGCTCGGCACAGGGAGATCAATTGGGCACCCCCGATACCGTTTCAAGAGGCGATGCCTTGCGGCCCGGCGCACCCGGCCAAGCGCGCCCGTTTTGCGTGTGCCGAGGCGATTTTCGGGTAGGTTCTATCAGAAACTTCTTGCAAAACCGTCCGGGCCCATCCCCTCCGGGAACCTCCATTTCCGGCCAGGGGGCCCCTCCTCGCGGTGTCCTAAGGTGAACCGACGCCTCCGGCCCAGGCCACTTTCGGCGGTCGCGGGTTCCCCGAGCCCCTCGTCGTGCGGAGGAGAGACCGGACCCTCCGCGGCCCTTGGGGGTCGGCACCCGGGGTCCCAGGCACCGGAACGGCCCTAGGTCCTAAGCCTCGTCATCCTCCCGGTACTCCTCGGACCCCGGGGCGGCCGGGGGAGGGGCGGAAGGCACGGCCTCGCCCGGGGAAGGGGAGACCGGGGGGGAACGGGCGGAGGAGGCGCTGGACGAGGCAGGGGTCAGAGAAGGGGGGCCCCGGCGACGGGCCAAGAGGAGAAGGACCCCGATCGCCAAAAGCACCACCAGGAGGACCAGCCCCAGGAGCGCGTACAACAGCGAGAGCGGGACCGGGTTCACCTGGTTCACCACCGGGGCGGGGCTTGGGGCCGGGGGGGCCGGGGGAAGCGGATTGACCGTCACCGTGGACTCCGGCGAAAGCGCCACGAACCCCCGGGAGTCCGTCACGCTCACCTGGACCTCGTACGTCCCGGGCCTCATCGGTCCCAACGAGAAGGTCGAGCTGGACGTGACCGAGGCCACCGATCCGTTGAGCCACCAGGTGAACTGGTAGGGCCCGTAGCCCCCCGAGACACTCGCCAGGTAGTCCACGGTACCGTTGAGGGCCCCTATCGCGGGGGTCACCTTCAGGGTCACCGCGAGAGCGGGTGCGACCTGGACGCTCACGGGCGTCGACCGGCTGATGACCCCCAGCGCATCCGTCACCGTCACGCTCACGTTGTAGTACCCCGGTCCCGCAGGGGCGGTGCAGGTCAGGTACGGGGTGTCCGCCGCAGAACAACCCGACGGAAGTCCGGCCCAGAGGTACGTGTAGGGGGCGAGACCGCCGGTCACAGAGGCCCCGAAGGTGTACGGCTCGCCCGACACCCACTGGGAGCCGCTGGCGCTAAGGCCAACGGGGCCCAGGGCAGGGGCCACCGAGATCGTCGCGGACCTCCCCTGGACGATCGCTCCCAGCGCATCCTCCACGCTGACGGTGAGGACGTAGGGTCCCGGAGCGGCCGGAGTGCAGTTCAGCGAGCCCGCATCCTGGGAGGCGCAGCCCGAAGGAAGTCCCCCCCACACGTAGGTGAACGGGCCTGCCCCACCCGAGACCGGGACACTGAGGTGGGTCTCCTGCCCGACCTCCAGCAGCCCAGGGAAGGCCGTGACAGCGCCTGCCGTGAGGCCGGGAACCACCGTGACCGTCAGGTTGGTCGAAGCGGTCGAGCCGAGGGAGTCCGTGACCGATAGGGTCACCCCATACGGTCCCGGAGAAGAGTAGGCATGGGTAGGGTCCGGCAGGGTGCTGGTGGAGCCGTCCCCGAAGGTCCAGAGGAACCGGTACGGAGAGACCCCCAGCGTGGCCGACCCCTGGAAGCTCACCGGTTGGCCTACCTCCGTCGTCGTCGGACTCGCCCCCGCCGTGGCGGCCAGCGTGGAGGTCAGGACCAGCGTGGTGCTGGCGGTGACCGTGAGGTTCACCCCCACGGTGGTCCCGAACTCGATGCTGAGGGGCACGTCCACCACGGTGGTCCTCTCGGTGGCCATGACCGGGTAGGCTCCCGCCGCCGCCGCGGGCAGGGAGAGGGGCCCGCACTCGAAGGTGCCGGGGAGAACGCTGCCCGAGATGTCCACCAGGGCCGAACAGAGGGTCTGGGAGCCGGGGCCCCCCGTGACCATGACCGGGTCCAGGACCGGGGAGGGGGCAAGGGGATCGAAGGAGGGGCCAAACCCCGAACCTTGCACGGTCAGGTTCTCTCCCGGGGCGATCACCCCGGGCGCCACGGAGAGCGACGGGGCCACCCGATAGGGGTGAGCGGCGTAGGCCACCTCTCCGCTCGCGGATTCCTTCGCGCTCACGTTACCGTCGCCCATGATCACCGCGGGAACCGAGAAGAGGCAGGCGAGCGTCCCGTTCGTCCCGGTCGTACCCGTGCAGACCGTCTGGCTGTCCGTTCCCACGAAGAAACTGTACTCGGGAGAGAAGGTCACGCTCACGGCCGCAGAGGCGCCGAACCCGGTCAGTAGGACGGACACGTTGGAGCCCACCGTTCCCGCCCAGCTCCCAAGGGTCACGTTCCCCCCGACCACCACGGACGTGCTGGCCTGATGTACCCCATCCGAGGCGGTGAAAACATACGTGCCCCCCGGAGTGGCGGGGACCTTCACGGAACACTGGAAGGAGCCCTGACCGTTAGAACTCCCCTGGCAGGAGCTCCCCGGCAGCCCGCTGGAGGCGACGCGGACCGACACGGAAGGAGAGAAACCGGTCCCGCTGAAGACCTCCACCTGTCCGACCCGGGCGGTTCCCAGCGAGGCGGTCAGACCGCTCCCCAGGCTGAAGTACCCGGTGGCCGCGTTCCCTTCCGCGTCCTGCGCCGTGATCGGGTAGGTCCCGTTCGGTGCGGGGGGCACCGAAAGAGGACCGCAACTGAAGTTCCCCGTGGAAAGCGCATCGGAAGGGCAGGTGGGAGGCGAGGAGAAGACCCAGGCCGAGGGGAAGCTCACCGTCATGGGGCTGCCCGCGGCATACCCCGCCCCCACCAGCTGGATCGAGGCAGGGTACACGCCAGAGGCCGGGAGCACCTCCAGGACCGGACCCACCCGCACTACCCCTTGCGCCTCCAGTCCCTGGCTGTCCGTCACGTTGAGCTGATAGGTTCCGTTCGGGTCGCCGGAGACCGTCCAGGAGCAGGTGAAGGCCCCCCGGGTATTGGTGGCCAGGGGACAGACCGGCATGCCTTGGTGCTTCAGCCGCCAGCCGGAGAAATTCTCCGAGATCACCGACCCTCGGGTGAAGCCGGAACCGTAGAAGGAGACGGGGGTCGTCTGGGGGGTGGTGGCGGAAGTGGAGGGATGGAGGGAAGGCGCGATGGTCAGCAGCGCGCTGGCCGAGAGCCCCAGCGTGGGGTCCGAGGCGTTGAACGGATACCCGCCGTGGGGAAGCCCACCACCGACAACGTAGGTGCAGGAGAAGCTCCCGGTGGAGTTGAAGGTGGTCGGGCAGAGGGGACCTACCCCTGACCGGTCCGACCACCCGGACCAGTTGAAGGCCAACGGATCGCCGGGACCGAACCCGGTCCCGTTGAAGTAGACGGTGGTCCCGTTGGTCGCGGAGGTCGGAAAGACGGTGACCGAGGGGGACCGCAGGGCGAGGAACCGGGCCTGGGGCATCACCCCGCCGGGGGGAAGGTAGCGGACCAGGACGTAGTTGAGATCCTCCGTCACCGCGGTCCCGGTCGAGACCTGCGTCTGGCCGCAAGCCTCCAGTTGCGAAGTGCTGTTGAAAGGGTTCGCCCCATGCGAGTAGGCCAGCGATTGGGACACCTGCCCGGCTCCGAGGGTGAGGGAACTGGCCCCGGAGAACCAGGTCCCGTTGGTCTCGTTGTAGTCCAGGGTGGCGTAGTTCCATTGTCCGTTCGACGTTCCCGTGGGCGAGGAACTGGCGAGGGACGTGGCCTCGCGATAGGTCTCCGTGAGGTAGAGGTAGGAGCTGGAAAAGCCCATCCGGTTGTCCAGAGAGTAAGTCAGGCTCTCCGAGGGCCCCGACCCTACGGGAGGGGTGCAGACGCCGGCTCCGCCGACCGAGAGCGCCGGGTTGCTGCTCTGGAAGTTCGATTCCACGGCGAGGGGACGGTTCTCCACGGGAACGTTGAGGACCCAGTACCCCAGCTCATGGGGAGGGTCTGCTGCCACGACCTCCGTCGCGGATCCGGTGCCCTCGGGGTACGAGACCCCGCTGGCGGGCGCGACGGTGTCGTTGAGCCCTTGCAGCAAGGTACCTCCGGAGGTACCGTTCACGTACGCGGGGAAGACGGAGGCCCCATTGTCGTATCGACCGTACCCGGAGGTCCCGCTGATGGAGAGTTGGGGGGCTTCTCCCCAGGGCCCCAAGGCACCGAGGTCATAATGGGTGAGGGCCAAGAGGCCCAGGAAGATCGTCTGGGGGACCCCTTGCCGCAGAGGCACGCCCAGGTCCAACCAAACCGTGGACGCCTTGGAAGCGCTCGTGGACCCGTTCTGCAACCAGGCGGGGATCGCACTCCCGTCGGGGTAGAGGAACTCCACGTTGCTGAGATTGCTGTCCAGGTAACCGGCGTACGTCGAGAAATCCACGCTGAGGTTCACATCGGTCCCCGCGGGGATCGAGGCCACCGTGGCGTTGAGTTGGATGGGGACAAAGGCGACCAGGCCCGGGGCCGGAGAGCCGGCCGGGGTCGACGTCGGGATCCCGGGAGAAGGGTTCGTGGCCCCCGCCGGAACGCCCCCCGCCACGGAGGCCGGCACCAGCGAGACCAGGCCGAAGGAAGACAGCAATAGGACGGCCGTGGTCAAAAGGGCCAGCGCGCGACCGGACCCGGGGAGAGCGGCACGAGGGGGGACCCCGGGACTCCGACCGACCATACGTAGCCATCGGTCGAGGGGTTTTATCTATGCTTCTATCGACCAGACGCGTTGCCCGAGAGGTGGACCCAGGCCCCCGGCCGGGGGTGCGGGGAAAGTGCCTTGGCCCTTGGGAGCCGCACCGAGCCGCTAGGCCTCCTGGGAGGGGAGCTCGGGGGGGGACAGGGACCGCCGTATCCTCGCCTCCAGATGCTCGGGCGTGAGCACCCCCACCGTCCGGTCGACCAGGCGACCGTCCCGGAAGAACAATAACGTGGGGATGCTCTGCACCCCCCAACCCGCCGCCAGACCCGGCTCCTCGTCGGTGTTGACCTTCCCGAAGGCCACTCCCGGCCAGAAACGCGCGCTCATCCGCTCCACGATGGGGCTCAACGCCCGGCACGGGCCGCACCACGGGGCCCATAGGTCGAGCACCACCCGGGGATGCGCTCTTAGGAACGGGCCCAGCGTTCCCTGGTTCAACGGCACCGCCCCCGGCCCCTCCGAGACCTCTGGCCCACCCCCGACCGGATTCGGTCGGGCGGATGACTCCCTAAGCTCCCGCAAGAGCTCCGCCCGGATCCGCTCCAGCTCGGGGTCCTCTTCGGGCGAGGGGCCCGCAACCTTCGCCCCCTGGGTTCCGCTCGAGGTTCCGCTCATTCCGATCCCTCCGATAGGCGTTCCCGGGGAAGCTGCCGGGAGGCCATAAGGGTAGGCCCCGGCCCCCCAAGACCCGGAGGCTTTCAGGGAGGGTCCCCCGTCGGTCGCCGGAGACTCGCTCAGAGGTCCGTGACGTATGCCCGTGGCCGGGCAACCCCCAGTTCCTGGGAGGCCCCTGGCCGGCCCCGGTGAGCCGATCCCGGTCCCGTACTCCACTTAAGGGACGTAAAGCGGGTCTGGACCGAGCTTCTTATGCCCCCGGGTGGTCTTGGGAGTAGTCCGGAGCGCTCCATCGATGATCCCGGAGTGGATGACCCCGAGTCCGCTCCGCTCCCCGGGGAACGCCCTCCCCCAGGAACTGCGGGACTTCCTCCACCTTCCGGGCCCCCAGACGCTCTTGATCCGCGGGCCCCCAGGCTCGGGGAAGTCCACCCTCTCCCTCGGGCTAGCCGCCAGCTTCCCCGGGGCGCGGCTTTTCATCAGTAGCCGGGTCAGCCGCCCCAAACTGCTCCTGCAGTACCCGTGGATCGGCGCGCTGCTGGAGAAGACCCTGGATGTCATCGACTCGACGAGCTATCCTGGGAGCATACAGCACGCGCTGGAGGCGCTGACCGCTTCCCGCGCCGTGGTAACCCCCGGCCGTCAAGAGGAGGGCGAACTGGCGGGCTTCCTCTGGCTCCCCCCGGCCCTCCAGGAGGCGTGGAGCCGGCTGGACCCGAAGGTCCCCACCGTGGTGGTCGTGGACTCCTGGGATGCCTTGCTCCAGCAATACCTGAACCCGGTCTCCCGGGAGGAGGGGAACGCGGTCCCCGACCGCCCGGACCTGGAGAGGATGCTTCTCAACCTGATGACCCGGGGCCGGGTGCACCTGGTCATCGTCCAGGAGACCGACCAGCAGGGCCCCCTTGACTATCTGGTCGATGGCATCGTCACCACGAGCCGCGAGGACTTCGACGGGCGGCTGGAACGGTGGCTCCGGCTCCCCAAGCTCCGGGGGGTCCCCGTGCTCGACGACCGCTATCCCTTCACCCTGGCCGGGGCGCGGTTCGAGGCCACCGAGCCCTATCCGGCCACCTTCCGGTTCGAACGGGTGGTCTGGTCTAACGACCCGGAGCCCTCGGCGGAAGGCCTATGGCCGGGCTCGCGGGCTTTCGCGGATACCTTCGGCCGCCTGCCCGCCTCGGGGATCACCCTCCTGGAGCTGGACCGGGCCGTTCCCTCCAGCGCGATCAGCCTGCTCTTCGGCTCGGTGATGGCCCACGTGATCTCCCGGGACGGGAACGTGCTGGTGCTTCCGTCGAACGCCCTGCCGGACGCGATCTATCAGCTAGGCCGACAGGCCTTTCCCCACGAGACCCTCGCGCGGCACCTCCGGGTCCTCACGGCCTCCCCCCCGCTCCGGCCTACGCCGGAGCTCGACGCCGTGCTGGTCCCTCTGGAGGGGGCCACGGGCACCAACCCCCTGGCCCCCCGCTATCCCTCGAACCTTCAGTTCATCCATCAGTCGGCGGTGGAAGGCCACCCCTCGTTGGTCATCGTCTCCACGGTCTGCCTCCGGGAGCTCAACCAGGTCACCCCCCGGCCCTACCTCCCCGAGTCCTTGCCGGTGATCCTGGAGACCTACCTGAGGGCCGGGGCGAGCCACGTGATCGTGGATGGGCCGCGCGACGACCCGTTCATCCCCATCCTGGCGCGGACCGCTTCCAGCGTGATCCGGCTGGCCAACCGCAACGGCCGGGTCTTCCTCTATGGGGAGGTCCCCCGGACCCGGGGGCAGGTCCTGCGCCCCAACGACCGCGACGAAGGCAGCGGCGAGCCGTACGACCTCACGCCGGTGCTCTGACCGGCCCGACCCGTCAAGGGATGGCCAGCACGGCTTCCCTGAGTTCCGAGAACCGCTCCTTGAGGTCCCCCAGGGCGAAGCGGAGGGCCTCCCGGGCGGTCATGGAACTGTCCGTCTCGAACTGGAAATGGAACTTGCTGTCGTCCGCCGAGACGGTGATGCTCCCATGCTCGCAGGCCTCCTCGCAAGCCCCGCAGAAGATGCAGTCGTCCTCCCGGACCACCTTCAGCTTCCCCTCCTCGAAACGGAAGACCCCGGGGGGACATACCCCGGGGACCTTCCTCAGGCAGGCGTCGGAGCAGTCCTTCGTCCGGGCCACCTTCACCCGGGGTTGCTCGTGGTAACCCACGGCGTTGGCCACCTGCCACTTGGAATGCTCCCTCGCCGTCCCCAGGACCGCCGTGGCATAGGCGAGCAAGGCCTGGTTCGCGCCCAGCCGTACCACCGGGATGTCCGGCTCCCGGACCGCCAGGTGGGGGTCTCCGAGGGGGACCACGTCCTGCGAATAGACCGTGCAGGGCCCCTTGCGGTCGATGGCATAGACGATCTGGCAGTTGGGACATCCCTCGCCCTTGCAGGTACACTCGGACTTGAAGTGGAACTGCTTGAGGTCCGTCGGGATCGGCAGGAGGCCCAGGCGTAGCGCGATGGACTCGTCGAAGAGGCTGGTGGCCGAGTCGTAGTCCTTCCCCTTCGCCTCGTCCCGGATGGACCCGAGATGGAACTCCACGTCATCCACGGCCATCTTGGGGACGTCAGAGAGCAGCACCCGCCGGATCGCGTTCACCTGGGCTGCTGTGGTCCCCTCCAGGTAGAGCCGCAAGCGCCGGTCCCGAAGCTCCCGTACGGTGACCTCCATCGAAGCTCCTGGGGGCATTACACGCGCCGGCCCCGCCGGCCCCCCTTCGGCTTCGTGCCGTCGTGGGGGATCGGGGTGACGTCCTCGATGCGACCGATGACCAGGCCCGCGCGGGCGAGCGCCCGGATCGCGGCCTGGGCCCCGGGACCCGGCGAGCGGGAACGGTTCCCGCCGGGGGCTCGTACCCGGACATGGACCGTGTCGTACCCCTTCTCCCGGATCTCCGATGCGACCTGGTCGGCCGCCCGCATGGCGGCATAGGGGCTGGACTCGTCCCGGGCCGCCTTGACCACCATCCCACCCGTGGCCTTGGCCAGGGTCTCGGCCCCCGTGACGTCGGTCACCAGGATGTGAATGTTGTTGTAGGAAGCGTAGATGTGCGCGATCCCGACCTTCGCCATCAGAGGCCCCCTGGGGCCGATGGGCTCGGCCCCTCCACCGGTACCTCGGGCGCAGCCTGGGCCTTCTCGCGCAGCGCGGCACGGAGCGAATGCCCTTCGTCTCCGAGCGGGCTCGAGACATCGTAGGCGATCTGGATCTCCTCCTCCCGCCGGACCAGGTACCCCGGGCGGGTGACGCGGTGGTCTCCCACCCCGACGTGACCGTGCACGATGAGCTGCCGGGCCTGGGAGACGGACCCGGCCAGGCCCTTCACGTAGGCGAGCCACTGGAGCCGACGCTGGAGCAGGTCGGGCACCGAGAGGGCCAGGACGTCGTCGAGCGTAGGCGAGGTCGCCTGCAGGAGGCCCTGGCGGGAGAGCCTCGCCAAGAGGAGGACCATCTCCTTCTCCGCCTGGGGCTCCCGGGCCCGCACCCGGGCCTGCAATTGCCGGGCCTGCCGGCGGATGTCCCGGAGCTGGCTCTGGGCCCTCCAGAGCTCCCGCTTGTTCTTCAACCCGTACTTCACGAGCAGCTTGCGCTCCTCGTCCATCCGGGCCTGCTCCCAGGGATGCTTCGGGGTCTCGTAGGACCGCCGGGCAAACTTCGGATCTCCCATTTTCCCATTCCTCCGTCCGACGATGGCGCCTTAGGCCTTCCCCTTTCCCTCGCCACCGGCCGGCTTCTTCGCGGCACCGGCCTCCTGGGCCGCCTTCTTCACGACCCCGGTGGCCGTCCCGGTCCGCCCGTTGGACTTCGTCCGCTGTCCTCGGACCTTCTGGCCCCGCTCGTGCCGGATCCCCCGGTACGACCGGATCATCTTCATCTGGTTCACGTCGTCCCGCCCGCTCGTCTCCAGGTCCGTGGAGAGCAGGTGCCGGGTCTCCCCCGTGCCCCGGTCAAAGGGCCGGTTCGTCATCCAGGGGGGAAGCTTCGAGGCGAGCCCCAGGAGCATCGACTCCAGGGCCTCTGTCTGGGGCTCGGGCAGGTTCCCCAGCATCTCCGTGGGATTCACCTCCATGAAATGGGTGGCCGCCTCGGCCACCCTCAGCCCCACCCCCGGGATGCCGGTCAACGCCAGGATCACCTGGCGCTTCCCATCCAGGTCCGTGTTCGCCATTCGGACGATGTAACGGAAGTCGGGGTTCCCGGCAATGGCTTTCTCCTTCGCGGAAACCGCCGGGGCGGTCTTGGCGGGAGGCGCTTTGGCCCCCTTCTTCTCCCCCCCTTTCCCCTTCTTGCCGGGGCGCTCCTCGGCGGAGGAAGGAGCTTCTGCTGGAGTGGCCGGCTCGGGCTTCTCCCCTTCCTTCGCCTTTGGCGCCGTACTCCCTCCGGTCCTTCCTCCCTAGGGGAGGCGGCTCGGGCACCCAGGTCTGCTACTTAACTCTTGGCCCGGTTCCCCTGGAGAGCCTTCCTTCCCACGTCGGCCCGAGGCTCCGGCCAGGGGTCCCGCGCTTCCAGGACCCGGTATCCCCCCCCCGGGAAAGGACCTCGACCCGGGCGAACAGGCCTTCCAGCCATCGCTGGTAGTACCGGACCCCCTGGTTCCCCTTGCCCACCAGGAGGAGGCGGCCGCCCTCCGAGAGGTGAAACGGGGCTCCCTTGAGGGCCTCCTCCACCAGCGCCCGCCCGGCGTGGTACGGGGGGTTCGAGGCGATCAGGTCGAACCGGGCCCCCCCCACGGGCGTGTACAGCGAACCTTGACGGACCTCGGCGTTCCGCACCCCGTTCCTCTTCAGGTTCTCCCGGGACAGGCTCACTGCCCGGTGGTTGGGGTCGACCAGGACCACGGACCCTTCCGGGACCCCCAAGGCCGCGGCCAGGCCGATCGGCCCCCACCCACACCCCAGGTCCAAGACCCGGTCCCGAGGCCTCAGGGCCATGTTCTCGATGAGGAGAGCCGTGCCTGGGTCGAGCCCGGCGGAGCCGAAGACCCCGGTATCCGTCACACACGTGAGGACCCTGCCCCGGTACAGGAATCGGAGGGTACGGCGTCGGTGGGCGGCGCGGGGCCGCTCCGAGAAGTAATGCTCGAACGGCCCCCCCCCTTCGACCGGTAAGGCGGGCCCGCCGGTACCCTCTCGAGGCATCAGCCCTTCCGCCGCCCGAAGAGGCCCCCCCGCCCCCGCTCCTCCCGCGCCGGCGGCTCCTCCGGGGCGCCGAAGAGCTGGCGGACGCCCTCCCGCTGGGCCGAGGAGAGGGGGGTGGGAAGCTGGACGTGGACCGTAACGAGGTAATCTCCCCGGGCCCCGCCCCCGGGAGGGGGCAACCCTTCCCCCCGAAGCCGCAGCGTGGCCTCGGGCTGCGTCCCCGGGGGGATGGTGAGGAGGGCCTTCCCCTTGAGGGTCGGGACCTTCACCTGCGCTCCCAGGAGGGCCTGGGAGAGGCTGATGGAGAGCTCGGAGCTGAGGTTCCGCCCCTCCCGGTGGAAGGTGGGTTCATCCTCCACCTGCACATGGACGTAGAGGTCCCCCCGTCTTGAACCGCTCCCGGGCTCCCCTTCCCCGGCGAGGCGGAGGACCGTCCCGTCCTCCAGCCCGGGCGGGATGCGGATCTTCAGGTGCCGCGGCACCTGCTTACGTCCGGTACCCCCGCAGACCGAACAGCGTTCCAGGACCACCCGGCCGGTTCCGTGACAGGTCGGGCACTCCATGATGGAGATCACCTGGGCCGGCCCCCGGCTCCGGGTCCGCCGGACCTGTCCCTGGCCGCCGCAGTCCCGACACGTCTCCAAGGCCGTCCCGCCCTCGGCCCCGTTCCCTCCGCACGCCGGGCACTTCTCGGTCCGGAGGATCTCCACTTCCCGGGTGGTCTCCTCCAGCAGGTCGGAGAGCTTCACAGAGAGGGAGAGTTCCAGGTCCCGGCCCCGGGCGGGGGCCGCCCGGGTCGTGAACCCCCCCCCGAACAGGCTCCCGAGGAGGTCTCCCGCCGCGCCCTGCTGGAAGAACTGGCGGAGGAAGTCGTTGTCCCGGAGCAGGTCCTCCACGTCCTGGGCGTGCCGAAAGTCGCTCCAGGCGAAGCCCCCCGGGGAGAAATCCTGCTCCACCCCGGCGAAACCACCGCGGTCGTACCGCTCCCGCTTCGCCGGGTCCACCAGGACCTCGTAGGCCTCCGAGAGCTCCTTGAACTTCTCCTCCGCCGCTTTCGGGTTGTCCTTGTTCAGGTCCGGGTGGAACTGCCGGGCCAGCCGACGGTAGGCGGTCCGGATCTCGTCGGGGCCTGCGCTCCGGGGAAGGCCAAGGACCTCGTAATAGTCCCGTTTGGGCATGTTCAGAGCCGCCAAGCTCTCCAGGCTGACGGAGCGACCGTGACCGACGGAGCGCTCAAAGGCTTTGCCGGTGCGGACCGCGCCCGGAGCGCCGGGAGGGAACGGCAGAGACCCTCACCCACGAGCCCTCTCCCAAGGAGAGGGTTCGGGCCGCACTACCCATGGCCCGGGCGACCTCCACGAGGCCGAAACTGGAGACCAGGACGCCCAGCGCCCCGGGGGGGAGCTCTCCGTACGTCCGGACCCGGGGGACGATCCGCGTCCCGGAGGACCGGGCCGGGCCTCCCCACGACAGGCGGACCGAGCTCCCCGGTGCGGGGAGGGTATCCGGGGGCAGGTCCGTGATGAGATTGCCGAAGACGTCCACATGGACCACCCTTCCCGCTCCCGGCCCCCGGGACGCGACGACCGGGGCCTTCTCCGCCCGGAGCACAGTCAGGTCCCCCAGTTCGGTCACCTGGGCCCCGGTCGCGAGCCGGGCGGCCGCCGGGGCGAAGAGGTCTCTCCCTTCGAACGTGGCGCTCTTGTGACCCCCGGGCCTCACGCGGGAAGGCTCCAGCCGGACGACCCGACGGACCCCGAGCCTCGCTCCGACCGGCGCGAACACCCCGTTGTCCGGCCCGAGGAGGAGGCTCCCTTCCGAACACTCGATGGCCACCGCCTGGCGGTCGGTTCCGACCCCGGGGTCCACCACCGCCACGTGGATCGTTCCTGGAGGGAACGCGGGGATGATGTGGGAGAGGAGGAAGGCGGCCTCCCCAACCCCTTGAGGGCGGATCTGGTGGGTGATATCGACCAACTGCACGCTGGGAGCGAGGGAGAGGATGGCTCCCTTTATCTGGGCCGCGTAGGCCCAACCGATGTCCGTGGTGAGCGTGAGGAGGGCCCGTCTTCCCCTGTGGGCCCGGGCAGAGACCGGGGGGAGCAAGGGTCCTCCCCGAGGGGGCCAGGGAACGCGGCCTTACGACTTCATGATGGCGACCAGGAAGACGCCCACCGCGGCCAGGGCACCCAGGACCGCCGCCACCAGGACGAGGAAGGTCTGGTAGAGGAAGGACCCGAACCCACCCGTGGAGAGGTGATAGTAGTACCCGGAGAGGATCCCCACCGCGAGCCCAACGACGAGGAGGACGACCCCGATCGCCCGGCTCTTCCCCGAGCCGAAGTAGGCCGTGAAGATCCCGGCCAGGAAAAGGAAGAGCGCGAAGAGCAGCAAGAGGATCGTAACGAAGGCCAGTGCGGTGATTGCCAGCGACATAGGTACTTTCCTTTCTCCTTTCAGAACTTGATCCCGGTCAGCGTCTTGGTGTCGATCACTCCAGTGACGGACCGGATGCGGTCCACCACCACCTGCCCTAAGGCATTGAAGTCGGGGGCCTCCACCTTGGCGATGAGGTCGTACTCGCCGAAGAGCGGATGAAGCTCCACGATCTCCTTCACCCGCAGCAACTCCGAGTACACCTCGTGCTCCTTGGCGGGCGCGGTGCTGATCAGGACAAACCCAATCGCCACCGGTGATGCACCTGGGGCCGCGCTAAAGGTCTCCTCTTTATAAAACGTTCTGACGGAACGCAGGGGCGCCTGCCGTTCGGGCCCGGCACGGCGGTCCGGGGCTTCCTCTCGAACTCCTCCGTTATGTACGCCGAAGGAACTGCGACCGGTCGTGGCCACACCGCCAACGAGGATCCCCTGGACCCGGCGGCTGGTCGCCGCTCCGTGGCTCCTGGTCTTCGTCCCGGCGTCCGCCGCCTCCTCTGCCTTCGGGGTCGCCCTCCCTCTTCTCATCCTCTTCACCCTCCACGCGGGGGTGGTGGAGGTCGCCCTCGCCACCACGCTTTACAACTCCGCCCTCATCCCCGCCGCCTTCCTCTGGGGGATCGTCTGCGATCGCCTCCAGTGGCGGGCTCCTTTGGTCCTGCTGAACTACGCGGGCTTCTCCGTGGTCTTCCTGGTGCTCGCCCTGTACCTTTCCCTGCCCACCCTGCTCCTCGCCTATGCCGCCTACGGCCTGGTCGCCCCCTCCAGCGCGGCGGCCTCCAACCTGCTCATCCTGGAACGCTTCCCCCCTCAAGACCGGCCCACCGCCTATGCCTCCTTCCAGGAGCTCAGCACCCTGGGCGGGGTCGCCGGGATCCTCGTCGGCTTCACCTGGGTCATCCTCCACCCGGAACCGTCGGCCCTCCCGGGGCTCCTTTACCTGACCTTGGGGCTGGCGCTAGCGAGCGCCCTGGGGGTCCTCCTCTTCGTCCACGACCCGCCACGACGGCTCTCGCGCCAGGCGATCTTGCGCCATCCGGAGAGCCTGGTCACCCGGCTGATCGGCTCGATCCCGTTCTTCCCCCGCCGCTTGGGCCCCGGATTCTGGGCCCGGGCCTCCCGTTGGCTCCGACAGGAGGCCACCCACGAGATCCCCCTCATCCTCGTGGCCGTCTTCCTGTTCAACACCGCCTCCAACCTGTTCAACACCTCGTACGTCCCCTACCTACAGGCCATCGGGCTGACCAGCGCGGCAATCTTCCTGGTGAACCTCTCCAACAACGGCGCCCAGGTGCTCATCTACCCGTTCAGCGGCCCGGCCTGCCAGCGGGACGGCGGGGAACGGGCCGTGATCGGGGCGACGGGGGTCCGGGGCATCGGGTACGCGGCCACCGGACTCTTGGCGATCCTTCCCCTGGTCTGGTTCTCCGGAGGGGCCGCCCTTGGCGCCAACCTGGTCATCTTCGGGGTCCTGGGAGGGGCCGTCGCGCTCTACGGCACGGCCTCCTCCCTCCTGCTCTTCCGCTCCATGCAGCGCCAGCGGGCCGGCGGCCTCTTGGGGTTCAACAGCGCGCTGGGGGGCTTGGCGGCCGTGCTCGGGGCGGCCGCCTCGGGCGTGGTCTCCGTCCACTTCGGGTTCGCCACCACGTTCCTGCTCTCCTTGGGAGTGATGGCGATCTCGGTACCGGTTTGGGTCGCGGCGCGGCGGGCCTGGAGGACCCAGCACCCCCAGGGGGTCAAGGAAACCTTCTACCCTTCCGACCCCTGACCCCCCCCCATGCAGGCGAGCGGGATCCCCCGGGGCTTGGAGGACGTGGTGGTCACCACGTCCGCCATCACCTTCATCGACGGACGCCAGGGACGGCTGATCTACCGGGGGTACGACATCCGGGAGCTGGCCCGGTTCTCCACCTTCGAGGAGACCACCTACCTGCTCTGGCATGGAAGACTGCCGCGACGCCCGGAGCTCGAGGATTTCTCCCGGAAGCTCGCGGCGCTCAGGGAGCTTCCCCCCGGGGTGCGGAAGGTGCTGGAGGCCCTGGACCCCGGGACGCCTCCCATGGACGCCCTCCGGACGGGCGTGAGCGCGTTGAGCTCGTTCGAGCCGGAGGAGGCCAAGGGCCCCCAGACGTCCCGGGAGGGCGCCCTCCGGCTCACGGCCGTCCTTCCCACGCTGATGGCGACGTTCCACCGGCTCCGCCAGGGAGAGCCGCCGGTCAGCCCGCGCCCGGAGCTCAACCACGCGTCCAACCTCCTGTACATGCTGACGGGAAAGCCGCCCTCCATCACCGATGCCCACGTCCTGGACGTGGCCTTGATCCTGCATGCCGACCATGAACTGAACGCCTCCACCTTTGCGGCCCGGGTGACGGCCAGCACCCTCTCGGACCTCTATTCGGCCGTGACCAGCGCGGTGGGGACCCTCAAGGGACCCCTCCACGGAGGCGCCAACGAACGGGTGATGGCGATGGTGGAGGAGATCGGGCGCCCCGAGGCTGCCGAGGCCTATGTGCTCAAGCGGCTTCAGGAGCACCAGAAGGTGATGGGGTTCGGGCACCGGGTGTACAAGGTCGAGGATCCCCGGGCCACGATCCTTAGGGAGTTCGCGAAGAACCTGGCCGAGGAGAAGGGAGATGCCCGGCCGTTCGAGATCCTTCGGAAGGTGGAGGAGGTGGTCCGCCGGGAGAAGGGCCTCTACCCGAACGTGGACCTCTACAGCGGGCCATGCTACCGCCTCCTGGGGATCCCGAAGGACCTCTTCACCCCGTTGTTCGCGGCCAGCCGGGTGGCCGGGTGGACCGCCCACGTGCTGGAGGAATATGCCGACAACCGCCTGATCCGGCCCACGGCGCGGTACACCGGGCCCACGGAGCTACACTACGTGCCGCTCGACGGGCGCTGACTTGGGCCCCCCCGGGCCGGCGGCTTCCCTGGCTCAGCGGGCCTCGGGGTCTCGAGCGCCTCCCTGAGATGGGTGGCCTCGGAGGCCTCCAGGGTCCTCAAACGCTCCCCGATGGCGGAAAGGGAGACCCCGTGACCCTTGAGCTCGGAGGAGACCTCGGTGAGGGCCCGTAGCGCGTCCTTGAGGTTGGGCCGGAGGCCCCGGGTCTCCTCGCCCACCTCCTCCAGCCGCTCGGCCTGGCGGACCATCGTCTCCCCCAGCTCCAAGAGCCCCTCCCCAGCGCTATGGACCGATTCCAGGGGGCCGTTCCAGAGCGTGGTGCCCTGGAGCTGCTCTCCCAGCGACAGCAGGGGCTCCTCCAAGAGACCCAGGAAGGCCTCTGCCACCTGCTCGACCCGGAGGGCCAGGTGCCGGCGTTGTTCATCCTGCGGGTCGTACAGGCTCACCGCCACGGAGGTGATCCGCTGGGCCAACGCCTCGGCGTGCTCCACGTCGAGGACCATCCGTCGGGCGGTGTACACAAGGTCCGTGGCGTCCGGCACGCCGGGGCATACGCACGGGTGCATATGGCTTCCACCCCCGGACCGGGTCGACCAGGACGGGCGCGGAGCCTCTCCCCGGCTGCCATACCACGGCGTGGCAGAGGAAAGGCCGTTACCTGAGGCAAGATTTCAAATAACCCGCCCATCGCTGCTTCCATCATGTCTGGATCGCTCCCTCGGAGCCTCCTCATCGGCGCGCTCGCCCTGGTGATGGTCACTAGCACCCTCTTTGGAGGCGCCCTCGCGGCGCTCACCGGCCCGGGCGCCCACCCGGCCGGGAGCGTCATCAACGTCATCATCCTGCCGGACGGCAAGCTGAGCACTCCGGCCCCGATCAGCATCTCTGGCAACACCTACACATTGACCCAGGAGATCAATGGCACCATCGTGGACGAACGGAACGGCAGCACTTTGAACGGGGCCGGCCACCGGCTGAACTCCACGGGTTCGGGGTCCACCGCCGTGGGGCTCTACGGAGTCACCGGGGTCACCGTGGAGAGACTCAACATCACCAATGCGAGCGAGGGAGTATCCATCCAGAACTCCAGCGCGGCCACCGTGGAAAACAACACCATCACGGCCGCGACCGACGGGATCGTCTCCGCCTTCAGCGGGAACCTTTCCGTAATTGATAATCATCTCTTCCCGGTCGGCCCGCGCGACGTTGGGGTCTATCTCCAGAGCGGGACCCGGGCGCGCGTGACCGGCAACGAAGCGGACCGATTCCACGAGGGCATCTCCACGTACCTCTACCAGGGGGTCCTCATCTCCGGGAACAACGTCAGCCGGAGCGAATATGGTGCGTACGTGGAGTCCAGCAGCGACACCACCCTCCTGGGGAACCTCGCGGACAACTCCACCTACGGTCTTTACCTCTCGACCGTCCAACAGGCGAACGTATCGTTAAACCACGCCGTCTACAGCGACCACGGCATCTACCTTGACTATTCGGACCAGGTGACCGGATACGGGAATGTGGTCAGCCATTCTCGGTCCACGGGTCTGTACCTCGATTACGACGTGGGGGTCGTCCTGGCGGGCACCGTTGCCTCCTACGGCTACATCGGGTTCGACGTGTACGAGACCTCGCAATTCGACCTTAAGGGAGGCACGGCCGTCGACTCCACCGACCTTGGACTTTACGTGGAGTATAGTTCGAGTGGGACCTTCAGTGGTCTGAACGCCTCCGGGTCCCTCTACCCGGCCTACCTCTACTACACCGAGGGCATGGTGACCCTCCAGAACGCCAACGTCTCCTACGGGGGGGTCGGCTATGGGGTCTATGCCGAGGAATCGAGCCTAACCATGATCGGGGGTTCCGTCTATGGGGAGAGGTCGTATGCGATCTACACCTACTACGCCCTACAGGTCCGCCTCATAGACCTCAACGGCACCGGGGCCTCCAACACCTACCTCCTCTACGACGAGTACAGCGCTTCCGTGAACGTCACGGGGGGACGCCTCAGCGGGTACGACTACGCCCTGTACTTGGAGTACGAGAGCTCGGTGACCGTCACCGGGACGACGTTCGTGAACGACTACTCGGCCGGATACACCGACAGCTCCGGGGTCGTGACGCTGAAGGACCTGACCGTCCTCGGAGGCGCCGACTCGGAATACGGGTGGTACGATGATTACTCGGCGTCGGTCACCGTGGTGAACGGGACGTACCAAGACCTCCCCTACGGAGTGGTGCTCTACTACGAGCAGACCGATCGCGTGATCGGGGCCAACTTTTTGAACAACTCCGACTACGGGATCCTGACCGAGTACGCCGGCTCGGTGAGCCTCTCCGGGGTCCGGGTCACGGGGAGCGTGAGGTCCACCGACGGGTTTTACGACTACGCGTCCGGTCGCGAGTCCGTCGTGAACTCCTCCTTCCCGGGGCTTGAGTACGGGATCTACCTGGAGTACGATGGACCGGCGTGGGTCTACAACGTGAGCTCCCAGGGCAGTTACGCCGGGGTCTATGCCTACTATCCCTATTCCCTGACAGTGGCCCACTCCCAGTTCAATTTGGACAATTACTCCCTGGAACTGTACACCTCGGACGCTGCGGTGACGGACAACACCGCCACGGGGGCGGGCATCCCCCTCTATGGGTATTACTGGGACCAGGGCTCCGTCTCCGGCAACAACTTCTCCGGGGCCAAGAGCTACGCGGCCTGGTTCACGTATGTCAGCGACGCCAACATTTCGGACAACAACTTTTCCGGGGCGGGCTCCTACGCGCTGGCCTTGGATTACTCCACAGCTTCCGTGGCCTGGGGGAACGACCTTTCCCACTCCCTCTGGGGCTTCGAACTGAACAACTCCACGGGGATCACGTTGTTCGACAACCGGATCGCCGGGGACCCTTGGGCCTTCTCCCTCAACAACTCCTCCTTGGACCTGTTCTATCACAACAATTTCATCAACGACGCCCAGTGGGTGTTCAAGGGGGCCGTCAGCCAGAACGCCTGGGCGGACGGCTACCCGGTCGGAGGGAACTACTGGTCCGGATACACCGGGAAGGACCTCAATCACGGTCCAAACCAGAACCTTCCCGGCCCTGACGGGATCGGGGACACCCCCTACGCCCTGGGTTCCGGCAACGTGGACCCCTATCCGCTCATGAAGCCCTGGACCTCCCCGGTGTTGACGTTCTCGGAGACCGGCCTCCCGAGCGGGACCCTCTGGAACGTGACCGTGAACGGCACCCGGTTGGCGGCCGCCGCCCCGGACCCGATTCTCTACCCCCAGGTCAACGGGGCCTACACCTCCTACGACTACACGGTCGGGAACGTGGCCGGCTACTTCGCCCAGCCCGCCACAGGGAACGGGACCTATCGCCAGAGCGAGGAGACCATCCCGATCCACTTCTGGACCGTGAACTACACCGTCACCTTTGCTCAAACGGGGCTCCCGGCAAACACCTCTTGGGGGGTCAAGCTCTCCTTCGCCGGTGGCCTCCAGGCCACTGGGAACTCCTCCACGCTTGCCCTGGACGCGGCCAACGGAACCTGGGACTACCAGTTGCAGGCCCCCACCGGCTACGAGGCCTCCCCTTCCTCCGGTAACCTCACGGTCCGGGGGAGCTCGGTGACGGTCTCCATCGTCTTCCGTCCCATCCCGTACACGGTGTCGTTCACCCAGCAGGGGCTCCCGGTGGGCCTGAACTGGACGGTCCGGCTGCCGGGCCTCAACCTGAGCGGTCCGGCGAGCGGGAACCTGGACGCCTCCTTGCCCAACGGCACGTACGCCTTTGTCGTGGGGACCACAGTGGTCTCCTCGAGCCAGAGCTACGTCCCCACCCCGGTCCAGGGCAACCTGACGGTCAACGGTTCCGCGGTCTCCGTCCGTGTCTCTTTCGTTCCGGTGAGCCACCCAACGCTCTACACGGTCACCTTCGCGCCGGCCGGGCTCCCGTCCGGGAGCTCCTTCAACCTCTCCGTCGCGGGACGGAGCTTCACCGGGGCGACCACGCTCGTGGCGCTCCAACTCCCGAACGGGACGTACAGCTTCGGCGTGGGGGCCCCTGCCGGATGGTCGGTGACCCCGGTCCAGGGAGTGCTGACCGTGAACGGGACGAGCGTTTCGGTGACCGTGACCTTCGCCTCCGTCCCCAGCCCCTCCTCGAGCTCGGGGATCCCCAACGGGGAATACCTCGCCCTCCTGGCCCTGGTGATCGTGCTCGCCATCCTCATGGTGGTGGGCTGGCTGCTCTACCTCGGCCACCGGCGAAAGGGCGGAGGGGCCCAGACCTCCCCGGCCCCGCCCAACCCGGCGCCCACCCCCCCTGAGGCGTGGCAGGCGCCGGGCGCGGAGCCTCCCGCACCTCCCGCTCCCGGGAGCCCCCCCGGCTCACCCTGAGCGGGTGGGCCCCCGGGAGGAACCCCCCCCGGAGCGAGGGAGCACCTCCATCAGCGGATAACGGAGGTCCTCGCGAAAGGACAACCGGGCCCGGACCCGCGCCCCGCCCACCCGGACCCGCACCTCGGCCCGGATCATCTCTGCGGTGAGGTAGCGATAGCCGAAGCGTCCCGTCCCGGACGGGGGGCCCCGGCGCGGGTCCAACTGGAGGTGGACCGACTCCACGTAGGGCTGGAGGGAGACCGCCGCCTCTATGGCCCGGGCCAGGGTGCGAGCGGTCCTGACCGATACGGGAGTCCCCACGAACTGGTGAAAGAGCCCTCCGAGCTTGATCCCGGCCTCGAAGAGCGCCTGTTCGCCCTCCGTGAGACCTCGCGCCCCGGAGCTCGCCCAAGCCCTCCTACGCATGGGGATTACCTCCCCGCGGCGAAGCGCTCCGGGCCTGCCCCAGCGCGAACGGGCCCCCCACGTACAGACCGACGAGGAGCAGCAACGACGTAACGGTCAGGGCGTAGGCCGCCAGGTAGAGGGCGCTCCCGGGAACCGGGCGAAGGTTGGCCAGGATGATCTCCAGGGCCACGAGCCCGCTCAAGACCGCCGTGAACCCCCTTAAGGGCGACCCCCGGCGGACCTTGGGGTACGGAACGGGCAGGACCATCACCGGAACGAAGATCGCCACCCCCAGGAGGAGGGACGGCGGGGACATCATCACGAAGCCCGGATACTGGAAGAGGGGGACCAGCACCAGCAGGACCAGCGCGTTCTGCGGGGTGGAGGCGCCCAGGAAGTATCCTCGTTTCCAACCCCGGGTCGTGTAGAGGGTAAGCCGGAGGAGCCCAACCGCGGCGAGGGCGATGCCCACCCCGAGGGCAACGCCGCGCCACGGGTCCCAGAGGCCGAGAGGGTAGTTGTCCAAGGCCACCGCGGCGGCGGGGGCGAGGCAGAAGGTGATCCCGTCGGAGATGGAATCGGCGATCCGCCCCGCCGCGCCTCCCGGAAGCGCCGACCGGCGGGAGAGGAGCCCGTCCAACCCGTCGAACCCCATGCCCGCCAGGATGAGGAAGAGGCCGAAGAGCTTATTCCCTAGCAGGGTGTAGGCGATGGACCCCACGCCGCAGAGCCCGTTGCCCGTGGTCGCGAGGTTCGCCCAGAGGCGCCAGAGGCTTCCCTTCCTCATGGGACCACTTCCGCGAGCGCCGTGCTCCCGGCACGCACCCGGTCCCCGGGCCGCACGAGCACCCGCACGCGGTCCCGGGGAAGGACCACGTCGACGCGGGAACCGAACAGGATCATCCCCAGCCGGTCGCCCCGGCGGGCGGCGGTCCCCGGCTCCCGCCAGGAGCGGCAACGTCGGGCCAACAGTCCGGTGATCTGGACCACCTCCACGACCCCCAGGGGGCAGACCATAAGGTAACGCTTCTGGGCGTTTCCCGAGGCCTGGGGGCTGAAGGCTGGCCGGCGGGGGCCGCCCCGGTCCTCGACCCGGAGCAGGTAGCCGCTCACCGGGAAGCGGTTCACGTGGACATCGGTCACGTTCATGAACGTCCCGATGCGGACCCGGGGGCCCTCCTCGTTCACCACCAGCACATGCCCGTCCGCGGCGGAGAGCACATCCCCCCTGCCGACGCGTTCGGGGTCCCGGAAGAAGGCGCCCAGGAAGAGCGCCAACCCCAACGGGGCCAGGCCCGAGAGGTACCCTGGCCACCACCGCGCGAGGTAGGCGACGGTCTCCAGGAGAGCGGCGAAGACGGCCAGGCCGATGACGAGGGGCCGGCCTTCCCGGGTCAGCACAGAAGGGGTGCGAGCCTTACCGGTTTATCCCCCTTCCCCCCCCGTGTCGGGACACCAGAGCGCGGGGAGCCCGGGGAAGGATCAACCGATGGGAACCGGTCCGTGCAGGCGGGTCATGGAAAGCGGCGGCACCGTCTCGGGCGGTCGATAGGGCGATCGCTCTGGAAACCTGAGCTCTCCCGGGGGCGGGGGACCCGTCATCCATGGAGAAGAGCATCGCTTCAGATAGACCCCCGCTTGTCTCAGGAAGCAGAGGGCACGTCGCTCGGCCCTGGCGGCTTCAGCGAGGGACCCGCGACGGCGTTGGAGCGATCCCATCTCCCGGAGAAGCCAACCGATCGTTTCCGGATTCCTCGCTCGACGTGCCTCCCGTAGCGCCTTCGAGAGCACCTGTTCCCCTTGAAGAAAGAGACCCAGCCGGACGAGCAGCCGCGCCCGGAGCCAGGCCAGTGGCGGGCGCTCCTCCCAATCCATCGATGCCCACCGGGGACCGAGATCGCGCAGTTCCTTGAGCGCCCACTCGGTCCGACCGGTCTCCCCCTCCGCGAGGACCTCATAGGCCCGTATGAGAGGGAGGGCCTTGGCCTGACCCACCTGGGTCATGGACCGGCGGGAAGCCCTCAACGCGTCTTTCGCCGCCTCCCACCGTGCCTGAGCGCAGAGGATCTGGGCTCGCCGGAAGATTGCCCAGGCCGTATGGATGGGCAACTCGAAGCGAAGCGTGAGGCGCTCCAGTTCGTTGAGGTCCCGGTAGGCCCAAGACCAGCGTCGACACCGCAGATCTACGAGGATCCGGTTGGTCAGCAGGCTTGCCAGGACGGCCACGTTCCCGTACGTCCGGGCGACGCCGAGACCCCGGTCCAGCGCCCGGCCCGCCCCCTCGAGGTCGCCGCCGGCGAGCCGGATCCGGGCCTCGTTCCCCCACTCCAGCGCCATTCGGCCATTCTCCTGCGGCATGGAGGCTTCTCGTCGCGATGCACGCGAGGCCTCCAAGGCCTCCTTGAAGAGGCCCAAATGGACCTGAGCGGCGCTCCGGGAAACCTTCGCCCAGGTGACCCAGACCCAATCCGAGGTCCCGTCGAGCTGCCGGAGGGCCCGTTGGGCCTGACGAAGCGACGATCTCCAGCGGCCCTGTTGATAGGCTAGGAAGGCCCCGGTGGCGTTCAACGCACCCCGGAGCGCCGGCGGGACGGCCGCCCCGAGGAGCGCGGACTCGACCCGGGCTTGCCGCAGTTCCTGCTCCGCCCGCAAGGTGTCCGTCGCCACGGTGGCCGAAGCAAGGTTCACCCGGGCCCAGATCCCGGCAAGGCTAACCTCGTGGAGCGCCTTCAAAAGCGAACCCAATACCATCTGGGACGCCCTAGGATACCCGGCCACCCACAGCCACTGCCCGGCCCGGATCTCCAGGGGAGCGCGGATCCGGAGCCCCTCGGGGGTTCCCGGGAAGGTCCGCCGGAGGTGGTCCACCGACTCCTCCACCTCTTCCGGCAGGTTCTCCCGGAACGCACGATCGCACGCCCTTTGGATCCAAGGCAGCGCCAGTGCCGGGTCTCCCGCCTGGGCCAGAAACCGGGCCGCGAGCAGAGGAGGGTCGGGTCGGTGTTCCGCGAACCATTTGCCCAGGGCGAGACAGGCTCCCCGGGAAGGCTTGAACCTCCTCAAGAGGTGTTCCCGATAACCCTCGTTCCCGAAGGCCCAACGGTCTGACCCTACGGGACGGAGGAGACCTGCGCGCGCGCTCCGTTCCAGGGAACGTCCCACGTCTCTGGGCCAGTTTCCCCCGACGGTCTGCAAGAGGTGCTGGAGCGGAGCCTGGTCAAACGTCTGCCCGAGGAGCGCGGCGTACTCGAGAAGCCCCCGGTCCGGAGGACGGAGGTCGTCCAGGCGAGCCTGGAGCAGGTCCCACATGGGGCTGTGTCCGTCCTGGCCTGGGGCGAGCCGAAGGGAGGCCGACCGAACCTGGGTCGGGCTCCACCGGGGACGCGTCCTCGCCTCCCGGAGACCTTCGAGGAGCGACAGAGGGTTCCCTTTGGCCCATCGGAACAGGAGCCGGATCTGACGTTCGGGGATGGTCCGTCCGGATCGACGAAGCTCGTCGGCGATTAATGCCTCTGCATCCGGTGGGCCGAGGGGCGGCAGCCGCAGGATGCGAACCCCTCCCGGAACCCAGCGATCGATGGCCTGAAGGATGGGCGGCGGGAGTTCCCCCTCCTCTGACCGGATCGAGAGAACGACCCGGGCCCCTCCCCCCTGGCGGCTCAGACCACCCACGAGGAAGCGCAACACCGACCGGTGGGATTCTCGCGCGCGATCCACGTCATCTACGAGAAACAGGACCCGTTCGGACCGGTAAGGTCCCTCCGGCATCCCCCCGCCCTCCAGGAGGAGAAGGGGAAGGCAGCACTGGGTGGGGACGGCGGGGCTCAGGGAGGGCCCCTGCCCGATCAATTCCCGGGCCAGATCCAGGGCCGGCAGCGGGTTCCCGGAGAGGGTGGTCCTCCGAACGGTGAACCCCATCAGGGTCGCCACTTGAGCGGTCCACTCCAGCATCCGGGTCTTCCCCGAGCCCAACCCTCCGAGGAGCACCAGGACCGGAGTGGTGGGACCCGAGGGTTCCGGCGGACCCAGAAAGCGCAGGATCTCCTGACGTTCGGCGTAGCGGCCCCGAAACCGGGAAGGTGCGTCCAGTTCCCTCCCCCCAGTCGCCGCCACCACGTCCTCGAGCTGCCGTAGGAGGTCGGGTAGGTCAGCCCCTTCTCCCACCGCGGCTTCTGGCAGCGCCCGCAGAAGCGGCTCAGCGGGGTAATCGGGGAGCAGAAGCCTGAGTTCCTGGAAAGTGAGGCCGAGCCCTCGCAAGCGCTGCGGAAGGATCCCCTCCCAGAGTTGGCGAGCCCGAGATTCGCCGACCGGGCTGAGAGCGTAGAGGTTCTCATGCCGGTAGCGGTCCCGGTCTCCGGTGGGATAGACCCGGAGAACCCCCTGCTGCCGGAGGGCCCGGGTGACCCGGGAGCAGGTGGCCTGGGAAAGGCCCAAGGCCTGCCCGATCAGCCGCTGGGTCGCGCTCCGCACGCGGGCGCCGGGCTCCCCCAAGTAGAGGACAAGACGGGTCCCGGGAGAAAGGGCGGGGCCCAGTGGTAGGGGCGCTGAGGCCTGGAATGCGACCATAGAAGACGGTTTGTGAATAAGCGACGTAGCCTTAAGACCGAGGTCCCGGTCCTCGAGACGATGATCGCTAAGTTCGCCGTCCCCGCCACCGCCGCTCTATGCTTGGTCCTGATGACCGCCGCGCTCACCCCGGGGATAGCCTCCGGGCCATCACCTCTCCTCAGCCTTTCCACGCTGGCGCATCCGTCGTCCGGCTACAATCAGAGCTACACCAAGACCGCTGGAAGCACCCCCAACGCCAACGTGGACCTGGTGGGGCTCACGAGCACGTACGCTGGTGGCCCCTCCTTGGGGGTGGTAGTGAAAGTGGCCGGGTCCTTCCAAGCGACCTCCGCCTCCTATGTCTACATAGTCTGGTTTGGCGGGTCTTCTAGTTCGAACGCCACTGCGGAGTTCATCGTCTCGAACAACAGCACGTCAGGGGAATATTATGGGTTCAGCAACGGCGGCGGAGGCTTCGGGACGGAGAACTTCACTCTTTTCGGAGGGGGCTCGAGCCTGAACTTCACATTCCCCGTGAGCCTGGTCGGTCCGGCCTCCTCGTTCTCCCTGGCCGCCTACGCGGAGTACGTTGGGTCCTCCAGTTATGATATCAGTTGGATCGGTGCCGGCTACACCGGCACCGGCGGGGGGGGCGGGGGCGGTGGTGGCGGTTGCTCTGGAGTCGTCTGCTCGAACGGTCCGTCCGCCAGTCCCTCGAACAATGGTTGGTTCCTCTACGTAGGGGTCGGCGCGGTGATTGTCGTCGCCTTGGTGGCCGGCCTGGCCCTCATGCTCCTGCGGAAGCGAAAGAACACCCCCCCACCTCCCCCGGGGTACGTCGCCCCGGGATACCCCGGGGCCGTATCCTACCAATCCCCCCCTCCACCACCACCCTCTCAGCCCGGGATCGGCCTCCCGCCCCCCCCACCAGCACCCCCCAGACCCTGAGGGACAACGGGGACGAGCCTGGGAGAGACCCTTCGTAAGGGAAGAGGCATCCCCCCAGGCGCCG
>JAKAVY010000052.1 GCA_021827405.1 Thermoplasmata archaeon
TCCTCTATAGCCCCCGGCTCCGACCCGCCCGCTACGCCGCGATCCTGTTCCTGGCCGCCTGCGGGGCTTACTTGGTCCTCCAGATCCTGCAAGGAGACCCCGGGCTGCTCCTGGTCCCGGTGGTCCCGCTGAGCACCAACCCGAGCCGACCGGTCCTCAACGCCGGGCTCTACATCTCCGCCTCTCACCTCCCCGTCGACCTGCCCCAGAAGTTCTCCTATTGGCTCGCGCTGTACGCCCTGGTGGGATTCCTTCCCCTCCGGTCGCTCCGGGCCCAGATCCTCGTGCTCCCCTGGTTAGGCTACACCTTCGTCAGCTACAGTGAGTTCACGGTCTTCGGGAACCAGTACGGGTTCCTGCCCGTGGTCCCCCTTTTCGTGGGGCTCGCCTACGGATTGAAGGACCTGGACCTCCTCAGTCTCCCGGACGCGCTCAGACACTGGAGGAAGCACGAACGGGCCTCTCCCGCCCGCAAACGGCCCGGCTCGCGGCAGGGACCTCACGCGTTATCCCGGAAAGGGACGTCCTCCCCTGGGGAGAGGGCCGCGCCCGCGACCTTCCTCCTGTTTGCCGTGGTGGTGGCGTGCCTGATCTTGAGCCCGGCGGATCCTTTGGTCCAGCGGACCGATCTGGGGAACGGATACCAAGTGAACTATGTCCCCATGGTCGGTTCCGCCCAGGTGACGGAGCTCGCCCGCCAGATCCCGGCGAACGCGGTGGTGCTCGCCAGCAACAACCTCTTCCCCCTGGTGGCCAACGACGTGCACGCCTATGCCCTCCTCTGGACCCCCACCATCCCACCGTACCTTCCATTCAACCGATCCCATCTGCCCGCCTGGGTGTTCTTGTGCTCGTCCCAATCGTTCGCGGTCCCGGCCTGGCTCGGGCCTTTGCTGACCAACGGGACCACCTATGCCTTGAGGGGGCAGGTCTTCGGGACGACCCAAGGGACCGTCTCCCTCTTCGTCCAAGTCTGACAAAGGGGCGCCCCGGGATGACGGATAGGAGGGGCTTCCACGCGGATGGATGCTCTACGATAGGGCTCTGGGACGCAAGCCGTTGGTGTCGCGCCGTTCCCCCCGAAGGAAGGGGATCCGCCTCAATGGTATAGGAGGAGGATCAAGTTGGCCGCGGCCAGGGAGGCCACCATGATCGGGAACGCCTCCTTGAGGTACCGGGACCAGGAGATGGTCACGCCGGCGCGACGGGCGATGCCCAGGCCCACCACGTTGGCCGACGCGCCGATGGGAGTCCCGTTCCCCCCCACATCGGTCCCGACCGCGGTGGCATACACCAGGCTCTGCACCGGTAGCCCCTGCGTCTGGTGCAGGGTGAGGATGAGCGGAGCTGCCGCCGCGGCGAGCGGGACGTTGTCCACCACCGAGGAGAGGAGCCCCAACACCCAAAGGAGCAGGGAGGCGGTCAAGAGGGCGTTCCCCCCGCCCGCGTCGGCGATCCCGGAGGCGATCAGCCGGATCACCCCGGTCGCCTCCAGCCCCCCGACCAAGAGGAAGAGGAACAGGAAGAAGAGCAACACCTCCCAGTCCACGGCCCTCAACACCTTCCAGGCCTGGGACCGCCCGGCCACGACCAGGCCTAGCGCTCCCCCGAGGAGGCCGATCTCGCCCACCGAGGGGGGAAGGGAGGCGTTGAAGGCCAGGAGGCCGAGGGTGAGAGCGAAGGCGCCCAGGGCCCAGGGGAGCCGCTTCCGGTCCAGCGCCGGGGGAGGGGCCACCGCCGTCAACTGCCGGACGGAGCGCGCCTTCTCCGAGCGGAACTCGGAGCGGTAGCGGAGCGCGAAGAGGGTGAGGGTGACCCCCAGGGCGCCCAGGGCGAGCGGTCCGGCGTAGAGCAGGAAGTCCGTGAACGAGAGGTGGAAGTAGGTGGCCAGGATCACGTTGGGCGGGTCCCCCACGAAGGTGGCGGCTCCCCCCACGTTCGAGCAGGAGATCTCCGCCAGGAGGAAGGGGATGGGGTCCAGCTTGAGCTCCCGGGAGAGCTCCAGCGTCAGCGCGGCCAGGACCACCATGACCGTGATGGAGTTGATGAACGCGGAGAGGGCGAAGGAGAGCACGGAGAGGGTGAGGAAGAGGGGGAGGGGCCGCCCGCCGCTGGACCGGGCGAGCCGGATCGCCACGTAGCGGAAGAAGTCCAGCTGGGAGAGCACGGCGGCCAGGATGAACAACCCGACGAGGAGGCCCAGGGTGTCCCACTCCACGAATCCGTTGATGGAGCAGACGGACCAGGGGCTCCCGATGGGGTGATAGCCGAAGATCTCGCAGGCCCCCCCCGGGCTCAGAGGGATGAAACCGCCGAGGAGGGAGAGGCCGATGGCGAGACCGCCTAGCACCCCGGCCACGAGGGTCTTCTTCTCCTCGCGGAGCGCGAAGAGGACGTAGGCCAGGGCAAAGAGCGCCAGGACCAGGGTGCCCTCCCAGCTTAACGGCCAACCCATGCCCCTGACCACCCCGGGAGGGCCCTCCCTGAGATATGGACCCAACGGTCAACGCGGGGGAGGACCTGCCGCGCGGCGAAGGGAGCGGGGAGGGAGGCCACCGGGACGGGAGCGGTCCCCACGGGGAGGGGTCTAGCGGGTCCGCTCCCGCTCCGGCCCGCGGGAGCGTGGGTACAAGGCGTTTTCGGCTCGGGAGTAGGCTATGGTTATATAGGAGGAGCAAGTGGCCGCTTCCCTGCTCCCAGAGGCACGCCCCCGGGTGCCTCGATGGGAGGGTACGTGGTGACCGCTTCCACATCTCTACCTTCGCAGGGTCCTCCCCCGGGGTACACCCGTTTCGAGCGAGCCCGGATCCTCGGCGCGCGCGCCCTCCAGATCTCCCTCGGCGCCCCCATGCTCGTGGAGCTTCCCCCGGAGCTCGTCGACCCGGTGACCATCGCGGAGATGGAGTTCTCCCAAGGGGTCATTCCCATCACGGTCCGCCGCGGGGGAGAGACCCCGGCCGGCGGCCTCGCCCTCAAGATGTGACCCTCTCCCGGGGCCGCGTCGGCGCGACCGGGCCCGGAAGCCGCCGGGTGGCCATCTTCCGGAGCCCCTTGACCATCATCCGCCGCTCCCTCAGGGGGATCCCGTCGAAGACCACCCGCAGCAGGACCTCCCGGTCCCGACGCGCCTTCCGGAACGCCTTCCGCCCTTCCGGCGTGATCTCCAGGAATACCTTGCGCCGGTCCTCCAGCGACCGGCTCCGCTTCAGGTAATGCTTGCGCTCCAGCCGGTCCACGAGCCCGCTCACGTTCGCCGGGGAGACCGAGAGGCGCTGCCCCACGGTCCGGGCGTTCACCGGGTTCCCCTCCTCCAAGATCCGCAGGAGCAGGAACTGGCGGGCGGTCAGCCCCGTCTCCTCCAATCGCCGGTCCAGTTCGCCCAGGACGCGCCAGTAGCAGACCCGCAGGTAGGCGAGCAGGTGCTCCCGCTCCCCTTCGGACGGCCGGGTGGAGGGCATGCCGGAAATAGGCGGGAGGCGGGATAACCCCTCCCCGCCGGGTCGCGCCTTCAGAACGAGGCCGATTCCGGGGCGTGTCGGCAGGAGCAGGGGCGTTCTGCCGGCACCCGAGGCAGCAGCACCCTTAGCCACCGACGGACCCGGTCCACGTTCTCGGCCATCACCCTCGCCACCCCCGCCGCGTCCACGGGGTGGTCGGACCACACGTCGTAGTCGGTGACCATGCAGATCGGCAGGTAGCAGATCCCCCGCTCCCGGGCCAGGGAGGCCTCGGGGACCAAGGTCATGCCGATGATGTCCGCGAATCCCCGGAAGAACCGGCTCTCGGCCCGGGTGGAGAAGCGGGGGCCCTCCACGCAGACGTACGTCTTCCCGGTGGCCACCGGGAGGCCCATTTCCTCGGCCACCTTCCGGGCCAGGTCCCCCAGCGAGGGACAGAAGGGGTCGGCCATCCCCACGTGGAACGCCCGGCCCCCGTTGTAGAAGGAGGACTCACGCCCCTTGGTGAAGTCCACGAACTGGTCCGGGAGGACGAACTGCCCCGGGGGAAGCCCTTCCTTGAGCGATCCCACCGAGTTCACCGCCAGGATCGCCTCTGCCCCCAGACCGACCAGCGCGTCCACGTTCGCCCGGTAGTTCACCCTGTGCGCCGGTATCGTGTGGCCGACCCCGTGGCGGGGGAGGAAGAGCAGGGGGGTCCCGTCGAGGGACCCGACCTCCACCATCCCCGAGGGAGCTCCCCAGGGGGTGCTGACCCGTCGGCTCTCCTCCCGGGGGAAGAGGCCGCTCTCGTAGAGACCGCTCCCGCCGATCACGGCCACCGTGGGGTGGCGGTCCTCCTTAAGCCGGGAGCCCAATGTCATGGGACGGGACCCCTCCGGGCCCCGGGACCCTTAGGCCTTTCGCCCCCCCTCTCCGCCGCGCCCACCGCGGGGTGCGCGGGGGGGGCCCGGGCCATCACCCGGGCCAGGACCACTTCGCTCCGGGTCCGCTCCAGGAGCGCCCGCGCCGAGTCCTGCTTGGGCTTCAGGGGCAGGAGGCCACGGGGTACATCGAAGCTCAAGAGGAGGTGGAAGAGCTCCTCCATGAGACGCAGGGACGCCGAGGCCGCGTTGAGGTCCCCCCGGCTGAGGGCGTCCAGCGCCAGGCGGCGGACCTCGCCGACCAGGTCCCCCAGACCGGAGAGATAGACGACGGAGGAGACCCCGAGCTCCGGGGCGAGGGGGAGGGGTTCGTCCCGCGTCACCGCCCAGAGCAGCCGGGCCTCAACGTACTCCTGGAGGGCATCGAACGCCCCCTCCTCCGCCCCGGGCTCCCGGAGCAGTCGGACGGCCTCTTCGGAAAGGGCGCGGACCTCATCCTCCTCGGTGGACCGGGCGTGGATGCGGCGCATCAACGCCTGGGCGTGCCGGCGAAGCTCCCGCCCGGTGACCAGGAGCGCGTCCCGCTCCCGCACCTGCCGGGCCAGGTCCTCCGTGAGACGGGCGACCTCCTCCGGTGGGAGGACGGGCCGGTCAGCGGTACTGCGTGAACGTCTGGTCATCGTCCCCTCCATCGAGCAGTCCCAGGCGGACCCCGGCGTCGAGCCAGGCGTGGGCGTAGCTCACCGCCGCCAGGGCCCGCACCAGGTCGCCCTCCTCCTGGAAGTGCCGGGCGTCCTGGAGGTAGGTCCGGGTCATGGAGAGGAGGTCCTCCGCCCCGCCGCGAAGGAAGGAGCGGGCCGGGGGGGAGGGTCGCACGAGACCGAGGGCCCGTTCCGTCAACGCCAGGTAGCGGGTCAGCCGCTCCTTCAGAGCGGCCTCGACGCTCGGGCTCATCATGGGGAGAAGGGGAGAGGTGGGGCGGGTATATACGCGGCCACGCCGGGGGGCGCCCTTCTTCTCTACCCCGGTGCTTCCGGTCTCGGTGTCGCCCCCCCGTTTCCCGGCCGCCCGTGGACGGCGGATCTCTTTCCGGAAGGCCTCGGCCCGGCTCCGACACCGCTGGGAAGGGCTCCTGGGCTCCTCCGTCGTCCGGGCCCGGACCCAACGCGGAGGGTTCTCCCCGGGAGTGGCGGCCCGGCTCCAGCTCGCCGACGGCCGTCGCGTCTTCTTGAAGGCGGTGTCATCGGAGGCGAACCCCGAGGCCCCCGAGCTCTACCGGAGGGAGGCCCGGGTCGCGGCGGTCCTCCCTCGGGGGGTGCCGGCCCCGCGCTTCCTCTGGGTCGATGAGGAACCGCCCTGGGTGGCCCTCGCGTTCGAGGAGGCGGAGGGTCGCCCTCCCCGGCTCCCCTGGCGGCGGGCGGAGCTTCGAAGGGTCCTCTCGGCGATCTTACGGATGAGCCGGGCGTTGACCCCATCCCCCTTGGACCTCCCGACCTTCGCCCAGGTCCACGGGCGGGCCTTCCACAACTGGAGGGGGGCTCTTCGCGGGAAGGGACCGGTCCGGGGAACGGACCCCCTGGGCCACTGGGTGCGGGACCATGTCCCGGAGCTCGCCCGCTTGGAATCGCGATGCGAAACGGCCTCCGCGGGCCCGACCCTGTTGCATTGCGACCTCCGGGCCGACAACCTCTTGCTCTCTCCCCGGGCGGTCCACTTCGTGGATTGGCCGTTCGCCTGCGTCGGGGCCGGGTGGGTCGACCTGGCCCTCTTCCTTCCGAGCGTGGCGATGCAGGGAGGTCCAGCCCCCTGGGAGCTTTGGGACCCCCACCCGTTGGCCCGGTCCGCCAGCCCCGAAGGCGTCGACGCGGTGCTGGCCGCCCTGGGGGGACACTTCCTCTTCCGGGGGGCGGCCCCCGCCCCTCCGGGGCTTCCCACCCTCCGCCCCTTCCAATGGGCCCAAGGGCAGCAGGTGATCCGCTGGCTCCGGTACCGGTGGGAAGGGGTAGACCCCGCCCGCGGGACCGTCCCGCCGGGCCGCTTTAGGCCTTCGGGACCTTCTGCCAGTCCTTGAGGAAGCGCTCCAGGCCCAGGTCCGTGAGGGGGTGGCGGGGCATCTTCTCAAAGACACTGAAGGGCATGGTCACGATGTCCGCCCCGAGGAGGGCCGCCTCCTTCACGTGGATCGGGTGGCGGACCGAGGCCACCAGGACCTCCGTCTTGTACTGGTAGTTCCGGTAGATGGTCACGATCTCCTCGATCAGGTCCATGCCGGTCTCGGCCTGGTCGTCCAGACGGCCGATGAAGGGGCTCACGAAGTTCGCCCCCACCTTGGCGCAGAGGAGCGCCTGCAGCGGGGAGAAGACGAGGGTCATGTTCACCCGGATCCCCTTCGCCCGGAGCTGGCGGGTGGCCTTGAGGCCCTCTAAGGTCATGGGGATCTTCACGTAGATGTTCGGGTGGATCTTGGAGAGCCGCTCCCCCTCGGCCACCATGGCGGCGGCCTCCAGGCCCACCACCTCGGCGGAGACCGGCCCGTCGACCAGCTCGCAGACCTCCCGGAGGATCTCCTCGAAGCTACGGGACTCCTTGGCCACCAGGGAGGGGTTCGTGGTGACCCCGTCCAGGATGCCCCAGCTCGCCGCGGTCCGGATCTCCTGCACGTTCGCCGTGTCCAGGAAGAGCTTCATCGGCCCCGGGTCGCCGCCCGGGGATTTGAGGTTGATGGGCGGGGGTCCCCCGCCCCCTCAGGGCTTGCGCTTCTTCCGGGCCTCGGTCACCTCGCCGTGGATCTTCTGGACCCCCTCCTCGGCCGTGTGCACGTGGGCGAGATGGTCCTTCAGGCTCGTGATATGCTCGTGGAGCGCATCCTCCTGGGCACTGACCCGCCGCTCCCGTTCCTCGGTCTGCTGCAGGAGCGCCTGCTGCTCCTGCTGTCGCCGGGCGAGGTCGGCGGACTCGGCCGCGAACTTCTCCTTCCCCTGCTCAAGCTCGAACTCGGCTCGCTGGAGCGCCTGGCCGGCGGCCTGGATGCGCTTTCGCTCCCCCTCCACGGCGGCCCGGTCCGCCTCCATCTGCTCCCGGTCCTTCTGGACCCGGGTGGAGTGCTCGGACCTCTCCAGGTCGAGCTGACGGCCGCGCCCGGCCAGTTGCTCCTCCACCTCCAGCAGCCGCTTCTCCTCGGTCCGGAGCTTCTCCTCGGCGGCCCGGACCCCGTCCTCTCGCTCGATCACCAGTCGCAGGCGCTTGCGGGACTCCTCGTCCCGTTGCTCGATGAGCTTCTCTCGGTCTTCCATCTTCGTGGTAGTTCCTGGCGCGTGAGGACCCCCCGGGGACGGGGGGGAGGGAGGAGGGGAGGCGACGAGCCGGGCCAACTCCTGCCGGCCGGCATCCGTGAGCCGGAACCGGCGGTTCGGGGTCCCCGAGGCCTCGACGGTCAGGGACCCGTCCCGCTCCAGTTCCTCCAGCGCCCGGGTGAGCTGGGGGACCTCGAGGCCCGCCAAAGGCCCCACCAGGGCCCCCATGTACGCGTCGTACGGGAGCCCTTCCGGGGTGAAGTGCTCGGCACTGAAACGGAGCACCCGGAGCCGGGGGGAGGGGGAAGCGTCGGGGGGGGACAGGAGATCACCTCTGTAGAGGATGGGATGCTTGCGGGATGGGATAAAGAGTGCGCTGAGAGGGCCGAGGGAGGGCTTCGGCGCGGGCGGGCTAGGCCCCCCGGGGCGACCGCCGCGACAGCAGCGAACGCAAGGTGGAGAGGTCCTCGCGGTAGGCCGCGTACGGGTCGGCCTTGTCCGCCCGAAGCGGGGTCTCCAGAAACCCGGGCACGTTCGCGAACCGGCGATCGTTGACGAGGCGCCGGAACCCGGGAAGCCCGATGTTCCCGTTCCCGATGTTCGCATGGCGGTCCCGCCGGCTCCCGAACTCCTCCTGGGCGTCGTTCAGGTGGAAGGCGAAGACCCGGCGGACCCCCACCGTGCCCTCGAGCCGCGCCATCAGCTCGCGGTAGGTGTGCTCCGTGCGGAAGTCGTAGCCCGCGGCGAAGAGGTGGCAGGTGTCCAGGCAGACCCCGGTCCTCCCCGGGGCGTCGATGGAGTCCAGGAGGTGCGCCAGCTGCTCGAAGGTGGACCCGAGGGTCGAGCCCGCCCCGGCGGCGTTCTCCAGAAGGACCCGGACCTTCCCCCCCGGGTCCGCCTCCAGCGCGTGGCGCACCCCCGAGGCGATGGCGGCGAGCCCCGCCGCCTCCCCGGAACCGGTGTGGGCTCCCGGGTGGAAGATCAGGAGCGGGATCCCCAGGGCCTCGGCCCGCTGGATCTCCTCCTGGAACGCCTCCCGGGAACGCTCCTGCAAGGTGGGCTGGGGGCTCCCGAGGTTGATCAGGTAGGAAGTGTGGACCGCAGCGGAGCGCATCTTCTCCCGTTTGACTGCGGCCCGGAACCCCTCCACCTCGGCAGGGTCGAGGGGGGCCGCGCTCCATTGCTGCTGGTTCTTCGAGAAGATCTGCAGGGCGTCGGCGCCGAGCGCCCGGGCCTGCACCGGTGCCTGGGCGAGCCCTCCCGAGATGCCGATGTGGGCGCCGAGGATCATGCCGCCCTCGCGCCCGCGAGCGGACCGGAGGTCAAAAGCCTGCCCCGGGCTCACCTCGGAGGAGCGGGAGGGGGAAGCGCGATCCGCTTCTCCACGAAGTAATGGACGCTCTCGGTCCCCGGGGCGAAACGGAAGCTGTGGGGGAGCCCGGCAGGGATCAGGTGTTCAGACCCGGCGGGGTGGGATTCCGGGCGTCCGTTGAGGTCCATGAGGATCTCCCCCCGGACCACGAAGCCCCACTCCACGTCATGGGTGTGGGTAGGGACCGTCACCGGGCGGTCCTCGGGGGCCTCGATGAAGAGCACCTGGGTCCCGGGCCCGTCGTGGACGAACACGGTGGCTTCCTGCAGCGAGGCCCGGGGCAGGCGTCGGATCGGTTCGGGGAACGGCATGCGCGCCCCACCTCGTGGGGCCTCATGGCCCTTTGGGCCACCGGACGTATCTCCAAATACGGCGGAATGGTGCTTCCCCCCCGTGGGAGAGCCCCGCCCCTTCAGGACCCTCTACGCGTCCGGGACCCCCTGGGAGCCCCGGGTAGGGTATTCCCGGGCCGTCCGGGCGGGGGACGAAATCTTCGTCTCGGGGACCACCGCCACCGACCGGGAGGGACGGATCGTCGGAGGAGCGGACGTCTTCGCCCAGACGCGACAGGCCCTGGCCAACGTCCGGCGGGCCGTGGAGGCGCTGGGAGGGGAGATCACCGACGTGGTGAGGACCCGGATCTACGTGAAGGACATCCGCTCCTGGGAGGCCGTCGCCCGGGCCCATCACGAACTGTTCGGGGAGGTCCGGCCCGCTACCATGATGGTCGAGGTGTCACGGTTCATCGACGAGGCGATGCTGGTGGAGGTCGAGGCCGACGCCCGGGTGCCTCCCGAGCGCGCTCAGCGGTCGGGAAGGGGATCGTCCCCGGCGTAGACCATCTCCCCCACGCCGGAGTAGAGCCCTTCCGTGGTCCGGTCGGGCCGGAGCCGAAGGAGCGGGGCGGTCTT